>NZ_JAJNHW010000026.1:0-267 GCF_022386695.1 Mammaliicoccus sp. D-M19 | reverse complement strand
ATGATATTTGATAGACATGCCCATTTAAAGTATAGATATGGTAACAGAAAATTTTGGTGTAAAGGATTTTATGTAGATACAGTTGGTAGAATAAAAAAGTGATAGAAAATTATATAAGAAATCAATTACAAGAGGATATAGTAGCAGAACAGTTAACAATGATAGAGTACATAGAACCTTTTACTGGGGAAGAAACTCGAAAGAAGACAAAATAAAACAACCCTTTTAAGGGTTGCTGGGAAAGTAGTACATTTGGCTGATCTTCTC
>NZ_JAJNHW010000025.1:0-286 GCF_022386695.1 Mammaliicoccus sp. D-M19 | reverse complement strand
TGTTCCCATGCCGAACACAGAAGTTAAGCTCTTTAGCGCCGATGGTAGTTGGGCTTACGTTCCGCGAGAGTAGGACGTTGCCGGGCAAGTAATAATATTACATAATTTTAAATGGAGAATTAGCTCAGCTGGGAGAGCATCTGCCTTACAAGCAGAGGGTCGGCGGTTCGAACCCGTCATTCTCCACCATTTAAAGCCGGCCTAGCTCAACTGGTAGAGCAACTGACTTGTAATCAGTAGGTTGGGGGTTCAAGTCCTCTGGCCGGCACCATGTTTTAGAGCCATT
>NZ_JAJNHW010000024.1:0-288 GCF_022386695.1 Mammaliicoccus sp. D-M19 | reverse complement strand
GCGCGATTATTAAGCTTGTTGAATTTCGTTAGAAATTCACTCGGTTTTTTGCTTGGTAAAATCTATTGCTTACTTATCTAGTTTTCAATGTACAATATAATATGGTGGAGACTAGCGGGATCGAACCGCTGACCTCCTGCGTGCAAAGCAGGCGCTCTCCCATCTGAGCTAAGCCCCCTAATTGGGAATTAAAATTTAATGGTGGGCCTAAATGGACTCGAACCATCGACCTCACGCTTATCAGGCGTGCGCTCTAACCAGCTGAGCTATAGGCCCATTCTTAAGTTG
>NZ_JAJNHW010000023.1:0-314 GCF_022386695.1 Mammaliicoccus sp. D-M19 | reverse complement strand
GAATACTAATCGATCGAAGACTTAATCAAATTTTAAATCGGTTTTAGCCGTAAAATCTGCTTACTATCTAGTTTTGAATGTACAATACATTTCAATCTGTATTGCGTAGAGAAAATGCTTATAGACAACGAATCACAATGGATGACAAATGAGTTTACTTTCGTAAATGAATGAGGAAGACAGCAGTGATGAGGAAGTATGTAAACGATTGACTCAAGCAATAATTTGTCTGGTGACGATAGCAAAGAGGTCACACCTGTTCCCATGCCGAACACAGAAGTTAAGCTCTTTAGCGCCGATGGTAGTTGGGCTTA
>NZ_JAJNHW010000022.1:0-338 GCF_022386695.1 Mammaliicoccus sp. D-M19 | reverse complement strand
TTACAGCTCCCCAAAGCATATCGTCGTTAGTAACGTCCTTCTTCGGCTTCTAGTGCCAAGGCATCCACCGTGCGCCCTTAATAACTTAATCGTGTAAAAGCTTGGTCAAACGTTCGCATCTTTCCTCGATTCATGAATCTCTTGTTCATTTACAAAAGTAAACATCACTTCGTGATTCATTTCATCTCATCACCTTCAAACGCTTTCAGGCGCTTTTAAGTGAGATGCTTGTTTACCAGTTTTACGAGTTATTAATCTGTGATGTCGTCTATAAAGACGACGCGCGATTATTAAGCTTGTTGAATTTCGTTAGAAATTCACTCGGTTTTTTGCTTGGT
>NZ_JAJNHW010000021.1:0-377 GCF_022386695.1 Mammaliicoccus sp. D-M19 | reverse complement strand
CCTGTTCCCATGCCGAACACAGAAGTTAAGCTCTTTAGCGCCGATGGTAGTTGGGCTTACGTTCCGCGAGAGTAGGACGTTGCCGGGCAAAATTCGATTTTGACCCTTGGGTCTTTTTTTCTTGAAATTTTCTTGAAAAATAAATTGAATTAAATGTTGACACAAGAATATAACAAGTGTATAATAGATTCTTGTGAGACAAAATGAACATTGAAAACTGAATGACAATATGTCAACGTTAATTCCAATAATTGAGTACTAAAAGTACTTCAGAGTGATTGGCTTTACCAATCAAAAATGAGCTTATCAAGCTTACTTCTTTTATGGAGAGTTTGATCCTGGCTCAGGATGAACGCTGGCGGCGTGCCTAATACATG
>NZ_JAJNHW010000020.1:0-377 GCF_022386695.1 Mammaliicoccus sp. D-M19 | reverse complement strand
CACCATGTTTTAGAGCCATTAGCTCAGTTGGTAGAGCATCTGACTTTTAATCAGAGGGTCAGAGGTTCGAATCCTCTATGGCTCACCATTTAAGCGGGTGTGGCGGAATTGGCAGACGCACTAGACTTAGGATCTAGCGCCGCAAGGCGTGGGGGTTCGACTCCCTTCACCCGCATTATTATTAATATGATTTAAGCATTTAATTTTGCAGAAGTAGTTCAGCGGTAGAATACAACCTTGCCAAGGTTGGGGTCGCGGGTTCGAATCCCGTCTTCTGCTCCATTATTTGCCGGGGTGGCGGAACTGGCAGACGCACAGGACTTAAAATCCTGCGGTAAGTGATTACCGTACCGGTTCGATTCCGGTCCTCGGCACCA
>NZ_JAJNHW010000019.1:0-406 GCF_022386695.1 Mammaliicoccus sp. D-M19 | reverse complement strand
AATAATATTTGGTCAGCCAACCAAAATTAACAACACGAGGAGATGCATTAAATGTCATCAGACACAAACAGTTTAGCACATACAAAATGGAATTGTAAGTACCACATTGTGTTTGCACCAAAATATCGTAGACAAATTATTTATGGGAAAATTAAAAGAGATATTGGTATTATTTTAAGACAATTGTGCGAAAGAAAAGGTGTAGAAATAATAGAAGCTGAAGCATGTAAAGATCATATTCATATGTTAGTTAGTATTCCACCAAAGTTAAGTGTTTCTCAATTTGTAGGTTATTTAAAAGGTAAGAGCAGCTTAATGATATTTGATAGACATGCCCATTTAAAGTATAGATATGGTAACAGAAAATTTTGGTGTAAAGGATTTTATGTAGATACAGTTGGTAGAA
>NZ_JAJNHW010000018.1:0-439 GCF_022386695.1 Mammaliicoccus sp. D-M19 | reverse complement strand
CCTCCTTTCTAAGGATATTACGGAATGACCATTAGGTCATGGAATAACGGAGACATATTGTATTCAGTTTTGAATGTTTATAACATTCAACTTAAGAATGGGCCTATAGCTCAGCTGGTTAGAGCGCACGCCTGATAAGCGTGAGGTCGATGGTTCGAGTCCATTTAGGCCCACCATTTTTAATTGCACATTGAAAACTAGATAAGTAAGCAATAGATTTTACCAAGCAAAAAACCGAGTGAATTTCTAACGAAATTCAACAAGCTTAATAATCGCGCGTCGTCTTTATAGACGACATCACAGATTAATAACAGTTATTTTCTTAAACGTTATGTATAAGGAAATATAGATTAAGTTATTAAGGGCGCACGGTGGATGCCTTGGCACTAGAAGCCGAAGAAGGACGTTACTAACGACGATATGCTTTGGGGAGCTGTAA
>NZ_JAJNHW010000017.1:0-1667 GCF_022386695.1 Mammaliicoccus sp. D-M19 | reverse complement strand
AATCAAAAATGAGCTTATCAAGCTTACTTCTTTTATGGAGAGTTTGATCCTGGCTCAGGATGAACGCTGGCGGCGTGCCTAATACATGCAAGTCGAGCGAACAGATGAGAAGCTTGCTTCTCTGATGTTAGCGGCGGACGGGTGAGTAACACGTGGGTAACCTACCTATAAGACTGGGATAACTCCGGGAAACCGGGGCTAATACCGGATAATATTTTGAACCGCATGGTTCAATAGTGAAAGACGGTTTCGGCTGTCACTTATAGATGGACCCGCGCCGTATTAGCTAGTTGGTAAGGTAACGGCTTACCAAGGCGACGATACGTAGCCGACCTGAGAGGGTGATCGGCCACACTGGAACTGAGACACGGTCCAGACTCCTACGGGAGGCAGCAGTAGGGAATCTTCCGCAATGGGCGAAAGCCTGACGGAGCAACGCCGCGTGAGTGATGAAGGTCTTCGGATCGTAAAACTCTGTTGTTAGGGAAGAACAAATTTGTTAGTAACTGAACAAGTCTTGACGGTACCTAACCAGAAAGCCACGGCTAACTACGTGCCAGCAGCCGCGGTAATACGTAGGTGGCAAGCGTTATCCGGAATTATTGGGCGTAAAGCGCGCGTAGGCGGTTTCTTAAGTCTGATGTGAAAGCCCACGGCTCAACCGTGGAGGGTCATTGGAAACTGGGAAACTTGAGTGCAGAAGAGGAGAGTGGAATTCCATGTGTAGCGGTGAAATGCGCAGAGATATGGAGGAACACCAGTGGCGAAGGCGGCTCTCTGGTCTGTAACTGACGCTGATGTGCGAAAGCGTGGGGATCAAACAGGATTAGATACCCTGGTAGTCCACGCCGTAAACGATGAGTGCTAAGTGTTAGGGGGTTTCCGCCCCTTAGTGCTGCAGCTAACGCATTAAGCACTCCGCCTGGGGAGTACGACCGCAAGGTTGAAACTCAAAGGAATTGACGGGGACCCGCACAAGCGGTGGAGCATGTGGTTTAATTCGAAGCAACGCGAAGAACCTTACCAAATCTTGACATCCTTTGACCGCTCTAGAGATAGAGTCTTCCCCTTCGGGGGACAAAGTGACAGGTGGTGCATGGTTGTCGTCAGCTCGTGTCGTGAGATGTTGGGTTAAGTCCCGCAACGAGCGCAACCCTTAAGCTTAGTTGCCATCATTAAGTTGGGCACTCTAGGTTGACTGCCGGTGACAAACCGGAGGAAGGTGGGGATGACGTCAAATCATCATGCCCCTTATGATTTGGGCTACACACGTGCTACAATGGATAATACAAAGGGCAGCGAATCCGCGAGGCCAAGCAAATCCCATAAAATTATTCTCAGTTCGGATTGTAGTCTGCAACTCGACTACATGAAGCTGGAATCGCTAGTAATCGTAGATCAGCATGCTACGGTGAATACGTTCCCGGGTCTTGTACACACCGCCCGTCACACCACGAGAGTTTGTAACACCCGAAGCCGGTGGAGTAACCTTTTAGGAGCTAGCCGTCGAAGGTGGGACAAATGATTGGGGTGAAGTCGTAACAAGGTAGCCGTATCGGAAGGTGCGGCTGGATCACCTCCTTTCTAAGGATATTACGGAATGACCATTAGGTCATGGAATAACGGAGACATATTGTATTCAGTTTTGAATGTTTATAACATTCAAC
>NZ_JAJNHW010000016.1:0-2877 GCF_022386695.1 Mammaliicoccus sp. D-M19 | reverse complement strand
GATTAAGTTATTAAGGGCGCACGGTGGATGCCTTGGCACTAGAAGCCGAAGAAGGACGTTACTAACGACGATATGCTTTGGGGAGCTGTAAGTACGCTTTGATCCAGAGATTTCCGAATGGGGAAACCCAGCATGAGTTATGTCATGTTATCCGCATATGAATACATAGTATGTGAGAAGGCACACCCGGAGAACTGAAACATCTTAGTACCCGGAGGAAGAGAAAGAAAACTCGATTCCCTGAGTAGCGGCGAGCGAAACGGGAAGAGCCCAAACCAATAGGCTTGCCTATTGGGGTTGTAGGACACTCAATACGGAGTTACAAAGGAAATGATTAGACGAATGGTTTTGGAAAAGCCAACCATAGAAGGTAAAGGTCCTGTAGTCGAAAGTCATTTCTCTCCTGAGTGGATCCTGAGTACGGCGGAACACGTGAAATTCCGTCGGAATCTGGGAGGACCATCTCCCAAGGCTAAATACTCTCTAGTGACCGATAGTGAACCAGTACCGTGAGGGAAAGGTGAAAAGCACCCCGGAAGGGGAGTGAAATAGAACCTGAAACCGTGTGCTTACAAATAGTCAGAGCCCGTTAATGGGTGATGGCGTGCCTTTTGTAGAATGAACCGGCGAGTTACGATTTGATGCAAGGTTAAGCAGTAAATGTGGAGCCGTAGCGAAAGCGAGTCTGAATAGGGCGAATGAGTATCTGGTCGTAGACCCGAAACCAAGTGATCTACCCATGTCCAGGTTGAAGTTCAGGTAACACTGAATGGAGGACCGAACCGACTTACGTTGAAAAGTGAGCGGATGAGGTGTGGGTAGCGGAGAAATTCCAATCGAACTTGGAGATAGCTGGTTCTCTCCGAAATAGCTTTAGGGCTAGCCTCAAGTGATGATTATTGGAGGTAGAGCACTGTTTGGACGAGGGGCCCCTCTCGGGTTACCGAATTCAGACAAACTCCGAATGCCAAATAATTTAACTTGGGAGTCAGACTATGGGTGATAAGGTCCGTAGTCGAAAGGGAAACAGCCCAGACCACCAGCTAAGGTCCCAAAATATATGTTAAGTGGAAAAGGATGTGGCGTTGCCCAGACAACTAGGATGTTGGCTTAGAAGCAGCCATCATTTAAAGAGTGCGTAATAGCTCACTAGTCGAGTGACACTGCGCCGAAAATGTACCGGGGCTAAACATATTACCGAAGCTGTGGATTATCCGTAAGGATAATGGTAGGAGAGCGTTCTAAACGTGTCGAAGCATGATCGTAAGGACATGTGGAATGTTTAGAAGTGAGAATGCCGGTGTGAGTAGCGAAAGATGGGTGAGAATCCCATCCACCGATTGACTAAGGTTTCCAGAGGAAGGCTCGTCCGCTCTGGGTTAGTCGGGACCTAAGCCGAGGCCGATAGGCGTAGGCGATGGATAACAGGTAGATATTCCTGTACCACCTATGATTGTTTGAACGATGGGGGGACGCAGTAGGATAGGCGAAGCGTGCTGTTGGAGTGCACGTCCAAGCAATAAGACTGAGTGTTAGGCAAATCCGGCACTCGTAAGGTTGAGTTGTGATGGGGAGTTGGATCATGTATCCGACGAGTCGTTGATTTCACACTGCCAAGAAAAGCCTCTAGTTAGAAAATAGGTGCCCGTACCGCAAACCGACACAGGTAGTCAAGATGAGAATTCTAAGGTGAGCGAGCGAACTCTCGTTAAGGAACTCGGCAAAATGACCCCGTAACTTCGGGAGAAGGGGTGCTTTTTAGGGTGCAAGCCTTGAAGAGCCGCAGTGAATAGGCCCAAGCGACTGTTTATCAAAAACACAGGTCTCTGCTAAACCGTAAGGTGATGTATAGGGGCTGACGCCTGCCCGGTGCTGGAAGGTTAAGAGGAGTGGTTAGCTTCTGCGAAGCTACGAATCGAAGCCCCAGTAAACGGCGGCCGTAACTATAACGGTCCTAAGGTAGCGAAATTCCTTGTCGGGTAAGTTCCGACCCGCACGAAAGGCGTAACGATTTGGGCACTGTCTCAACGAGAGACTCGGTGAAATCATAGTACCTGTGAAGATGCAGGTTACCCGCGACAGGACGGAAAGACCCCGTGGAGCTTTACTGTAGCCTGATATTGAAATTTGGCACAGCTTGTACAGGATAGGTAGGAGCCTTTGAAACGTGAGCGCTAGCTTACGTGGAGGCGCTGGTGGGATACTACCCTGGCTGTGTTGACTTTCTAACCCGCACCATTTGATCATGGTGGGAGACAGTGTCAGGCGGGCAGTTTGACTGGGGCGGTCGCCTCCTAAAGAGTAACGGAGGCGCTCAAAGGTTCCCTCAGAATGGTTGGAAATCATTCGCAGAGTGTAAAGGCACAAGGGAGCTTGACTGCGAGACCTACAAGTCGAGCAGGGTCGAAAGACGGACTTAGTGATCCGGTGGTTCCGCATGGAAGGGCCATCGCTCAACGGATAAAAGCTACCCCGGGGATAACAGGCTTATCTCCCCCAAGAGTTCACATCGACGGGGAGGTTTGGCACCTCGATGTCGGCTCATCGCATCCTGGGGCTGTAGTCGGTCCCAAGGGTTGGGCTGTTCGCCCATTAAAGCGGTACGCGAGCTGGGTTCAGAACGTCGTGAGACAGTTCGGTCCCTATCCGTCGTGGGCGTAGGAAATTTGAGAGGAGCTGTCCTTAGTACGAGAGGACCGGGATGGACATACCTCTGGTGTACCAGTTGTCGCGCCAGCGGCATAGCTGGGTAGCTATGTATGGACGGGATAAGTGCTGAAAGCATCTAAGCATGAAGCCCCCCTCAAGATGAGATTTCCCAACTTCGGTTATAAGATCCCTCAAAGATGATGAGGTTAATAGGTTCGGGGTGTAAGC
>NZ_JAJNHW010000015.1:0-4488 GCF_022386695.1 Mammaliicoccus sp. D-M19 | reverse complement strand
ATTTTTGTATATCTAGATATTAAACGATATTGGTTTATTCTTCAAGATATATATTCGGGTGAGCGACTTCTTAAACAAAATAAGGAGTCGATTTTTTATGAGTAAAAAAGCAGAAGAAATTCAGGCAAAACAAAGTTTGGAAAAGGAAAACTCAAATTTTTCTAAAACCGGATACTCTAATAGCCGGTTAAACCGACATATTATGTACACCCCCGAACCAAAATTACACTTTGATGCTATGACAATTGTTGGGAATCTTAATAAGAACAATGCTCACAAACTGTCTGAATTTATGAGTATTGCGCCACAAATTAGACTTTGGGATATATTACAAACCAAATTTAAAGCTAAGGCTCTACAAGAAAAAGTTTACATCGAATATGATAAAGTAAAAGCAGATGCGTGGGATAGACGTAATATGCGTGTTGAATTTAATCCTAATAAACTTACGCATGAAGAAATGCTTTGGTTAAAACAAAACATCATTGACTACATGGAAGATGATGGTTTTACAAGATTAGATTTGGCTTTTGATTTTGAAGACGATTTGAGCGATTATTATGCGATGACTGATAAATCAGTTAAGAAAACTATTTTTTATGGTCGTAACGGTAAACCAGAAACAAAATATTTTGGTGTTCGTGACAGTGATAGATTTATTAGAATTTATAATAAAAAACAAGAACGTAAGGATAATGCAGACATTGAAGTTATGTCTGAACACTTATGGCGTGTAGAAATTGAATTAAAAAGAGATATGGTTGATTATTGGAACGATTGTTTTAATGATTTACATATTTTGAAACCAGATTGGTCTAGTTTAGAAAAAGTAAAAGACCAAGCAATGATTTATATGCTAATTCATGAAGAAAGTACATGGGGTAAATTAGAAAGACGTACAAAAAATAAATACAGAGAAATGTTAAAAAGTATTTCAGAAATTGATTTAACGGACTTAATGAAATTGACTTTAAAAGAGAATGAAAAACAATTGCAAAAGCAGATTGAATTTTGGCAGCGTGAATTTAGATTTTGGGAGTGAAAAAACAATGAGGACTGAAAAAGAAATTTTAAATTTAGTTTCTGAATTTGCTTATCAACGAAGCAATGTAAAAATTATTGCTCTCGAGGGTTCAAGAACTAATGAAAATATAAAAAAAGATAAGTTTCAAGATTATGATTTTGCTTTTTTCGTATCAGATATTGAGTATTTCACACATGAAGAAAGTTGGTTAAGTTTATTTGGAGAATTATTGTTTATACAGAAACCAGAAGATATGGAATTATTCCCACCTGATTTAGATTATGGTTACAGTTATATAATGTATTTTAAAGATGGCATAAAAATGGATATTACATTAATTAATTTAAAAGATTTAAATCGTTATTTTAGTGATTCTGATGGTCTTGTAAAAATTTTAGTTGATAAAGATAATTTAGTAACTCAAGAAATTGTTCCAGATGACTCAAATTATTGGTTAAAAAAACCAACAGAACGAGAATTTTATGATTGCTGTAATGAGTTTTGGAGTGTCTCAACGTATGTAGCAAAGGGTGTTTTTAGAAGAGAAATATTATTTGCTTTAGATCATTTCAATAATATTTTACGTCCTGAATTATTAAGAATGATTTCTTGGTATATTGGCTTTAATAGGGGTTTTGATTTTAGTTTAGGAAAGAATTATAAGTTTATAAACAAATATTTAACTGATAAAGAATTCAATATGCTTTTAGCTACTTTTGAGATGAATGGATATAGAAAGACATACCAATCTTTTAAGCTTTGTTGTGAATTATTTAAATATTATTCAAATAAAGTAAGTTGTTTAGGAAATTATAACTATCCAAATTACGAAAAAAATATTGAGAATTTTATTCGTAATAATTATGAGAATTAATTTTATTAGCAACCACATTTTTGGTTGCTTTTGTTTTGATTTTGAATTTGGTTTTGAACTATGAGTGGCTAGCATTTTGCCACTCATTTTTTGCGTTAGCAAAAACATAAAGGGTCTGGGATTAATCCCAGCAAGCCGGTATATTCAGAACGAAGTGGCTAGAATATACGACGCTTGCCAAACCACTATATTACTTGAGAAAATATAGATTATATTATAAGCTATATTTATGAAAAGGAATATTTTTCGTCAGAAAGGTGGTGGGACTTGTGAACGAACATAAAGATAATTTGGCTAGCGATTTGTCTGTTGGGGGAAACCGTAAACCCAACCGCAAAGAGCCAAAACAAATTAGTTTCAGAGTGAGTGAACAGGAATATTCAAAGTTGAAACAGTCGGCAGAAACTTTGAATATGACAGTGCCTAATTTCGTTAAGAAAAAGGCACAAGGCAGTCGATTAGTGTCGCCAAAATTAGACAAAGAAACGCGACAATCGATTGCCAAAGATTTAAGTCATTTGGGTAGTAATGTGAATCAGATTGCTAAGTGGTTTAATCAAAATAAAGATAAGGCTACACATTTACCAGAAGAGAAATATCATGATTTAGAAAAGCAATTTGATGATGTGAAAAAGGAGTTGCATAAGATATGGCAACAACTAAATTAGGCAATACGAAGTCGGCAAGTCGTGCCATTAATTACGCAGAAGAACGTGCAGAAGAAAAAAGCGGCTTAAATTGTGATGTTGATTATGCTAAATCATATTTTAAGCAAACTAGGGCGTTATATGGCAAAGAGAATGGTGTTCAAGCACATACAGTCATTCAATCTTTTAAGCCTGGCGAAGTAACAGCTAAAGAGTGTAATGAGATAGGTTTAGAATTAGCTAAAAAAATTGCACCAGATTATCAAGTTGCAGTTTATACACATACAGACAAAGACCATTATCACAATCACATTATTATTAATTCAGTAAATTTAGAAACAGGCAACAAGTATCAGTCAAACAAAGAACAACGTGATTTTATAAAAAAGGCGAATGATCAGTTATGTGAAGAACGTGGTTTATCTGTGCCAGAAAAGTCATCAGAAATCAGATATACGTTGGCAGAACAGAACATGATAGATAAAGATAAAAGGTCATGGAAAAATGATATAAGAATGGCAGTTGAAGAAACAAAGGATAACGCAGTAGACTTTGAAGAATTTAATACTTTGCTAAAAGAAAAAGGTGTTGAAATCACGAGAGTAACGAAAAACAACGTAACGTATAGACACATTGAAGAAGATAAAAAAGTACGTGGGAATAAGTTGGGCGATTCTTATGACAAAGGAGTGATTGAAAATGGCTTTGCAATCGAGAAATTCAGACGAGAACGAGAAGAAGAACGAGAATACGATGAATATGCAGACACGTTCGAAGTTGACTGGGACGCAGTCGCAGAAAATTCAGAAGACCTTAGAAAACGAAGAATTGCAAGAACTGAAGAAACAAAACAAGCTAGTAATAAAATATATATCAGAGATGAAAGAACAACAGGACTTGAGAGAAAAGGAATTGCAGGCAATCAAGTCGAGTTTGAAAAAGACGACGGAGGACTTTCAAGGTAGAGGTAAAAAAGTCCATAATGATTTTGTTCGTTTGTTACAAAAGAATTTAAATCGAGTGAATGCAGAAGATATTGAGATAGAGGTTCGAAAAGATGTTTATGGAGTTCGAGAAGAAATTCATTCGATGTTGCGTGAAGTTAAACAATCACATGAACATTATCAAAAAAGACAAAAGCAATTATTTACTGGTATTGGTGCAATGTTATTAGTGTTTATGCTTTTTGCTTTGATTATGACGATTGGCAGAGATTTTATGGGCTTTTTACATGTAGATGTATTACAGAATGCCATAGCAAGCAAAATAAAGGCTTCTGAGGGCTTTATTTCAGTTTTATGGTACATTGCTTATGGTTTACCTTATATACTCGCTATAGGGCTATTTATTTGGTTGTATGAGTGGATAAGAGCAAGATTCCATGATTAAACAAAGTATGATCAGGCTTTTATGCCGAGAAAATTTATTTATATTGAGAAGTACCCTTAACTAAACTTGCAGACGAATGTCGGCATAGCGTGAGCTATTAGCCCGACCATTCGACAAGTTTTGGGTTTGTTAAGGGTACAGAGGCTCAATGTAAATAAAGCAATTGGAATAAAGCAACAAAGGGGGTTGAAGAAAATGAGTAAGAAGAAAAAGATTAATTTAGCAATATCAATTGCTCAAGTAGTAGTGCAGGCGTTAATACTTTATAACACTTATCAGCAATATAAATATTCTAAAAAATATTCAGCCTAATAAAAAAAGACTTAGTCTGAATAGACCAAGCCTTTTGTTAGTGTTATATTAATATGCAAATAAAAAAACAAAAAAAGAAGTCGCTCACTCCCTGACCAAAGTTTGTGAATGCGACTTACCTTAAAGAAAAACAGTTGGTGTTTTTTTCTTAATTTTTGTATATCTAGATATTAAACGATATTGGTTTATTCTTCAAGATATATATTCGGGTGAGCGACTTCTTAAACAAAATAAGGAGTCGA
>NZ_JAJNHW010000014.1:0-17199 GCF_022386695.1 Mammaliicoccus sp. D-M19 | reverse complement strand
GATAATCTGGGATTGTCACTGCACCTGTTACATCCTCTGATGTTGTTGGTGTACCATGTTCTTTCGTTACACCTTCTGTTGTTGGTTCATAAGCATCATTATCTGCTTGTTCTCCCACTGTTACTGGTACTTTAATGTGATCTGTTGTGCCATCTGGATATGTTACTGTCACATCTACTTCTGTTGTACCTGGTGTTTTACCATCCGGTAATTGTGTCTCATCATCCACCGTAATTGTTGGTTGATCTTTATCCGCTGGATAATCTGGGATTGTCACTGCACCTGTTACATCCTCTGATGTTGTTGGTGTACCATGTTCTTTCGTTACACCTTCTGTTGTTGGTTCATATTGTCTGTTATCCAGAACTTTTACAATAAATGAATCAGCTGATACATCATTGTCGCCTACGACTAAATATGCAGTGTAAATATCTCCATCTACCGCACTATCTGGAACAATAAATGTACCTTGTTGTTCACCATCTTCTAACGTATTAATGTCGCCAGTTTTTTGAACTACATTACCGTTCTTATCTCTCCACTCAACGCGCGTTGGTAGTGGTGAAATATTTGAACCTATTAAGTCGATATGAACTTCGTCACCTGGAACTGCAGGTTTATCGGTATTATTATATTCCAACACATCTAAGTTAATATCATTAGATGGAACTAATGCAAAATTAACGTTATACCACATTGGATTAGCAACTAAGTTTTGAGCCGGTGCTGTTTGTGGTGTCCATGATAAGTTACTGTTTGGTGCTCTAAATTGAGGACTTGTATAAGATGAATATGCATTCACTACATTACCATCTGGATCCATCACATAACCATACACATAGCTTGTATTTAACGTACCATCTGGGAATCTCAAAGTATATCGACCGTTATCATCTGTTTCACCATAAACAGTTGCTGAAATATAGTCAGGATTTGCTTCTAATAATGCTTTAGCTGCTGCTGCTCTTTCTTTTTCTGGTAAACTATTAACTTGAGCTTTGTATTGTTTGGCACCTTCTTCAGTTAATGAAGACATAACAACTGTATAACCAGCAGCTTCTGGATCTTTACTATTATTATTTGGTCCTGTAGCTGAGTTAGCATGGTCTCCAGCACCTGTTTCAAACCAAACTTGTCCTGATACTGAATTTTTTGCTTTTAAATCTACTGCTGGACTACTCAATGGACCTTGTTCATCATGAATCCATTCAGATTTGTCATTAGTCATGTAATCATTACCTGACTTAATTCCCATAAATATACCCGTACGTTGCATATTTGAACCAATTAATGGAAATTGACCTAAATTAGAATTAGTAATAGAGTCTACATATCTTCCAGGATAAAATCCGCCAGCTTGACGAATCATTGTAGCAGTATTACCGTTCTCTGTTTCAAAGTCTTCAATCCATAAGCGATATAGTTGCTTACTAGTCGCGTTATATTTATGCTCTTTTCCATTTGCGTCAATCCAAGCATCTCTTAAGTCAAATGCGTATGCACCTGGCCCAACTTGAGAACCATCAGACTTTCCTAATGAATTAGTTGTTGAAGCCATGTAAGTTGGTGATACAGCTCCATCTTTATCGATCCATTGTAAGTATACTTTCGTACCTTCAGGAACTGCTGTAAGTCCATTAGACATTGTTGCAGGCGTTCCTTTATCAACAATCCAAGCTCTTCCTGACAAAGTATTTTTAGCGTTAGTTGCGTCAGTTTGAGATTTGATATATCCATTCTTAATCGCATCTGCTTCGATTACTTTTGATTTATCTGTTACTGCTAATGTATTGATTAATTCATTTGAAGCAATATTTAAAGATTCTTCATCTTTTGGTGATACCGCTCTTAAAGCAGTTGCTAATGGTTTATTATTGTTCTGCTCTTTTGCTAACGCCTTGATTAATTCATATTGTAATTCTTGTTCACTTAAATTTTTTATATCTAAATTTAAATTACTGATTACTTCACGAGCTTGTTCATCTGAAACGTTGGCAGCTTTTTTATAATATATAACAGCTGTTTCTTCATCACGAACTTGTGAAATTGAATAATCATTATTATTGTAATTAGTTTGTGGCTCTTCTGATGCTACTTTGTTTGTAGCTTCAGCTTTTGGTGTTGTCTCAGCTTCTGGTGCTTTTTCTTCTGGTGTCTCAGCTTCTGGTGCTTTTTCTTCTGGTGTCTCAGCTTCTGGTGCTTTTTCTTCTGTAGTTGCTTCTTCTGGTGTCTTAGTTTCTGGTGCTTTTTCTTCTGTAGTTGCTTCTTCTGGTGTCTCAGCTTCTGGTGCTTTTTCTTCTGTAGTTGCTTCTTCTGTTGCCTCAGCTTCTGGTGCTTTTTCTTCTGTAGTTGCTTCTTCTGTTGCCTCAGCTTCTGGTGCTTTTTCTTCTGTGCTTGCTTCTTCTAAAGATTTGCCAGATTGATCATTATCATCTGCTGACTGTGATTGTACAGAACTATTTTGTTGTTCATCCGCCTTTGCTTCTTCTCCTATTCCAAAAATCAAAGTTGCCCCAACTAAAATTGAAGCAGTCCCAACAGTGAATTTTCTAATTGAATACTTATTAAATCTATTAGGTATAAAATCTAATTTTCTACCCCTTTTTTTCATTGAACCAAGTCTCCTTTCAAATATATTAATATATGATACGACGAATATTACAACTTGCCTTATCACATTTATATTAATCTATCAAAATTAGATTTTCAATATATAAATATATTAAAAAAATATAGATTTTATAATTGTTGTTGAGTACAATTAAAATTTATTATTATTTTTGTATATAAATTACACGTAGATGCGATTCTTTAAATATAATGATTTATAAAATTGTTAATAACATACAAAATATTTAGCAAAAAAAATATAGATTTATTACTCTATATTTTAGGCGATATAGTCACTAGTAACATACTCCGATTTATGTCTATTCAATAAAAACTAAGGTAATATTAATATCCTTCATTTCTATTTTCACTAGATTTTATCTAAAATACTCGAAAAACAATTTCATACAAATCATACAATAAATTAATCTCTTTATTTATCGTTGAATTTTTCCTTTCTACAATCTATATTTTATGAAATACATTATATTTAATAGATTCGAGATTGGTTGTAATAATTTTAAGGGATAAATAATGGTAAGAATACCTTGATAAGTATAGAGTTAATATTACATTTTGTAGTAGTTAATAATTATATAAATGTTTTATAAATATCTTTATATAATCATCTCAACATCAAAAGAAATTAAAAAAAGGAGGAATTTTTAAATGAATAAAAGAACTTTGTAGCAAATACTTTAAGAATAAGAGCTTGGCATTTAACAAACCTGCTTTTAGCACATTTGATAAAGGGGTTAACCAATTTAAAAATACCAAGTATATGATATTTCAATAAGTATAGGATCAGAAATGATGAAAAGTGAACTCTATAAAGAGACAAGAATTGTTTTTTTATAATTTATAAAGTGGGTAGTAATCGATTTTTCAAATATATCTTTTATATAAAACTAATCAAATTATATAAAAATAGTCGAGTCCATAGCACAGCTATGAATTCGACCATTTTCTATTATTTAATTGTCTACTTGACAAGGTACAATTAATATTATAACCGACCTGTTTAATTTTTCAAATTCAAATCTCATGATTTTATATGTTTGTTAATTTCGGATACGAGTGCTTGTACGCCTTTATATTCTAAATGCACACCATCATATGCGAAGTATTCTGAATGGTCTTTTGCTTTTTGATACCAATTGACTAATTGAACATTCTTATGTGAATCTGCTGCGTTCGAAAGTTTTTCGTTGACACTTTGTTCCCAATCTCTTGGTACGTGTGTGTTAACGACGTAAACATGGGCATTACCGAACATTTTAATGAGCTTCGTCAAATCATCATATGAAAAATCTCCATTCGTACCAAGTTCAAGTACAACTAGTTGATTGGCTTTGTTAAATGTACTGTATTTCTCTTGAACGAGTGGAATAGCATCATTTAAATTACGACCGACTTTACCATCTATTATCGCATCTGGATATGCTTTATGTATTTCTTCCCCGATATCAACCATGACGGAATCACCGATAAATAACATTTTATCTTGATGCTTCCCTTTATGATTAATGGTTTGTTCGCTATTAACATTAATTTTAGGAATAGGTAATATCAAACTATTCTTATGGTCGTGATTTGAAACTTTAAAAGTCGTCTTCGCATGATGATGTTGCGTTTGTTGTAAATAATCAAAATATCCTGAAAGTATTGTTAACGTAAGACCAATTAATACTAAAGTAATGCTACTCTTAGCAATAAGTGATTTTAATTGAGCTTTTCCAGGTTTGAAATACGCTAGCCCGTGTATTCTAATAGGTACTTCAACATAACGATATGAACATTCAGCTAACAGTAACGTTAATATGATTTCTATCAATATCATGTAAAAAGGGATTTGCCCTTGAACGAAATGTTTATTGATAAATGTTATGACAGGGTAATGCCATAAATATAAACTATAAGATCTCTGTCCAATCCATAACAATAATCGATTACCTAATACTTTAGATAATAACGTGCTAGGATGAACAGCACTCGCGATAACAGGTAAAGAACCTAAAGATATAAGATAAATACCACCAAAGTATAACCAATTGTTACTGGATGAAACAGTCAACATAAAGTAAATTAGTAGCGCTAAAGAAATACAACCTATCGTTTCAATTCCAATCTTTAACGGCGTTATAATTTGCTGTTTCAATCTAAAAGGCGGCCATATGTATGCTAGTAATACACCTAATAACAGTGTTTGTAATCTAGTATCTGTTCCGAAATATACTCTTGAATTATCAACGTTTGGTTCAGCAATTAATATCATTAACAATAATGAAATAAGAGAAGCTATAAATACAACTAAAACAAAATGCCTTTTTAACTTTTTAATGCGTAGTAATATCATTAATAAAATTGGCCAAAATACGTAAAATTGTTCTTCAATCGCTAGACTCCATAAATGTTTAAGTGGCATCACTTTGAAGCTATCAAAATAACTAACATGATGAAAAATATACCACCAATTAGATACATAAAATAAAGCAGCAAACGTATCTTGTTTTACACTTTTAATAATGCTCGGTTCAAATAATAAGGTATATATGAGTACAATACTTAATAAAAATAAGACTGCTGGCAGTAACCTTTTAATACGTTTTTTCCAAAAATGTAAGAGGTCAATCGTACCAGTCTGTTGATATTCATGGATTAATAAGCTCGTAATTAAATAGCCAGAAATGATAAAAAAAGTATCCACACCTAAAAAACCACCCGATAACCACTTAGGATTAAGGTGATAAATGATGATAGCTATAACAGCAATTGCACGTAAGCCATCTAAACCATATAAATAACGAATTGAGTGTGACTTAATCTCTTTCGTTTGACCATTCATTTCTCATTGACTCCTCAATAAATTGTAAAAATTTCTAATAAAAACTATTGTATCATGATTTACCAAAGATATACATAAAAGGATAAAACTTGTTAATTACTCTTACATACAAGAAAGAGATATCAGATTGTTAAAGTCAAAAATATACAAAAGTAATTGTACTAACGATTAAGATTACAGAACCAAACCATTAGCAAATAAAACTCAAAAAATATACTTAGATTAATATACTTATTTTAAGTTTAAAATGTTAAAGATTTTTTCTACTGAGTTAACCTATTTAAAAAATTATCAAATTTTCCTAAAAGATTTTATAAAGTCTGCTCAATACTCTTCTACATTACTATTAAAAACTTTTTTTAAATTGCTAAACACAATAATCTTTCAATCCATGATTTCACCATCTCGTTTAATCAATTATTTAATTAAGGTTTTGAATAGCTGTCTTTTGTATTTTTATAGTTGGGATTGTCTGCTAACATAGATTTTGTGTATTGGATTTCACCTTTCAACATAATTCATTATGACATTAATAGATCTCAATAGCTTTATAAATTAATAGATGCAATTTTAAATATTGCTTGACTATCATCTGTATTTTATATGCCTTTTAATTAATCTATACAATTAATTGAACGAATTACTTTTTCTTCAGCCAACTTAAATAATTTTAAGAATCTTTCTTTTTTTCAATAAGTAAAGTGTTTACTTCTACATCCATTTCATCTTCCTTTTTTATTATACGGCTCGTTTGATGATTATATGCTGACAACAACATATCATCTAATCAATTTTTTAAGTCTAAAACAGAAAATTATCTAGTTTGACTAATTCTATATCATAATAATTCGTTAACATACCTCTATGTGAATATAAATATTTTAAAAACTTTATAGCCCTTATTTTTGTAAATAAAATAGCTATGACAACTTCATTTTTATCATTTTTAACACCTACAATATATACAACTTTTTTGTGTAAGGCTTGAAATATGCTTTTGTAAATGTATCAAATTCTTTTTCTGTAAGGTTCAAAAAAAATATTATTGCACCTTTTTAATGAAATAAATGGGACAGGGACACTTTTTAATATCTATCCCTGTCCTACAATATATCTTACACTGTTAATATTTTAATATTGCTGTTATTTTTCGTATTCAAACTTCTATCATTGACATAACTGTATTGATTTTCTAGTCTTTGAATTCTATAGGTTGACCCAATTTATTTTCTATAATCTCTGATATTTCTTTTCCTAATGGACCTTTAATTGCGAAAGTTCGTTTGGCATATGACCCAAGAACACCAAGTCCAGCTATAGCTGCTATTATACCTCCTCCAGATAAAAGAGATAATGTTAATAAAGAGGCCAATGCAAGCTTCCCTGTTTGTTTAAAAGGCTTTTTATCAAATATAACTGTTAAACCTATAATTCCAGGAGTATTTGTTTCTCCAATAATAATTAAATAATTACTTTTATGATTCTTGAAATGGTATGTTGTTATCTGCGCATTGTTTTTAAATATTTTTAATAGTTCTCGCTCATGATTACCCGACTTTTCAAGAATCTCATTTTCTTTTAACACTTCAATTTCTTTGTTAAATTTATAATTTTTATTTAAAGCTAGTTCTTTCAATTGATTTTCAAAATGATCTAAATTTTTTTGCTTATAATAAATAAAGTCCATAACCTTTTACCCCCTTACCGTTTAATCCATTCATTAGTTTCATCAAGATACATATAGCCTCTTTCTTCTAATAAAGATTTTGCCGCAAGATACATGGTATAATCACCATCATCTTCTTTTTGTATACCATATATTTCCGTTAATTCTTCATTAGAACAATCTTTTAAAGCATCCCTTACCATTCCTCTATCACCTGTCGTTTCCCAGATTGCACTAACGGCTGCACCAATAGTCGTAACTGAAACATAAGCGGCTGCACCTATACCTTTGCCGATACCTTTTCCTATCGTTTTTATTATGTTACCCATTGCTTCGATTCCCTCCGTAATTAAAATATGTTATTAATGCTGAATCTGTTGTTTTAGATATGTTGATTGTAAAAAGAGTAATTCATCAATCACTTGTTCCCTTAAATCTCGTGGTGAAATCACACGTATTTGTGATCGATATAAGAAACAAAGTTGAATAGCCTCAGGCCTTGTCATTTTAAATGTCACCATAATATGATCTTCATCATAATTTTCAATCACATGAATTTGATAATACCGATGTATGTTTAACCAAACTTCTTTTGATACTTCAAATGTAATATAATCATGCTTCATTTCTTTTTGATGACAATCAAACGTTTCATTCGCTAATGTTAAATCCATTTTATGAATATCTGTAATATAAATTTCATGATTGAATTGATAAATGAGATGAAATGAAAACATTTGGTAATGAAGTGATATCGGTAATATTAAATGTTTATGATGCTTTAAATATCGATTTTCATTTAACGCTTGAACAGCGACTGAAACAGATGTACGCGTTTCTTTCTCATCATCAACTTCAAAATGATTTAAATATTGTAATAATCCATCTTGTTGGTCTCCATGATATTTGATTATCACCATCTTAAGATACTGATAGAAGTGACGACTTATCTTTGGTGTTGTCAGATAAAGACTATTTAAAATATCATACATAAAATATTGACTTTCACTTTTATCTTTTTTTAATGTATAACTTTCAGATTTATAGTCATACGTTATTTCACTTTGAACACCAACCCAGCTTTTTGCTTCATATAAAAAGTTACGAATATCATCAATATCTCGTTGTATCGTTCTCGGGCTTGAACCTAATGCTTGTGTGAGTGTCTTTTTATTAACATTTTTGTGTTGTAGTAAGCGATTATATATCGTCAACACACGAAAAACACGATCCAATGCGTCACCTCCTTCAATCTATATTCTACAAAACAGGTATGACAAAATATGTCATTACGCGAATCTTTTTCAAAAATATGGTAAAAAATACAAACGTACTAAAAAGGCGTTATATCGGGGGGAATATAATATAAACATGAAGTATGAAGAAAAACGAAGTGTCACAATACGACTAATCCCTATCTTTAATTTATAAGGATACAATATTAATCGGCTTCATGTTGTACCGACTTAATGATGCCTTGTATGTTCTCATGAAGTATACATGTTAGGGTATCATCTGCCATATACATTTGATAAATATCATTCAATGTATTATGGTCATGAATAGATGCGATATGTGCGATAACCCCTTTTATCATCACTTCATATGTTTGTGAATCTAAAAAATGCTTAACGTTTTGCCCATGTGATAATGTCATTTATATATCCTCCTATATTATGTTGTCAAAAGCCATTCTTGACGTGCTTTCGGATTGAGTGGATGCATGATGTCATTTGTGGCGGGATTAATGAGTTTTTGCACTTTTTTCTGATAGGGTTTCAACATGTCTAATACATTATTCACCCTCTTGTCTACACCTGGCTTTTTACCATAAGCACCCCATGCAAGAATAACAACATCTGCTTCTTTGACCGCCTTCATCAGATGAATCTCTGTATGCTTATCAAAACTATTTTTTAAGTGCTTTAAATTACGAGGTGTATTAATATTGGAATATAAATTCACAAAATAAATCGTGCCATATTCATCCATTTCTGAAATTTTGTTTATAATCAATTGAGTTGTTAAATCTATTTGAAGTATCCCTGTATAACTAGGATACATTGTAATGATTGCGATAGATTGTTTCGTGTTATCCCATGTCTTCTTTAGTAAATAACGATGTTGATTATCATCACTGAATATCGCTTCTGTTT
This sequence comes from Mammaliicoccus sp. D-M19, assembly GCF_022386695.1. Classification (NCBI taxonomy): domain Bacteria; kingdom Bacillati; phylum Bacillota; class Bacilli; order Caryophanales; family Staphylococcaceae; genus Mammaliicoccus; species Mammaliicoccus sp. D-M19. The sequence goes on along the minus strand of NZ_JAJNHW010000014.1, from coordinate 7,922 downwards.
CTAATGTACTTTTAATATTTTGCACCTTTTTTACACTCCTTATTTAATATTCTTCCGGCAACAACATGACATAATAAGAACAGCCTACATCATCTTCGCGTATAACATAGACTTTACTAATATTAATCGGTTGCTTATAACGCGTTTTATGAATTTTGACATATTCTGGTCGTTCTTGTTTGTGCTTAATGTATAGTTCCTCATTATACATATTGAATTGAAAGATATGAAAATAGTCGATTATCTCATGTTCTCTAGCCTGTTCATGTTCTCTGAATAATACAAGCTCCCAGATATGTTTTTGGATAATGTAAGGTAAGTCTGAGTCAATACCTCTTGTGATAAAACGTGCCATTATACGTCACCCTTCTCAATTTCTTCTATTATTGCGATCACACCTGTTATGACTGTGATACTCATTTCTGCAATACGAATCCATGTCGCCATTATGATTCACCACCTTTTGGTAGTAAATAGAGTTGGTCTAGTAAAGGCATTACGGTATTATGAAAATATAAAAAGTCCATATCATGGTATTCATCGATATAGCCAACGGCTATAAGTTGTTTCTCATAGTAGAGAATAAATGGATAGAGTTTTCGCTTGTGTAATGCCTCTGAATAATACGTATGAGTCTGAAGGATTTTATTACTGAGTGGTCCCAACCTAATATATGCATCTGGCAGGATATCATTCGCCACTTCTTCTAGTGATTCACATTGCCATTCTTCGTCCTTTGGTAGGGTGAATAAGTGTGTGATATAGCCTTTGAGTTGTTGTTCTAATGTCATTTTTATGACCTCCTAATTGTTTGATTGATGTATGTGTCACATCATATAGATAATATACGTTTGATTTTTCGTTTATTTCCCTTAGAAATCCCACTGATATTCAGAAAACTTCCCAATAAAAATCAGCAACAATATTTGGTATGACAAGGAAATCCCATTATCCTCTCTTTTATTATTGTGCTAAGAGAAATATTTTTTATAATGTTATCCATATATTTATTAATAACAAATTCTACACTTTTATCACTTAGATTTAAGTGGTAAAAGTGGTAATTTGGTCAATAGAATATTTCTGTGTACCATCAATTACAAAATGAATTTTTGGCATAAAAAAACACCCCCAATCTTTTTTCAAAGATTGGGGGATAAGACTTTCATCAATTTTATACCGTACGAGCTTTACTTTTTTATCTGTAGTAATTTCAATAGAATCAATCAGCAACTTCATAAGCTGATTTTTGGCTTCAGGATTTGCTTCTTTTAAATAAACACTAAAACGACTAATTATCAATGTTAAGCGACTCTTCAACTTATCAAAGTCAGGTATTTTTGTTTCTTCTGGATTAGATTGTTGAGCCGCTTTGATTTGTTCTTCAAGAGCTTGAAATCGATGATTCAATTGATTTTGCTTTTCTTTCAACATTTCACTATTCATTTGATCATCTAAAAACAATTCTAATAAACGTTCTTGTTGTGTTCTAATTATAGCTTTTTGTTTTTCTAAACTTTCAATGTCAATGATGACATTACTTTTAGTGTTATGTTTTCGTTTCAGCTCTTCTATAACATTAGTCGCAATTTGTTTAATGATTTTAGGCTGAGATAAAATACGATTAAGGTGAACGTTAATAACATGTTCTACAATTTCCGCATTAATCGCATTACTATGACAAGCAGAACTACCAGAACGATTGAATAATGAACAAATGTAATAACGTTTAATAGTACGTTCTTTTGATTTTTTCGTGTTATAATAAGTACGCCTGCATACCATATTATTACCACACTCGGGACACTTAATAAGCCCCCTTAGATAAAAGTCTCCACCAATTGGCCTTCCTGGTTTGAAGCTTTTGGATAATAATTTTTCATGTACCTGATCAAATATTTCTTCACTTATAATTGCTTTGTGTTTACCTTTCACCAAAATTACATCTTTTTCATCACTTTTACCACTTCTTCGTTTAACTGTCCAATTTTGATAGTTATTAAATCTGACAAACCCTTTATAAACAGGGTTATTCAAAATATATTTAACCCCAAACACAGAGAAAGGTTTTTGGTTAATCGTGCGATAACCTTTTTGATTCAGAATTGTTGTTATGGCCTTAAGTCCTTTATTGTGATTCAAATACAAATCAAATATTTCTCTAACAATATTAGCTTCATTTTCATCGATAACCAAATCATTTTTTTGTGTCAGTGGATTAAGTAACAATTTGTATCCCAAAACTCTTCCGGTTATAGCTTCTCCACTACGCGCTTTTGCATTCATTGAAAGCTTCACATTAGATATCAAACTCTGTCTCTCTATAGAACCTATCAAACCAAACATTGTAACTAAAACTTCACCAGATGCATTCGAGGTATCAATGTTTTCCGAAATTGATTTATAACCTACACCATGTTCTTTAAACTCATGTATAATATTAAATACATCACGCATTGAACGAGAAATACGATTCAATTTCCAACTTAGAACCATCTCTACTTTATTGTCTTTGACATCCTTTAATAATTGTTTCATGGCAGGACGATCTTCAATATTCTTTCCTGATATCCCTGAATCAATATAAGTTTCATAGTCATAACCTGGATAGTTTTTAACAACTTCTTTGATGAGGACTTGTTCTTGTTCATGCACAGAATAACCGTGCTCAGACTGTTCTGTCGTACTCACACGTGAGTATAATGCTATTTTTCTGTTCATAATATTTCTCTCCTTTTACTTAGTTTCCGTTATAGACCTTGGTATATAACTTCAATGTAATAATATATATTTGTAGATTTGTTTCATTTCTACTAAATAAAATATGTGTACTGCAGGTTACATCCTGTGGTACGTAATTAAATTATTTATCTTTATTAATACGTTCTTCCATTATAGGAACAAGCACTTCAATAAACGCTTCAACTTGTTCATTATTCATACTATTCAACGCCTTTCTTTGTTTATTTCTACAGACAAATTGTTATTAATAATCATGTATTATACATATTTAAATCCAACATTTCAGCAAATGCTCTATCAATTTTTATGTGATAAAAGACTATTGATTCCAATTCATCATTACTATTTTTCACTTTTCTTTGATTTGTTTTTCTGTCTTTATCTGTTACTAATTTATTGTCACTATCCAATGCTTTGATTACGTTTTTTGTATCCTCAAACCCATTATCCTTTAATATACGTTCGAAGATAGAACGTATAATCTTTACTTCAACATAATCATTTTGAACTAATATTGTTCCATTGTTTTCAATCATATTAGATAATGATCCATCTTTGATAAACTTGCCTTTATTTACTGCGACATATTGAATAATAGCTGTCATTGCTTTTTCGGTTAAAGAACGCTCTGACATTGTATTTTTATGATATTCTAAAAGATATTTTTTCATACCTTCTTTATTCAATTTCAAATCTAAAGCACGTTCAAATATAGTTGCTGAAGTCAAAATCACAGCATACCTACTTATCATTCGCATTCCTGTGTTGCTTTCTTCATTTGCTAGTTCAACTTCAAACCACTGTCTATGTTCTTCATAAATAGAGACCAATTCCTCTTCATTATTTAATAAATACTCGGATATTATTGGCAAGACATGACCATAATTTTTTCTTACAACTTTTTTAATAGCATCCGAATTCGAAGATGATGATGTTATAGCATCATTAATCTCAATGATACGTACCCTTAATCCATCATTTTTTGCTGAGTTATTAAAAATACTATATTCGCCCGTTGAAATAATTGAAGTACCTGAATTGAATTTTTCCCTTGTGTTACCATTTTTATCTGCTCGTTCTCTTCCTTGCCCTTCGCTTACAGAATATAGCAAGTTCGTTAGATTTCTAATGGTTGAAGTTGATAATTCATCGAATATCACTGGAACCCCAAAGTTTGAACTCACGATATTTTCAATGCCTACTTTAGTCGCATTCCAACTACAAAATAAAGTATTATCTCCTTTATTAGGATTACCTGCTACTGATGCTGCTAACATAGCTGCTGTTGTTTTGCCACTAGATGACTGTCCTGTCAATGAATATATTATTCCTGTAAACTCAATTTCATTTAGCAAGAATAAATATCTTGTAACTAATGAACTTACTCCAAAGATGGTAATTAGTTCTAATACAACATTGCCATTCACTTGCTGCTGAAACATTGTAAGCCATTCATCTAATTTACCTTTAGGCGATAAATCATATTTATTATCACAAATCACTTGATTCATATCTTCCTCAGTCATTGAAGGACTGAAATGGATATCATCAAGTACAACAACTGTTCCTTTATTTGTAGGTAAAACACCCACACCTTTATAAAAACTACTTTTCACCGTACTATCTCTGTACCCCTGTAAAGCATTACTCAATTCTTTAATGCGATTTTCATTAATAGTAAATCCCATTTCTATTAATTTAAACAAATTACGTGAACTTAATATGCTTGAATCTAAAATGTATTCCTCACCATCTATATCTTGTATGATAAGCTGTTCCTTTTTATATACTCGATCTTTATACTTAGCAACTATAAAAATTGGAGAAGCTAGTTTAACTAGCTTCTCACTTTCTCCATCATTGGTACCTTTCATTTTCTTAAAGCAACCATTTGAATTTATTAAATAATTATCATTTTCAAATTTCATTACTTCTTTACCTCCATGCATAATCTTATTTACAAATACTACTTAAATATCATCGAAACCGTAAAAATCCGTAAGTCTTACGAAAATAAGTTGATTTTTATTGTAAAACATTTCAAAATGTACAGATTCATTCAACATTACATAATGTCGAAACCGATTTTCGACATTTTCTACTAACTTTGTTGTTGGATCCTTTGCACCTGTATCTATTAGCAATTTTTTTACAGTGAATTTTTCATTTGCTCTCTTACTTAACGCTTCTTCTAAACATTTCAAGAACCATTCTCTGCCCATGTTACCTAACCTCTTCAGCACGTTGATCTATGTCAGTTTGAATTGATAAAAAATTATTTGTTTTTATTTCCATCTTCTTTGCCTCCTAGATTAATTACCTTTGAAAAATCTTAACTATTATATTTTCCGCTTCACCTTCTTGTAACTGGCATAGCGTGAAATGTTCTTCAAGATACATTTCAAGTAAAATGTTAATAGCATATACTTCCTCATCGTAAATATCGCCATAAACATCTTCACCAACCATATCCAACAAGTCGTATATTGAAAATTCAGTTTTACTTGGCAACATCAAAGCCTGACCAATCAAAAGAGTAATTAAATTTTTACAATCACTTGTTATTGTGAATTGTGTAGTATACTTAAATTGCTCTCCTTTTATGGTTTCAATTTCTATGTGATGAACTTTCTCATCATGGGTATAAACTTCTTTCATTACATATGTTTTCATTATAAAAACCTCCTAAGAATTATACTCAAGCATTAACTTAAGTTAGATATAATATATATCCATATAGGAAAGGCAGTTTCCATTTAAAAAATAATAAATGGAATTACTTTGAGCAAAATAATTGACAAAATTTGAGGTGTTTGATATGGAGTTTAAAATTAAGCAAGTTGCCGATAATAATTATATATTTCTAGGATATGTATTAGACTACTGTAGGGTATCATTAAAAACATTGGATATTGATAAATCTTTAACTATTTCTATAAAGCAATTAAATAAGGGTGAGAGTTTTAGTGAGTATACTTTAAATGGGATTGTAATATATATTTATGACGAAGATATTGAATCAATAATTAGATGCAGTAGTTCAAAGGTTGCTTATAAATTATTAATCCGCCGTGTTTTAGATTCACTTTATGATGCTTTAGAAGCTGATTTAAATAAAGAAACTAAAATGAATCTTTGGAATAATTTCGAACGATCAACACTCGATTTTTTCAAACATAAATTTTTTGACAGCGAAATAGTAACTCTTCCTAGAATGATGTTTGAATATGATTATATGAATAAGCATTCAATGAAAGATATTGAGAGTAAAAAAGAACGAATCCATAAGATTAATTTAGTCTATAGGTTTATTGGAGATGTTAATACTCCTGCATATTTTGACTTTTCAGATCAAACAGTTAAAGATGTAGAAAAAAATGAAGATGATATTAACGAAATTATTGAAGAGCTTATTAAAAGTAATATACAAAAGATAACGGAACTGGAATTACCCGAGCCTATTAAGTTAATAAATTCTAATTTAGAAAATATAAATCCATCGAAATACAAACCTGAATCTATTTTCGCTTTAAATAATATTATGCATTATATTGATAAAAGCTTTTATGAAATCGTCGGTGCTGATATGCACTTCCAATTAGCTGATGTTAAAAACTTTGCAGCAGATAATATTCATTCTTCTAATCAAGAGTCTATGGGAAAGGGAACTATTTATAATAAATTTACTCCTAGAACATTTAATTTTCACGAATTCGTAATTATTTCAGCTATAGCTACTTTTTACAAAAACCCATACATAAAAATGATGGATTTAGGAAAGTTTTCATCTCACAAAGCTGAAGATTATAAAACACTTAAGAAAGATTTAATTAATATACCTATACTAATGAGCAACTTCATTATAGATAAAAAAATTGCATTTGCTGATGACTTAACTGATTTCATATGGACAAAAATAGAGGGAACAGTTGATATTAATAAACAAAACGAAGTTGCAAGTCTAATTGATAATATTTTCAGATTAACTTTTACTCCTTTAAACACAAAAAAACATTATAATGCCGTTCAAACTACATTTGATATTACGGATAGGTTAACTTATATCATTAGCAACACTTCTAAATATAATAATTTCATAAATTATGAGGATTTAATAAACAGTATAATAAACTCAATTAATAATTGGATAAAGTATCACAACAACTTCATCCAACAAATGGAAAGTGATGTAGCATCATTAAACTTTGTATCAGATAAATATTACTTAGACATATTTGAAGCCAAAGAGCTAGACAATGATTTTAATAATGATGATGATAGCCTACTTAATTCAATGACTTCTTTTAAGTCATTATTAGATAATCTAACTAATAAAATAGATGAAAAGCTAGTTTGTACTCTAATTACAAAAACAATTAAGAAACTTTAATAATCAACTTTGTGTAAACCACGAAACCTCTTAAAAATAATTAATTAACTTATTAAAATGAGACTTATTGTAATAGTAAAGTATGTCTATATTTATAATTAATAAGTTATGTGGTTTTGTGGTTTGAAATCTAGTTATCTTTTATTTATTACATCTCCGTACTTAGACTTTAAATATGTACCTCCCAATGAATATTTCATATAATAAACCTCTTTTTAAGAAGTATTAATTATTTTTGTTACTATTCATGTATTAGAGAATAGCGAGAGAATGAGAGTTAGTGTGCATTGAATAGCTAAAATAGAGTAATTACAGTGAATGATGACTTATTCGTCATTTATATTTATAATGATTGTAGAAGATGAAAATTAAGTAGTCGGTATTGTTAAATTAGTAGAGATTAATTATATCCATCGTAATTGTGAAATACCAATAATTATTAAACCTGAGTTTAGTGGTAATGGATATGCAAAATTCGTATTCGAAAAAGCAACAAGTTATGCATTCGATATTTTAAACATGCACAAGATTTATATATATTGATACAGATAACGAAAAAGCTGTGCATATAATGATTCACAAGGATTTAAAACAGAAGGATTACTCAAAGAGCAATTCTACACTAAAAGTAAATATAAAGATGCATATATTATGTCATTATTGAAATTTGAATATGTTTTATAGCATAAAAATAACCCACCTTAATGAAGTGCGCCCCCCAAGGTTTATTTGGGGGGAACGGTTTGGGGGGGGTGGCTTTATGGGGGGGGGGGTTTTTTTGTTAAGGAGG
>NZ_JAJNHW010000013.1:0-23907 GCF_022386695.1 Mammaliicoccus sp. D-M19 | reverse complement strand
TGCTCTCTGATGTGCTGTCACTTGTTGAATCACTCGTGCTTTCTGAACTACTTTCGCTTGTTGATTCACTTGTGCTTTCTGATGTGCTGTCGCTTGTTGACTCGCTTGTGCTCAATGATTCACTTGCACTTAATGATTCACTCGTGCTTAACGATTCGCTTTCACTTAATGACTCACTCGTGCTTAATGATTCACTTGTACTTAATGATTCGCTTGTACTTAACGATTCGCTGGTACTTAACGACTCACTTGTGCTTAATGATTCGCTTGTACTCAATGATTCGCTCGTGCTCAATGACTCACTCGTACTTAATGATTCACTCGTACTTAACGATTCACTTTCACTTAATGACTCACTCGTGCTTAATGATTCACTTGTGCTCAATGACTCACTCGTGCTCAATGATTCACTCGTGCTTAACGATTCACTTGTACTTAATGATTCACTTTCGCTTAATGATTCGCTTGTACTCAATGATTCACTCGTGCTCAATGATTCACTTTCGCTTAATGATTCGCTCGTGCTCAATGACTCGCTCGTGCTCAATGACTCACTCGTGCTCAATGATTCACTTGTGCTTAACGATTCACTTGTGCTTAATGATTCACTTTCGCTTAACGATTCACTCGTGCTTAACGATTCACTTTCACTTAATGACTCACTCGTGCTTAATGATTCGCTTGTACTCAATGACTCACTCGTACTCAATGATTCACTTGTACTCAATGATTCGCTTGTACTTAATGACTCGCTTGTACTTAACGATTCGCTGGTACTTAGTGATTCGCTTTCACTTAATGATTCGCTCGTGCTTAATGACTCACTCGTACTCAATGACTCACTTTCACTTAATGACTCACTCGTGCTTAGAGACTCACTTGTACTCAATGATTCACTCGTGCTTAACGATTCGCTTTCACTTAATGATTCACTTGTACTTAAGGACTCACTTGCGCTTAATGATTCACTCGTACTTAATGATTCGCTTTCGCTTAATGACTCACTCGTGCTTAATGACTCACTTGTACTCAATGATTCGCTTGTACTTAATGACTCGCTTGTACTTAAGGACTCTCTTGTGCTTAATGATTCGCTTGTCCTAAATGACTCACTCGTGCTTAATGATTCACTTGTACTCAATGATTCGCTTGTACTTAATGACTCGCTTGTACTTAATGACTCGCTTGTACTTAATGACTCGCTTGTGCTCAATGATTCGCTCGTACTTAATGATTCGCTTGTACTTAATGACTCGCTTGTGCTCAATGACTCACTTGTGCTTAATGATTCGCTTGTACTCAATGACTCACTCGTACTTAATGATTCACTTGTACTCAATGATTCGCTTGTACTTAATGACTCGCTTGTGCTCAATGATTCGCTCGTGCTTAATGATTCACTCATACTTAATGATTCTGAAGTGAAATCCTCATATACATAAATGATTGTTTTCTGATCTCTACTATAAATACCTGACTCACTACCATTAACTTCTTTAAACTTGAACATGCCAATTCGTTCTGGATATGTTGAAGTATAGCTTTCTCCAAGTTTGCCGTTTAATGTTGTAGATTGTTGTATTTCATTGCCACTCTCATCTACGTATTTCACATTAACTTGACCTGATCCGATTTTATAAATATACGTGACTGTTTGTGGTTCTCTCGTAAACTGGCCATTTGAATTTCCTTGTACTTCTACTAAATCGTAATCACCAATCACTCGAGGATATTGGTCTTCGAAGTTATTACCGACTTTTCCATTCGTTGTTGTTGATGTTTTAATCTCTTTTCCATTCTCATCTATATATTTAGAAATGAGTTGGCCATTTGCTTTAACAAAATAATAAACAACATTTTGGCCATTTGTTGTATAAGTTACTGTATCTGTTTGTTGAACAAAATTATTTTTATCCGATGCATCTACATTAACGAAATCATACCCTTGATTATATAATTCAGATTTTTTATTATCTAACGTTACTTTCCCTTTTATATCGCCTTCGTATTCTTGCACAGGTAATATATCTCTTCCTGTATCACGATCTACATATTTAACATTAGCTATACCTCTTGCTACATATGTAAATTCTTCAATTTGGAATTCTTGTCTGTTTTTATAATATCCTGTAGATCCTGATAATGCTAAAGTATAACTTTGATTAGGATCAATATATTCTGTCATATTTTTCGAGAAGTCATAAACTCCGGTACTATCTGTATATTTAATTTTCATTATCTTTGTTTTACCGTCATATTCGACTAATATACTATTAAATACATTATTTGATGGACCACCAACAAACTGTACAGTGTTCTCATCTGTAACTGCTACGTTATTTCCAGTCGTATACACAAACGCACCCATTGTTTTTGTACGATTTTTACCAAATGTTGTAGGGTCTTTAATAAATGTTACTTCTCCCGTTTCGTTGTACCAGGTATCTAACTTGAATCCAAAAGCTTTAGACAGACCGCCGATACCAAGTCCTCCACCGTATGAACCGATATCGTTAATTGAATTTGGATGGAATACAATACCGATTCCATCTGCACCACCTTGCGTCGAATTCTTATTTCCTAAATTTACTTTCCCTTTTAAAGTAAAGCTTTGGGACATATCAATTTTACTATTTAAAGAAAAACTACCTTTTTTATTTTGATTATCCGTAGTTAAGATAACTTTTCCAGTATTTTTATCGTATGTTGCATCACCATTTAACTTGAAATAATCTGTAAAATTATCTTTTGTTACTGTTGATTTACTTGAGTCCGTTGTTATTGCAGCAGATGTACTAGCAACTCTCATACTTTGCGTATTCGCTTTAACACTTGCAACCTTTTTATTAGTCTTAGTTTCTTTCACTTCAGGTTGAGTTGTCTTGCTTACTTGAGTGTTTGTTTCTGACTTTTCTGGTTGTGTTGCTTCAGAAACTTCTTGTTCTTTACTTACCGTTGTTTCTGGTTGCTTTTGTTTAGTTTCTTGTACTTCTTGTTTATTACTTACTTGAGATGAATTTTGTTGTTCATTTACCTGTTTAGTATCTGTAACTGTTTTGTTTGATTCAGTTCCCTTTGGTTCTGACACTTCAATTTCTTCATTAGGTGCCTCTTGTTGTTCTTGTTCTTTTGGTGCTTCTTGTTTTTGATTTACATCTGTCGTTTCTATTTCTTTAGTAGCATCCGTTTCAACTTGTTGCGATTCTTCTACTACCGGTTCTTGCACTTCAGATTTTTGTATTTCTGATACTTCTTTTGTTTCTGCTTGTTCTGTATCTTGCGTTGTCTGTTCATTTCCCTGTTTTGTTCTCGTTGCTTCTTCTTGGCTACTTTCTTGTTGCTCTGTTCCTTTAATTGTCATTTGGCTTTCGTTTGTAAGTTTAGCTGCTTCTACTTCTCCATTGCTAGAGATTAAAAATATCGCCCCGATTGCAACTGAACCAATACCTACCTTGAACTTTCTAATAGAAAATTTAAGATCCCGTTTTATTTTTTTCATTTTTCTTTTCCCTTCACTTTTAAAAAATATTCTGTTGTTAATTATTATTCACTCAAGTTTACATATTATACTATTTATACCTAACTAATGGTAGTTATTTTTTAAAAAATTTTAAAATATTTTTTAAATGTTATTATTACTAGTTTTGCCAAACTAATTTATATCGATATATTAACCCTTTTGATAAATTTATATTTTGAAAACATCAATTATTACTTTTTCTATAACGTTTCCAAATGACTTACCATAATGAATAGGTATTAATAAACTTTTTTCTGGTATAGTATAGTGATTTTAAAAGGAGGATTATTGATGAAGATTTTTGATGCGCATTTTCATATTATTGACTTTAATTATGAAGTAAAAGAGAATAACGGCTATATGCCGCCGAGTTATCTAACTAAGGATTATCAAGAAGAAACACAAGATATGAATATTGCTGGTGGTGCAATTGTATCCGGTTCTTTTCAAGGGTTTGATCAACAATATTTACTTAAAGCACTGAGTGATTTAGGTTCTGATTTCTGTGGTGTGACCCAATTACCTTATAGTGTTTCAGATGAAGAAATTGTTTCTTTAAATGACAAAGGCGTTCGTGCTTTAAGATTTAATGTTAAACGTGGTGGTTCAGAGAACTTAGCACATTTGAGTGATTTTGCGAAACGTGTATATGACTTAGTAGGATGGCACATTGAACTGTATATTGATTCTATGAATTTACCAGACATTGAAGAAACTATATTATCTTTACCGGCTGTATCCATTGATCACCTCGGTCTGTCTAAGGAAGGTCTTCCAAACCTTTTAAGATTAGTTGACAAAGGCGTTCATGTGAAAGCAACTGGTTTCAGTAGAGTTGACTTAAATGTACAAGATGCATTCAAAAAAATTTATCAAGCAAATCCAGATGCACTTATGTTTGGTACAGATTTACCATCAACACGTGCACCTAAACGCTTTACTTCTGAAGACATTCAACTCGTTCAAGATACTTTTGATGAAACTGCAGCTAATAAAATATTTTATCAAAATGCGAAAGAATGGTATCGGAAGTAGTATGATGTTGATAGTAATAATTCTGAGTAAATGGAATGTTAAATTTAAGAAGGATGTGAGTTTATTATTCCTTTAACTCACATCTTGACCAATCTCTTGGCTTTACTCAGTACTTAAGCCATGACTTTCACCCATCATATCTCCAACTCCCCAATGTGTTTAATTTCAAAGTACAAGATTTCAGCTATATAATAGTAATTGAGATAAAAACTATATAGAAATGGAGTTTTGGTTATGAGTATATTTACTGATCAAGAGAAAGTAGACATTTTAGGAGATATAGTAAGTATTCGATCTGTTAATGATAATGAAATTGAAGTATGTGAGTACTTGCAGAAATTATTATCAGACCATAACATCGAGTCTGAAATCATTAAAATTAGTGAAACGCGTGCAAATCTAGTTGCTGAAATTGGTGAAGATGGTCCTATTCTAGGTATTTCAGGACATATGGATGTCGTTTCTGCTGGTGATGAAAGTAAATGGACATATGATCCGTTTAAACTGACTGAAGTAGATGATAAGTTATTTGGCCGTGGCTCTGCTGATATGAAGTCTGGATTAGCTGCGCTTGTTATCAGTATGATAGACATACATGATCAAGGTTTACTAAAGCATGGTAGAATCCGTTTACTTGCAACGGCAGGTGAAGAAATTGCTGGTGAAGGTGCTAAAACATTTCACGACAAAGGCTATATGGATGATGTTGAAGCACTCGTTATTGCGGAACCCTCCCAAGATAGAATTATATATGCACATAAAGGCTCAATGGATATTCGCATCACATCTCGAGGAAAAGCATCTCATAGTTCAATGCCACATCTTGGATTTAATGCCATTTCACCGCTTGTAAAATTTATTTATAAAGCAGATGAAGGCTTTACGAAATTCAATCAAACAAATAAACTACTTGGTGAACCAATCATGAATGCAACTATTTTTAATGGTGGTAACCAAGTTAACTCTATCCCTGAACATGCAGAGTCGGAATTCAATATTCGTACGATTCCAGAACATGATAATGATCAGTTCATTTCATATTTTAATGAAATTTTAAAACAAATAGAAACCGATAAGACAGATATTGAAATTGATACGTACATGTCTAGACCACCCGTTTACACAACTGGCCAAAATTCATTAATCGAGTTAGCTGTGAAAATGGGCGAAAAACATTTAAACACTACACTTCCAACTGAAGCATCACCAGGTGTTACAGATGCATCTGATTTATTAGTTTCTAAAGATGAGAACTTCTCATTTATTATGTACGGCCCTGGTACAGTAGACCAAGCGCATCAAGTAGATGAACATGTATCTAAAGATGCCTATCTTAAATTTATTGATTTATATACAGAATTCTTCCCTAAATACTTAGAAAAGTAATTCATTATAACCGGAGTGATTAACTTGAATACACAAATTCAACAACTTAAAAACATCATCGATTCATCTCATAATATTACTTTTTTTACGGGAGCTGGTATTTCAGTTGCTAGTGGTATACCCGACTTCCGTTCACTCGGTGGATTATATGATCAAATCTCAGAAAATGGCTATTCTCCAGAATATTTATTAAGTACTGATTATTTACAAAGTGATCCAGAAGGATTTATGAACTTTTGCTTTCAATATTTACTCTTCACCGATAAACAACCGAATATCGTACATCAATGGATAGCCCAACTTGAAAAAGACCATCGTTCACTCGGTGTCATAACACAGAATATCGATGGTCTTCATAGCAATGCCGGCAGTCTAAATACAGACGAATTGCACGGCACTTTAAATCGATTTTATTGTACAAAATGCCAACAAACATATACTAAATCTTATGTTATCGATAACCATTTACACCATTGCGAATCATGTGGTCATACCATTAGACCAGACATCGTATTATACGGTGAAATGCTAGATCAAGAAACAATATTCAATGCATTAAACAAAATAAGAGAAGCAGACACACTCGTAGTACTCGGGTCATCCTTACTCGTGCAACCCGCAGCAGGACTCATCTCAAACTTCGAAGGACAAAACCTCGTCATTATAAACAAAGACGAAACACCTTATGATGCTTCAGCAAACATCGTTATACATGATGACATGGTAGATGTTGTACAAGAGTTGTTGAGGTGAGTTAGACCAAATCACAACGAGTTCCCTCTTTTATTCTTGATAACAAAATACACTCATGTTATTATTTAAGTATTAAAAAACACTCAGCAACTTTCGAAGGTCGGCTGAGTGTAAAAAATTAAGGCGTATAGTCTATGCTATATTTCACCATGGCTTATTGAATTTAGTCGTTTGTGCTGTAACACAAACGACTATTTTTTATTGTCTTTTTTAAGCAATAAATAAATAGTAATAGGAAGTATTACCGTGTAAGTAATCTTGAATGTTAAATATATCTCTAGTTGCATACTTACATCTAAGCCCATATAATCACCTTCTTTCACCATGATCTAATAAGGCACGGTGAACATATAGGCAATCAATAAGCACATTAATTTTTATGTTCTAATTATAGCATGGTGTCATGACTCTCAACACCTAAAAAAAGAATACTTATCTCTCTATTTTCTAGGAAATAAGTAGTCTTTTTTTTATGTTATTTTCTTATGTGTTTCTGCTAATATTCTCCATAATAATAGGATAATTGCAGCTATGATTGTGATTGTTATGATTAGGATTAATGAATATGCATGATCAAATGCATTTGTGCCTAATTCTAGTAATTTACTTTTTAATAGTCCATTTGAATTTTCTGCTACAATCATCGTTTCTTCAAAACTGCCTTTTGCTTTTGCTGGTATTTCTGCTATCGACATGGAGCGTTCCATTAAATAAGTATAAGTAAATGAAAATACGCCACCAAGTGCGGCTATTCCTATTGACCCTCCGAGTTCATATGACACTTCTTCTACTGAAGCTGCCATACCTGCTTTATCGTCATCAACGTTTGTCATGATTGCATTTGATGCTACAGTCATAGCTCCGCCTAATCCTAATCCTGCAATGCTAAGGAACAGTATTTGAATCCATAAATCATTGTGTAGAAATGCTGTGAATCCTACAATTCCGATTAATGAAATGAGTAAATTATAAATAAGTATTTTGATGCTATCAAATCGTGTTAAGATACTTCCCTGTACAATTGCCCCTACAAAAGCAGCTGCTGCCATAGACATTAAGACTAATCCTGCTTTTAATGGAGTCAGATTTAAAATTAATTGTAACCGTTGAGATAAAATCATTTCAAAGCCAATTAATATGGATGCTGAAGTAAATGCAGCTATCACACCTGATAAAAAGTATTTATTTTTAAATATATCTAAACTAATTAAAGGATTTGATAGTCGTTTTTGTCGACTAATAAATAATTTCAACGACCATAATCCAATCACTAATGTCAGTATAATCAGTACAATTGAAGGATTTTCTTTTGTGATTTCTTTTATAGCGTAGACTGTCCCAATAAGTCCTATCATAATGAGAATTGAACTTGTGATATCCCATTTTTTATCTTTATTGCCTTTAATATTAGGAATTTGTATATAAGCAATGATAATAACAATTATCGTAATAGGCACATTAATTAAAAATACTGAACCCCACCAAAATTTAGTTAATAATAAACCACCTATTAAAGGTCCTAATCCAGCACCTGCTGATGCAATAGAAGACCATATGCCTAGCGCAAGTGCTCTATCTTTTTTGTCATCAAAGACTTGTTTAATAATAGCAAGCGTTGACGGCATCATTGTTGCTGCACCAATAGCCAATATAACTCTAGCCATAATTAAAGTACCAGATGTTGGAGAAAAAGCTGCGACAACTGATGCTAAAGTAAAGATTACTAAACCAGATAAAAACATATTCTTATGCCCTACTTTATCGCCCAACGTACCTAAACCAGGTAAAAGCCCTGCTACAACTAAAGGATACGCATTTACAATCCATAATTTTTGAAAAGCACTCGCTTCCAATTCATACGTTATCGTAGGTAAAGCAGTATATAATACAGTCATATCAATAACGATCAAAAATAACGCACTAGAAACCAAAATTAACGAAAACCATTTATTAAATTTCATGATAAATCCTCCTTACTCAAATAATGGTAAGGTGTATAGTTACTATATAGTCAAACATAAACTTTTAATCGAATATATAAGGCTTTACGAGTGAATTATTGGTACAAAAACACTTAAAATTAGCGATATCTAAATTCATAGACCGTTCCAATATTTTTTTGTAATATTCTGACAAAAAACGGAGGAATAATCAGCATTTTTGACGAATAATTATATAAAAATCTAAGATATAATGTATAATGACAAAATTTATAGAAAAAGAGGTTAGCAATGTGGATACTTTAAAAGTGAACAAACGATTAATTATGACACCTGGACCTGTAAGTGTAGATCCACGTGTTTCTCAAGCAATGTCGAATTCTATACTCGGTCAATTCGATTATGAATTTGTAAATATCATGAATGAAACAATGTCATTAATTCGTCAGTCATTCTTAACAGAAAATAAATGGGCTTTCCCAATTGATGGAACAAGCCGTGCTGGCTTAGAAGCCGTTATATCAAATATCGTGAAACCTGGTGATGAAGTACTCGTACCTGTAATTGGTCGATTTGGTTATTTATTTACTGAACTCGTAACACGTGCAGGAGGTATCGTCCACAATATACATAAACCAATGGGCGAAGTCTTTGATCAAGCAGAAATTATTGAAGCTTTAGATGAATATAAACCTAAAGTACTTGCGATTGTACATGGTGAAACATCAACTGGAAGATTGCAACCTATCGATCAATTAGGACGTGCTTGTAAAGAGAGAGGTATCTTTTCAGTAGTAGATGCTGTCGCAACTTATCAAGGTATGGTTATTCCTGTAGATGAATGGGAACTAGACGCAGTCGTTGGTGGTGCTCAAAAATGTCTATCTATTCCTTCAGGTATTACACCGATTACATTTAACGAGCGTTTCAGCGAAGAAATTAATAAACGCAAACGTGTAGAATTAGGCATTCGCTCTAATGAATCTACCGAAAAAAAACATTTCATTAGCAGTAACTATCTAGATTTAACACAGTTACAAGACTACTGGAGCCCTAAACGCCTCAATCATCACACAGAATCTACAACATCTGTTTATGCATTATATACTGGATTAAAATTAGCACTATCAGAAGGCATTGAAGCACGTGCTAAAAGACACAGCTATCACCAAGAAGCTTTAAAAGCAGCTCTAAAAGCACTTGGATTAGAAATTTACGGTGACGAATCTAATGAGATGAAAATGGTCATCTGCGTTAAAATTCCAGAAGGCATCGATGATAATGCCTTTAGAAACGGTTTATTACAAAACTACGGCGTAGAAATTGCCGGATCATTCGGAGACTTACAAGGACAAATATGGAGAATTGGTATTATGGGTTACGGTGTTCAAAAACAAAACATCTTAACATTCTTATCAATCTTCTCAACATATTTAGTATCACACGACAGCCAGCAACACCTTAATGTAGCAGAGTCCATTAAGACATTATTAGACTATTATGAACAAAATGAAATCTAGCTCGCCAAGTTGAAATAAAGTAAAACACTTTCGTACAATTCATCTAACACGAATTGATACGAAAGTGTTTT
Organism: Mammaliicoccus sp. D-M19; assembly: GCF_022386695.1. Taxonomy (NCBI): domain Bacteria; kingdom Bacillati; phylum Bacillota; class Bacilli; order Caryophanales; family Staphylococcaceae; genus Mammaliicoccus; species Mammaliicoccus sp. D-M19. The sequence goes on along the minus strand of NZ_JAJNHW010000013.1, from coordinate 13,682 downwards.
TTTAGTTCTATTAACTATTTACAATTTAGAAATCTCATTACATATATTGATTTTACCGAATGATTACCATATTATATAAAAAATTACATTTTTAAGGGTGATGGAAATGATTTCAACAAAATGCTCATTAAAAGTTTTTAATTTTAGACATGTTAATAAACCTGGTACTTTGAAATTAGACAAACAGTCGAAAAAATTAATTTTCAAAGAAGATGGTATAGGAACAGAGTTTTCTTATATTTTGGACATTGTAAACATTAAAGAAAAAGAATTTAAAAAAGGTATTTTAAAAGAGCATATCAAAATTTTTTATGATAATGAGTGGTATAACTTCACAAACTTTACTGATGAAAATTATAGAATCATCAATAAAGAATTAGATTTATTATTAGCTTAGTACTAAAATAAATTCAATCCAAAAAAGTCTGAGACAAAGTTACTGTCTCAGACTTTTTTGGATTTTTAAATCGTTTCATCTTCTACAACTCTATTTTTAGATGCTGGGTATCCTACTATAAAGAACAGAATAGACATAACGATTAAGGCGATGATGCCTGATATCCAACTGTCTGTCGCATCGTGTAAATAACCAATAAAGAATGGTCCGATGGCAGCTATTAAATATCCGATAGATTGCCCGAATCCTGATAATGCGATACTTCCGTCACTTGTACGTGCACGTATAGAGAAGAATGTCATACATAAGCTAAAGCATGCACCCATACCCAAACCTGCGATAATAATACCGATTACGAGTAATACTAATGATTGCGTAAAGAACAAGCCAAATCCAACTAAGAATAGTATTGTGATGATCACAACTAATATACGTTGGTCTTTTAATTTAGACGCAATAATCGGGAATGTAAATGTCATTGGCACTTGTGAAAATTGGTTAAGCATGAGTAAATAACCTGCAGTTGATGGATCTAGACCTCTATCTACTAATATAGAAGGCACCCAAGCAACAACTGTATAGAATACCATTGATTGGAATCCCATCGTTAAGGCTACTAACCATGCTAATTTAGACTTCGTAATATTCAATTTTGTATGTTGATTTTGTGCTTCTGATAGTTTATCTTGGCGTTCGAGTTTAGCGCCTTTACTTGCTTTTGGAATCCATAAAATCAATGCGATAATTCCTAATACAATCCAAAAAGCAAGAGACAGTCTGAATCCTAATGGAGATTGAGACATAGGGAAGCTTAGTCCCCCACCTAATCCTGCAGTAAAGTTCATTGTCCCACTATAAATACCTGTTGCTAATCCAATTTGTAATGGAAAATACCATTTCACATAACTAGGTAATACAACATTACCAAATGCGATCGCAATACCTAGTAGAACTGTACCAATAATAAATAAATTAAAACCACCTGCAACACGTATGTACAAAGCAACAATTACTAATATCGTTGATAGTACGATTGTATTAGACATCGTCAAACGTTTAGTTACTTTAGATACTAATGGCGAAACGACTGCAAATATAATGAGTGGTATTGTTGTTAAAAAACCAGCAAGGCTGTTATTAATTTGCATAACATCTTTAATTTCATCAACTACTGGACCTACTGATGTTAGTGGTGCACGTAGCGTAGATGCGATAAATACAATCGCAATTATGATGCCCCAATTTTTTTGAATTCTATGTGTATTATAGGGTTCAATCATCTTATACCACCTTATTTCTAAAAATTTTTCTTATAAAATCATTACCGCAACATTAGATTAGTTTATTCATGTTGGATTATTTATATAATACGAGAGTCTGGAACAGCACTTTGTCCCAGACTTTTTTAATAGTATATCAGAGATATGATTGAGTGCAATGCTGCTTAATTGAGCGACTTGATCGTTAGCCAAAGGGGGATGGGTTTTTCTCCGGTTTATAAGGTTTAGTATGTCGGCTAACGATCTTGTTTCGTTTTCTTGGACGTTAGAATTTCTAACGATCTTGTTTCGCATTCTTGGACGTTAGCGCACCTCTTTTTTGCTTTTTTTAAAATTTTTGAGCCGCTAACAACCTTATTTAACTCACAATCAAATCCTTCATATTAACAAGAAACTGGTTTTGCTGAAGGATCTAATAAAATTCTTGTACCTGCTTTTCCTTCTAATGCATCAATTGCATCATCTAACGAACAAATAATAGCTTCTTTACCTGATTCTGCAAATTGAATAGCCGCTTCTATCTTAGGTAACATACTTCCTGCTGGAAATTGATCTTCTGCTACGTATTGTTTCGCTTCTTCAACTGAAATTGTTTTAAGCTTTTCTTCGTTTTCTTTACCGAAGTTCACGCACACATTTGGTACGTCTGTTAACATCATAAATGTATCTGCTTCAACTTGTTGCGCTAATTTCAAACCTGAACGGTCTTTATCGATAACAGCTTCTACACCTTTAATATCACCGTGTTCATCACGGTAAACAGGTATACCTCCGCCACCTGAAGAAATCACAATCGCTTGATTTATTAATTTCTTAATTTGGTTCACGCCATGAATAACAAGTGGTTCTGGAGAAGGTACAACACGACGGTATCCTCTACCAGCATCTTCTACCATGACAAAGCCATGTTCTTTTTCTAATCTTTTAGCTTCTTCTTCACTGAAGAATACACCAATTGGTTTAGTTGGATTATTAAATGCCTGATCATCTTTGTCTACTTCTACCATTGTTAATAATGTTAATACATCACTGCTAATACCTAAATCGTTTAAATGATTTTTAATGGCTTCTTCCATCATGTAACCGATAAATCCTTGAGATTCAGCACTACATGCGTTAATTGGAAGTGGGTTCACAATATCTTTCGCCGCTTCGTTTTGAGCGATAATATTACCGACTTGTGGCCCGTTACCATGTGTAATCACAATGTTATGCCCTTGCTTCTTCAATTCTGCCATTTTACGTGTAGCAGACATCACGTTGTTATATTGATTATCGTATGACGCTTCTTGATTAGGTTGTAATATCGCATTACCACCTAGTGCAAGTACAACTCGCTTACCCATACGTCTCACTCCTTAATGTTAATGCTACATACATGCCATATAACGTGTCTCTTCCAGATGAAGAACCTACTTTTAAAAGTTGGTCTAGACGCGCGATTGATGGATCATGTTGTAGGTTAGAAATTTTTGAACTAAATTGACCTTGCAGAGCACATTTTAAAAATGTTTCGCCTACAAGTGTGGTTAGAGATGATTGCAGTAATATGTTTAATTGTTCTAAATGATTATTGTTAATAAAAGGATGGATAAAATGAATAAATAAAATACCTGTCAGCATATCATCTCCGGACGGTGTTAAACCTTGTCCTCTACCAATCAGATATCGGTATTGTTTCTCAACTTGTTCAGCATTTCCAAATTCTAATGCGTTTAATATGTGTTGCATCTTCTCTTTGTTAAAATCGCCTTGCTCATACATCTGAAAGTTATAAGCTGCGATATTTTCTTTAAGCTTTTGTATATCAGTCTGTTCCGAAAAGTCAGATGCCTTTAAAGTTGGAACATGCCAAACGAGTTGGCATGTCTTACTTATTTGAATAGCAGTAGGACCCACTACAATTTGTTGATTTAATTCGATTTCGTTAAATAAACTTTGCTTTGTTTGTGAATCGACTAATATACCAAAAGGAAATGTTCCATTTTCATCTGTACCTATAAAGATAAGATCATTCGATTCATTGACGATATTGAAGCCTTTATTAAATATGCTATGCACATAAAATTGTTTATGTTGTTCTAAATGTTTCTTAGCATTCTGTCCTATTACAGTTGCTTGTAGAATCACGCGTTAAATCCTAACTTTTTAGCATACGCTGTGATCGCTTTTTCGAAACATTCGATTGGTGGATGTACTGTACCTGCACCAATTTGTCCGTAACCAGCAATCTTATGCGCAATACCTGTATTGATAACAGGTGTAATGCCTGTTTCTACAACTTTACGTGCATCGATTCCTAAACAAGCCCCTTTAAAGTTCCATGTTGGGATCGCAAAGTTAGGGTTCTCACCAATGCAAATTTCAGTCATTTCATTACTAATTTGTAATGCATCATCAAATCCACCAGTACCAACAAATCTTGTAACAGCTGGTGCTGCAATCATTGCCATACCACCGACACCGATTGTTTCAGTAATCGCTGAGTCACCAATATCTGTATTCGCATCATCTGCTGAGTAACCTGTGAAATATAAACCTTGAGGTGTGTTAACAGGTGCTGTGAACCATTCGTCACCCATACCTGCAATACGTACACCGAAGTTCTCACCGTTACGACACATTGCTGTTACAACTGTTCCGTGTTCGATTTGACGAGCAGAGTCCATCATCGCTTTACCTGTAGCCATCGCGATATTTAAGAAGAATTGATCTGTATCAGCTAAGAATTGTAGTACTTCTGTACGTTTCTCAGGTTCTACATCTTCTAATGAAGCAATGATAGGTGTTACTTCTTTTAAGAATGCTAATGATGCTGCAATGTTACGTTGGTGGAATTCATCACCCATTGCGATTGCTTTAGCGATTAATACGTTAACGTTTAAGCCATCATCCATTTTTTGAAGAGCTTTACTTAATACTGGACCTAATACATCTTTCATCCAGTGTAGACGGTTTACAACTGTTTTGTTGTAAGCACCGAAACGTAATACAGCACCGATACCTTCGTTCATTTGACAGTATGCTTCATTACCTGATTCTCTATTTTCAACAACAAGTACAGGCATGTTAGCTGATGTAATACCACCCATTGGTCCAACAGCGTTAACGTGATGACAAGGAATGAACGTAATTTGTCCTTCTTCTAACAACTTACGTGCCGCTTCTTCGTTCTCAGCCCATCCTTCAAATAAAATTGCACCGACACATGAACCTTGCATAGGATCTGTCATGTTTTCATATTTGATTGGTGGTCCAGCATGTAATAATACATGTTCTTTAAGTTCTGGAATTTTAGATTTAGCAGGCACCACATCTACTAAAAATGGTGCTGCTGCGATCATCTTATCAATGACTGCTTGGTTAGCTTCATCTATTGTTTTATAAGCCATTTTATACTGTCTCTCCTTCGTAATTGTTTAAGAATTGAAGTACTTTCATTAATTTCTCGTCGCCACCTGCGATTGGTTGCCAGTTAAACTGAACAACTTGCGCATCATTAGCTTGAATAGCTTCTGTGAAACTCTTCAATCCGATATTAATCACACTTGGTTTCATATTAATTAAGTTCAAGACTTTTTCATCAACTGTTAAATCAACAGATTCTGCTTCGAATGATTTTGTTTCTAATTGTGGTTGTTCAACATCTTTACCAAGTAAATGAAGTGCTGTCGTCACCATTTGATTGTTTGTTTCACATACGATTGCGCCAGCTTCTTTTAAGATATTAACTTGTTTGTCGTAACCTTGATGGTCATGCTCAGTACCTACAACTGTAGCAAGAACTGCTAAACTGCGACCTTCTGATTGTGCTTTGTCTAACACTTTTTGAATCGTTGGCGCAAGTTCATTTGCCATGTCATCATGACTTCCGTATCCGATCACGTTATCTAACATAATAATAGCTGTTGATGGATCGTCTGCAGATTGTTCTAACATTTCGATACGTTTAGATGGGTCAATCATAGGATGAGGTCTACCTTGTGTATAAATATCATCACCTAAGTCGATAATTTCGTGGTGACCACCTTTATATGAAAAACCTTCTGGTGTTTCTGCATCTGAATTATCGCCTAAAGTATCTTTTAATAACATTGCTGCTTCAGAAGCAAGCGTTCCACCAGAGTAATAACCTTTAACGCCATCTTGGTTATCAGCAAATTTGATGTTAATATCTGATTGAATTACTGTGCTAAATTGAGGTGTTTCTCCATTTGAAAGTTGAACAGATACACGTGCCGCTTCTTCCAATGTATAAGCGTGGTGAATGTTTGCTTCTGTATATTCAGGTTTAGAACCTAAGAATAACGTTACGATTGGTTTTTCGATATTACGTAATAAATTCAATACTTTTTCTTCTACTTCTTTAGCGGGTGGCTTAGAAATAACTGTAATGACTTTCACTTTAGGATCCGCATTAAGTGCTTTAATACTGTCTAACATCGTAATCGCGCCTACTTCTGTAGATAAGTCACGGCCACCTGTACCGATAGCATTTGTAACACCTTTACCTTCACGGTCAATGATTGTTGTTACTTCTTGAATACCTGTACCTGAAGCGCCAACAACACCGATGTCACCTTCATTTACAGTGTTTGTAAATGCAAGTGGTAAACTATGAATAATACCTGTACCACAGTCAGGACCCATCACGAGTAAACCTTTGTCATGTGCCATTTCTTTCAAACGTACTTCGTCTTCTTTTGCTACGTTGTCGCTGAACATAAATACATTTAAGTTATTTTTCAATGCTGTTTCAGCTTCCATCGCTGCATATTGCCCAGGAATTGAAATCAATGCTAAGTTAGGATTGTTTGCTAATTCTAATGCACGGTTCCAATTTGAAGCTTCGTTTTGTTTTTGAGATTGGTCTTCACTTTCACCTTTCCCTTTCAATTCTGCTTCAACTTCTTGGTTTACTTCTTCAACTTTTTCTTCATTTTCTGTATCTACAACGATGATAATATCGTTTGGTTTCGCTACTTCTAATTCATCCGTACCTAATCCTGAAGATTTAAAAATATCTTTATTGGCAGGTGTTCCCATCATAATGGATACTTGGTTAATACCATCAATAGCAGATAATTTATTCGATAATAACATTAATACAATCGAATCTTGGTAAGTGTTTTCTTTAATAATTGTGTGTAACATACTATTCCTCCGTTATTATTCTGCAAATCTATTTTTTCCGTGATAACGATCAAAGTGCACATCGTCTGAAACTAAGTAGTTGTATATATCATCAACAATTTCAATACCTTCTTCGTCGTATTTTTCACTACGTAATCGGCCACGTTCACCAGGATAGAAAATTTCTCCATATCCTTGTGCTGCTGGTTGTGCTTTTAATTCATCAAGCATTGTTGAAATATTTGATTTAAATTGGTCTAAGTCTGTGAAGAATGCCGGATTAATCACGACATGTAATTGGCCTAAGTCACGGCCTTTCGTTAAATCTTTGTACATTGATGAAACATGTACACCATGTGGTACACCTAGTAAACTACCTGATAGAATATCAACCATCATCATAAGGCCATACCCTTTAGGTCCTGCAACTGGGACAAGTGCATGAACATCTCTTGCATTTGTCGTTGGTTCACCGTTCGCATCTACTGCCCATGTATCAGGGATCGATTGATTTTTCGCTCTTGCATCTAGCACTTTACCCCATGCTTGAACGGTCGTTGCCATATCAAATGTAATAATACGATCATCGTTTGATGGTGCACTAAATGCAATAGGATTTGTTCCGAAATATGGTTCAGTACCGCCGAATGGCACAACCATTGGATCTGATTGGCACATACTTAAACCGACCATATTCTCTTTAGCTGCCATTTCTACAAAGTAACCTAACGCACCGCTATGTGAAATGTGCTTAACACCAACAACGGCAACGCCATTTTCTTTAGCCATCTCGATTGCTTTTTCCATCGCTTGTTTAGCCGCTTGATGACCAGGACCATTATCTCCTTCAAATATAGCTGTTGATGAACCCGTTTGTTCGAATTGATAATTCGGATTGGCTGTTATGCCACCTTTAGCAATTCGCTCAGCATAGTACTCTACTCGTACTGCACCATGTGAATGAATACCTCTATGATCCGCAAATGTTAATACGTCTGCTACATCTTCTGCAGCACCTTCGTTTAAGCCCGCTTTAGCTAATTTATTCTTCATTAAATCAAATAATTCTTTCTTTGAAACACGCATATCTTAACCTCCTTATTACTCGAATAGTGTAATTTATATACATAAAATCATGATTTTAGCCGTAAAAAAAGAAGGTACTCAAGACGTACGATATTAAATGTCGACAGTCGTCATTTATAACATTCAATTGTCTCTTTCACTTCTTCTCAGCTATTTAATAAATGTCATCAGATATTAAATACTCATAAATACTTTCGGCAATCGGTATGCCACTTTCTTTGTAGCGTTTTTTAACGTCCTCTTGAATTTCACCTGGGTAATAAACTTGATCAAAGCCTTTAGCCGGTTTAATATCATGAAGTTCATCAACCATTTCAGAAACGTGTATTAAAAATTGTTCTTCATCACCAAAATATGCTGGATTAATGACGATATGAAATTGTCCTAATCTACGATACTGACTTAAATCTTCATACATTGATGTAACATGCTTTCCGAAAGGTAAACCTAACAAGCTACCTGCTAGAATATCTACCATCATCATCAATCCATAACCTTTAGGACCCGCGACTGGTAAGAGCGCAGCGACTTCAAATGGATCTGTCGTTGGCTCACCTTGTTTGTCTACTGCCCAAGTGTCTGGAATGGATTTGTTTTTAGAACGTGCATCTAAGATTTTTCCCCAAGCTTGCACGGTTGTTGCCATATCAAATAATATCGGTTCACCATTTTTACGTGGTGCTGCAAAAGCAATTGGATTTGTACCGAAGTATGGTTCTGTACCACCAAATGGTACAACCATTGGATCTGACTGACATACTGTTAAAGCGACCATACCTTCTTTTGCCGCTTGTTCAGCAAAGTAACCAATCGCACCACTGTGGCCCATTTCTTTAATACCGACCATGCCGATACCACTTTCTTTAGCTAACTTGATCGCTTCTTCCATTGCTTCATAAGCAACATAGTGACCAACTGCATTATCTCCAAAGTAAGTACCTGATGATGGACCTGTCTTTGTGAATGTTAATTCTGGATTCAAATTGTATCCTTTTTTTGCAGTACGTTCTGCGTAATATTGTGTACGCACAGAACCGTGTGAATGAATGCCACGCTCATCTGCAAATATCATCAAATCTGCTGTCTTATCAGCATGTTGTTCAGATAAACCTGCATTTGTCAGTTTGTCTTTAAATAACTGGCGCAGCTTTCCACGTTCTACGTATACTAATCCTTCTTCTGCCATTCTTAACAACCTTCCTTAAATTTCGATATCTCTATTTGCATCTTTAGAGTAAATATAAGCGAATGGTTCGTCTAAGCCTACAGCGTAAGTTGCTTGTGGTGCATAAGCGCCCATAAAGATGTAATCACCTTTATCAACTGGTTGCCATTCGTTATCTAAGTTGTACATACCGCGACCACTTAATACATAAGCACCGTGTTCTTGAACGTGTGTTTCAATATATCCGTGTGAAGCACCTGGTTTAAATGACAAGATATGAATGTTCATGTCATATGCTAATTCTTTAGGTAATAAATCAAGAATTGTAACTTCTTCCATACCTTCATAAGGTGCTTGAACCATGTCATTCACATTTCCAGTTACAACTTCTGGCGTGAATCCTTCTAAAGGTTGGTAACGTTTTTTATATAAGAATACGCGGCTATCATTGTTTTGATTGCTGTTTTCAAAAGTCATAACTTTATGACTTGGTACGTATAAGTATCCACCAGCTGTTAATTCATATTTTTTGTCATCTGCATATGCGTTGATTTTACCGTATTCAACGTAAATAAATGTTTGAACACCGTCTCCACCAAAGCCTTGTCTATTTCCGCCTTGATTTTTTAATGTTACTAAGTAGTCTACAAAGCGAGCACCTAGTCTTGGTGAACCTAAAATTGTAACGTCGCAATCTTCGAAACCTGGTACAACATTGTTTACTAAGCCGTCTGGTGTAATAACTGCATAGTTGTCTTTCTTAATAACTGAACGTGTTTCTAATAGTCCTTCTCTATAACCTTGATTATGATTAATGTAACCCATGATCAATACTCCTTTTCTCTATCTCTATTTTTTAAAATTTATTTATTCTTGATAAGCAAGTTCATATAATACTTGTTTCAATACTTCGATACCTTTTACTAAATCTTCAACATTTGTCTCTTCTTCAACGTTGTGACTCACACCATTTATAGATGGCACAAACAACATAGAAGTTGGTACATATTGTGCGAAGATTTGTGAATCGTGACCTGCACCAGAAGACATCAGTTTCCAATCTGATTTGCCAACGACTGTTTCAGCAGCACATTCGATTGTCTTAACTAAATCTTCATTCATTAAGGTTGGTGCTTCGTCCATCCATAAATCAATATCGTGTTGAACGCCTTCTTCTTCAGATACGCGTTTAATACATGCATCGATTTCTTCAGCAAATTGATTTAATGTATCTTGGTCAATGTGACGACAATCGATTGAGAATGTCACTTCACCTGGCACAACATTTACGGTATTTGGTACTGGGTCGACGCGACCAAATGTTAATACTAATGGATCTCCTAATTCTCTTGCATGTTCTGTCAATTGTGTCGCGATTTTACTAAATGTGATGACAGCATCTCTTCTTAAGCCCATTGGTGTCGTACCTGCATGGTTTGCTTCACCTTTTAAATTAACTGTATAACGTTTTTGTCCAACGATACCGTTAACGACACCAATTGATTTTTGTTCTGTTTCTAACACTTTTCCTTGTTCAATATGAACTTCGATAAATGCTTTAATGCCACTGTAGTCATTGTCTTCTTTACGATAATCAAATCCTACTTCACGCATAGCATCTTTAAATTGAATACCTTCAGCATCAGCAATTGTATCTACATCGTCTTTACCTGTTAAGTTGAAGAAGTTCTTACTACCCCAGAATGCAAATGGGAAGCGACTGCCTTCTTCTTCTGCTAAAGCTAAAATTTCTAAAGAACGTAATGGTTGTCCGTATTCTGCTTTCAATGATTGCATCGCTACAAGTGCTGCTAATACACCGAATTGACCATCTAAATGGCCACCTTCAACAACTGTATCAATATGAGAACCAGACATAATCGTTTCTTCTGGGTATTTACTACCTTCAATACGACCTCTTAAGTTACCAATGTCATCGAATTGTGCTTCAAATCCTTCTTTATCTAATGTTTCTTTTAATGCGCGAACAGCGTTTGACCATTCTTTTGAATAAAGTAAGCGTGTAATACCGCCACCTGTCAAACCTCCAAATGAAGTAAACTGTTTATCTAGCGCTTCGAAAGAAGAACGGATGTCCATATAATTCATCTCCTTTTCATGTCAATTACTATTATAAGCGGTTACATTTTTGTTATCATTCACAAAACATACAATAATTCGCTTTACTTTTATATGTTTTATACAAATACGACCTAAATTTAATTTGAGATACTATGATTAGGAAAATATATCTTCTAGGAGGCTCAGTTGTTTTGACTCAAAATCATTCAATGTGTTTAACAAATGATAGTTTTCAATTACCCTATACCATCATCGAATCTAAAAATGAACACCCTCAAGGGGTTATCATGTACTTTCATGGTGGCGGGTTAATTTTTGGTCAACGTGATGACTTACCACAAACGTATATAGATATTTTGACAGAGTCCTACCATCTTGTACTCGTTTCTTATCGATTGGCACCAGAGAGCCCGATTGATACGATTATCTCAGATGCATTAGCTCAATACGATGAAATCAGTGCCTTATATGAGGCATTACCAATCTATACGTTTGGTCGTTCAGCTGGTGGTTTCTTAAGTTTAATGGTTGCACGTTATCGTGAAGTTGCAGGCATTCTTGATTTTTATGGCTATTCACGAGTTCATGTCCCTGGATTTTTAAGACCGAACGCACAATACCAAGCTTTATCAACTCAAATTACACCAGCGATATTAAATCAACTTATACAACCTAATCCATTAACTTTTGGCTCATTACAAACGAGATACCCGATTTATTTATATGTTCGTGGCCAAGCGAAATGGTTATCTTATTTAGGTATTCAATCATCAACAGCAAGTGCATATAATATTTCGCCTAAAGAATTAAAGCAATTTCCACCGACTTTCATTGTACATTGCAAAGGTGACCCAGATGTTCCGTATAGTGAAAGTGAACATATTTACCGCCAAATTGAGCATAGTCATTTAGAAACGCTCGATTTAGACCAACATGATTTTGATCGTGAAGTAACACCAACAAGTATTTCACTGTATAAACAAGCCGTACAATTTTTAAGTCAATCATCAAACTTAATTCAAGGGGGATAAATGATGAACATTCAAAATGTCATGGAAAATTTAGAAACATTTAATCAATTTGCGCGTAATCCTGAAAATGGTGGTATTAACCGAATTGCCTTTACACATTCAGAACGTATAGCAGCACTTAAATTCTCAATGCTTTGCCAAAAAGCTGGTCTAGATGTCTACTTTGATTTCTTCGGAAATGTTATTGCGCGTCGAGAAGGTAAAAATCCAGACCTTAAACCAGTCGTATTAGGTTCTCATATAGATACGGTTAAAGACGGCGGGCAATATGACGGACTACTTGGTGTTGTTGGTGCGTTGGAAGTTGTTGAATATTTAAATAAATATCAAATAAAAACGGATCATCCCATTATTATCATTGCTTTTGCTTGTGAAGAATCTACAAGATTTAATGAAGCGACATTAGGTAGTAAATATCTCACAGGCAATATGACGAAAGAAGATATGAAATATATTAAAGATAACGACGGGAATGTACTTTATGATATTGTCGCACCACTTGCTCAAGACATGCATGGTAAAGCAGCATTATTTGAAAGAAACAATATTAAAGCATTTTTAGAATTACACATCGAGCAAGGTCCTATTTTAGAGAAGAAACATAAAGATATCGGCATCGTGACAGATGTAGCAGGTCCGCATCGTTTTAAATTAAAAATTCAAGGCGTGACGAGTCATTCAGGTTCAACACCCATGCCAATGAGAATAGATGCACTGACAACATCCGCAGAAATCATCTTAAAAATCGAAGAAATTGGACGTGCTTATCATGATAAAGGAATTGTGACAACAGTCGGTTATGCAGATGTATATCCAAATACAATGAATGCCATACCAGGAGAAGTCACACTTTTAATAGACATTAGAGGTAAGAATGAAGCCGTACGAGAACAAGTCGTTGATGAAATCACATCACACATTGAATGCATAACAGATCATCGCAATGCACATTATGAATTGGAAGATTTAGGTCAAGATACACCACGCAGTTTCAATCATAAAATTGCACAAATCAACGAAGACAACTGTCAGCAATTAGGATACACATATAATTATATGTACAGTGGCGCAGGACATGATGCTATGATCATCGCACCCATATGTCCAACAAGTATGATATTTATACCATGTAAAGAAGGTATTAGCCATTCACCAAAAGAATCCGTCACAGCAGACCAAATCGAAAAAGGCATTAACCTCCTCATACAAACAACAATCGAACTAGCCAAGCTCGACACCGTGTTGGAGTAGGATATTGAGGGGGATTGGTGAGGGATGTGAGTTTACTAGTATTTTAACTCACATGTTGGGCTATCTCTTGGCTTTACTCTTCACTTAAGCCACGACTTCAGCCATCTCTTGGCTTTACTCAATACTTAAGCCACGACTTCAGCTATCTCTTGGCTTTATTCATCATTTAAGCCACGACTTCAGCCATCTCTTGGCTTTACTCAATACTTAAGCCACGACTTCAGCTATCTCTTGGCTTTATTCATCATTTAAGCCAC
>NZ_JAJNHW010000012.1:0-36813 GCF_022386695.1 Mammaliicoccus sp. D-M19 | reverse complement strand
TACGTTCCGCGAGAGTAGGACGTTGCCGGGCAAATATTTATAAATGGATGCGATGAGCCGCACTCGAGACCTGTTAGGTCTCTTTTTTTTGTACTTTTTTAAGGTAGTCTATAACCAGTTCCAATATTTCTAAAATGTAATTTCTCGTAAAACGAATTGTTCTCTGATAATAATTCTATTCGAACAGAAGGATATTGTGCTAATAAATAGTCTATAAGTGCTTTAGCATATCCTTTCTTTCTATGAGTCTTTGAAACGACGAGTTCTGTAATATATAATGTGACAGTTTCATCTGTTAAGAATCTAGTATAGCCAACAACCTCATTATTTACTTCTATTACAATAATACGAGAAGTAATAAGCAATTGTTGGATCTTTTCAATACTGAATGTTTTCCAACCTTCTTGTTGAGCAATCTCATAAATAGATTGTATATCTGTGTCAATTGCATTTCTAATAAACATTTTACTCACTCCTTTTTTTAAGTATATCTTATTTTAATTATTACAGGAATGACGTTGGTCTTTATCATTGATATAATGATAAAGACTAAAAATTAAGAGGTAGCCTTATGAATATTAATGAAAAATTAAAATCTCTAAATAATCATGATGCCATTTCACTACATGTTCCAGGACATCATAATCATACAATTGGTTATTTAGATGAGATAAATCTTGCTATGGATATGACTGAAATAACTGGGCTTGATGATTTACATCAACCAGAATCTTGTATAAAGATGAGTATGTCTGAATTGAATAGGTATCCTGGCTATTATGGGCAGTATCTCGTTAATGGTACAACGGTTGGTATACTATCAGCAATTTATGCAGTGGCACATTTAGAGGGAGAAGTATTAATTCCTAGAAATGCGCATAAATCAGTATTTAATGCTTTGAATTTAACGAGGCAAGATGCTAAGTTTATGCCTATGGCAATATCAGTTAAGACAAATCAGTATAACGGTGCTTCATTAAAGGATTTAGATTTGAATAATATTAAATTAGCTATTTTTACTTATCCTAATTACTATGGTGAAACATTTGATATTGAAGAAAGTATTAAAATTTTAAAAGAACATAAAATTCCTGTATTGGTAGATGAAGCGCATGGCGCACATTTTGATATTAGTTCAAACTTCCCTAAATCATCTATGACATATGGTGCTGATATAGTCGTGCAGTCTTACCACAAGACATTACCAGCCTTAACAATGGGTTCTGTTATATATATGAAAGAGGATTTAGAAATAAAAGCAGATATTCAACAGTACTTGAAGATGTTACAAACATCTAGCCCTTCATATCTCATTATGGCTAGTTTAGAAAGTGCGGAAAAATTTTATAAGCAGTTTGATGATCAAAAATTTAAGTTCAAGAGACAAACATTCATTGAAACGATGGAGAATGTTGGGTTTGAAGTGGGTAGTCTAGAGGACCCTCTTAAATTAATTGTTTCTTATAAGGGATTAAGTGGATTTGAAATTCAAAAGTTATTTGAAGGTGTGCATATCTATGTAGAGTTATGTGATTATAAATTTGTGTTATTGGTCTTACCGTTATGGCATGAATCAGATAAGTTCCCATTTGAAGATATGATTGATCGTGTTAGAAATATTAAACTGAATGTTGAGCATCAACTCAAAGAGGAAGTACAATTTAAATTACCATATCAAACAGATAGTACAATGTATAAATACAGCGATATTGAAAAAACAAAAATGATGAACTTAAATACATCATATGGCTACATTGCTGCTGAAGATATTGTGCCTTATCCACCAGGTATACCTGTCATTTTAAAAGGAGAAAATATTCGTAAAGAAATAGTGGATTCTCTTTTACAATGGATTGATAGAGGTGGTAGAGTGGAAGGTATATTAAACAAGCAAATCAAGGTAAAGGATGAACAATAAAATGGGACGATTTATTACGTTTGAGGGTCCAGAAGGCTCTGGCAAAACGACGGTTATACATAGAGTTTATGAAAAGTTAAATCAAGATTATGATATTTTACTGACTAGAGAGCCAGGTGGTATCAAAATAAGTGAAGCGATTAGAAATTTGTTGTTAGATAGTGATGATGACATGGATGAGCGAACAGAAGCACTGCTCTTTGCTGCTGCTAGAAGACAACATTTAGTGGAGAAAATTTTACCTCAACTTAATAAAGGTGGAACGGTATTATGTGACCGATTTGTTGATAGTTCTTTAAGTTATCAAGGTTACGCACGTGAAATTGGGGTAGAAGAAGTTAAGGCAATTAATGAATTTGCGATTGATAACCTTTATCCTGATTTAACATTATATTTTGATGTACCTGCTGAAGTTGGTTTAAATCGAATTAAAGATAATCAACGTATTGCGAATCGTTTGGATAATGAAAAAATAGAATTTCATCACAAAGTTACAGAAGGTTACAAAAAATTAATTGCTGAGTATCCAGATAGAATTAAAGTAATTGATGCCACGCAACCATTAGAAAAGGTTGTAGAAGATGCATATTCTACGATAGTAAAATATCTGAAACAAGATTAAAATATGATATAATAAATAAAGAGGTGTTTAGATATGAAAATGGTAATAGCGATTGTCCAAGATCAAGATAGTCAAAACTTGTCAGAAGCACTTATAGAAAAGAATTTTAGAGCCACTAAACTTGCAACAACTGGTGGATTTCTAAGAGCTGGAAATACAACATTCTTATGCGGTGTCAAAGATGAACGTGTAGATGAATTATTACGTGTTATCGATGGAACTTGTGGTAATCGTGAACAACTTGTTTCACCTATCACACCAATGGGCGGTAGTGCGGATTCTTATATACCTTACCCTGTAGAAGTTGAAGTAGGTGGCGCAACTGTATTCGTTATGCCAATTGAACAATTCCATCAATTTTAAGAACTGATGAGCTGCCGTTTGAGCAGCTTTTTTATTGCAAGGAGCGTAAAATATGCAATTAACCAAAGAGATTGATCATTTATTAAGTGCACAACAATTATCTCATGCTTATTTATTTGAGGGAGATAATATGTTTGAAATGAAATCTACAGCTTTATATTTTGCTGAACAAATATTATGTGAATCAGAACAAAGTTGTGTGGTTAAAGTTCAAAATTTAAATCATCCTGATTTTGTATATATTCAATCAGATGAAACGACGATAAAGAAACAACAAATAGAAGAATTACTAAGAAAAATGAATCAAAAACCAATCGAAAGTCAATATAAAGTTTACATTATTGAAGCTTTTGATAAACTAACAGTACAGGGTGAAAATAGTATACTTAAATTTTTGGAAGAACCACCTCCAAATACAATTGCCCTGTTACTGACAACAAAGAAAGATCAAATATTGCCAACTATACATTCAAGATGCCAACTTGTTCATTTTAAACCTGCATCTAAAGAAAATTATATAGAAGAATTAAAACTGTCTGGTATTTCTTCTGCAATTGCGCATACATTGAGTTTTGTTACTTCTGATAAAGAAGAAGCACTTGCTCTTACAGAAGAACAATTTTTTGTACAGCTTAGAAAAACTGTAACGAAACTTGCTGAATTGATGGTAAAAGATACACAGATGGCAATGATATATTTGATCGATTGCATAAAAGTTGCTAATACACGCCCGTTACAGCAATTATTTTTAAATAGCTTGAATGCTTATTTTCAAGATTTATTACATGCCAAAATCCAAATAGATACGATAATGGCATATCCAGATTTAGAAGTGGAAATTAAAGAGATCAGTCAATATTTATCTTTAAATGACATTTCGAATTATATACAAGTTATAACGGAAGCAAACCGTAAATTAGCTCAAAACGTTAATGCAACGTTAGTATTAGAACAAATGGTTATAAATGGGAAGAGGTGATTAAATGTATGAAATAATTGGTGTTCAATTCCAAAAAGCTGGTAAGAAAGAATATTTCTCACCAAATGGGGAACGTTTCAAAGAAAATGACTTAGTTGTCGTTGAATCTAAACGTGGTATTGAACTTGGTAAAGTAAAATTAACAAATCGCCATGTAGGTAAAGATGATGTTGTCTTACCATTGAAAGAAGTTATCCGTCATGCAACAGAAGCTGATATTCAAAAATATCAAGATAACTTAAAAGATGCAGACGATGCTTTGGCATTATGTAAAGAGTTGGTAGCAACTCACGAGCTTAATATGCGACTTGTTAATTGTGAATATACATTAGATAAAAGTAAAGTCATCTTTAATTTTACAGCTGATGATAGAATAGATTTCCGAACTTTAGTAAAATCTTTAGCATATGAATTAAAAACACGAATTGAGTTACGACAAATTGGTGTGAGAGACGAAGCGAAATTACTTGGCGGTATTGGTCCATGTGGTCGCTCATTATGTTGTTCAACATTTTTAGGTGATTTTGAACCTGTTTCAATTAAAATGGCTAAAGATCAAAACTTATCATTAAATCCAACTAAAATATCAGGTGCTTGTGGTCGTTTAATGTGTTGTTTAAAATACGAAAATGATTATTATGAAGAGGTTAGAAATGAATTGCCTGATATTGGTACAACTGTTGTGACGCCAGAGGGTGATGGCAAAGTTGTTGGATTAAATATTTTAGATATAACAATGCAAGTTAAAGTGAAAGGTTTCGAACAACTCTTTGATTATAAACTTGATGAATTACTTGAAGTCCATTCATAAGGGAGGATTATATTGTGAATAGGGACGAGTTGTTTGAAACGATTATGACATTAGAGAATGAACTTAAGCAAATTAATGAACATATGGAAAAGTTGAAAAACCAGGCAGTTGAATTAGTCGAAGACAATGTTGCCCTTCAAATGGAGAATGAAAGTTTGAAGCGTGTAATGGAAACAAGTGAAGACAATCAACAAAAAAAGCCAAACAAGAAATTAAAGCCACTTCAAAGTAAAGATAACTTAGCAATGTTATATCATGAAGGTTTTCATATTTGTCGAGGAGAATTGTTTGGTAAACACAGACAAGGACAAGATTGTTTATTTTGTTTAGAAGTATTGAATAGATAATAAGAAAATCAGGCATGTTATATGCCTGATTTTTTAAGTGAGGTGTTTAAATGCTGAATTCGGGAGAAAGACTCGACCAATTATTAAGAGAAGAATTTGAAATTATTCAAAATGATGATGTGTTTTCATTTTCAACAGATGCATTGTTATTAGGAGATTTTATAAAGGTACGAAATAAAGATAAAGTAATGGATTTATGTTCTGGTAATGGCATTATTCCTTTATTATTGGCTCACAAATCTCAAGCTAGTATTGAAGCGATAGAAATTCAAGAGGCTTTAGTGAATATGGCTAAACGAACGATATCTCATAATCAATTAGAAGATCAAATATCTATCAATCAAATGGATTTAAAGAATGTATCAACCTCATATCCTCCTTCAACATTTGATGTTGTAACCGTAAACCCACCTTACTTTAAAGAAAATCAACAAATACAGCATCAAAAGGAAGCACATAAAATTGCGAGACATGAAATATATTGCAAATTAGATGATGTTTTAAAAGCAAGTAAGCATTTGTTAAAGCAAGGTGGTAAACTTGCAATGGTCCATAGAGCGGAAAGACTGATGGATGTCTTAAGCGCATTTCGACAATATAAAATCGAACCTAAAAGATTAAGAATGGTATATAGTACACCTAATAAAAAAGAAGCGGTTACGATTTTAGTTGAAGGTAGAAGTGGTGGTCAAGCAGGATTGAAAGTTGAACAACCATTTTATATTTATGATGAAAATGGAGATTATTCAAAAGAAATGAAGGTTGTATATTATGGTTAACCATTATACATATATATTAGAGTGTAAGGATCAAACATTATATACTGGTTATACAACAGATTTAGACAGAAGGTTAAAAGTCCATAATGAAGGTAAAGGTGCTAAATATACTAAAGTGAGACGCCCTGTTAAACTTGTATATCATGAGACATTCGATAATAAATCCGAAGCTTTAAAACGAGAATATGCTTTAAAACAGTTAAGTAGAAAACAAAAATTAGCGCTTATTAAGGAGGGGTAATATGTCTATATTATATTTAGTAGGAACCCCAATCGGAAATTTAGAAGATATCACTTATCGTGCGGTTAGAATGTTAACAGAAGTCGATTATATTTTTTGTGAAGATACACGTGTTACAGGTAAGCTTTGTCAGCATTATGAGATACAAACGCCTCTTAAGTCTTACCATGAACATAATAAAGATAAGTCATCTGAGCAAATATTGAGGTTATTAGAAGAGGGCAAAGATATTGCGCTCGTTTCTGATGCAGGCTGTCCTTGTATAAGTGATCCTGGTTATGAACTTGTGAATCAAGTTAGGGATACTGGTTATCGTGTTGAAACAATACCAGGGCCTAATGCTGCTATTACAGCATTAATGACAAGTGGATTACCATCATATAAATTTGTGTTTCTAGGATTTTTACCTAGACATGCGAAAGAAAAACATGATGTATTGGAAAAATGGATGACGAGAGAATCAACTTCTATGATTTATGAATCACCCTATAGAATTAAACAAACGGTACAAGCAATAGCTGAGATAGATCCTGAAAGAAAAGTAGCAATTGGAAGAGAACTTACTAAAAAATTCGAACAAGTGGAAACGAATCAAATAAAGGTCATTGAAGAAATGTTATCAAATGAGGTCATACCTCAAAAAGGTGAGTTCGTCATCTTGATTGAAGGTATCGATGAATCGACACAAGTGGATAATTGGTGGGAAGACTTAGATCTCGTTCAACATGTCGAAATTTATATAAATGAACATCAAATGAGATCAAAAGATGCTATCAAACAAGTAGCAGTAGATAGAAAAATGAAAAAAAGAGATGTATACGAAGCGTATCATATTGACGAATAAACAAAAAAAGGAAATTTAAAGTAAATGATGTACTTTAAATTTCCTTTTTTTATATGCAGCTTTTATTATTTTGATTTTTTCTCAATCTCATTAATTAGTTGCTGAGCGCCTTCTTTACTTAAGACAATTTTACCATCAGCTAAAACAAAATTGTCTTCAGAAACATCTCCAGTAACTTGACAAGTCATGTTAGGTGAGTATTTCTTTAAGATAATTTTATCGTCATCTGTATAAATTTCTAAAGCATCTTTCTCAGCAATGTCTAATATGCGTCGTAATTCGATTGGAATTACTACACGGCCTAGTTCATCTACTTTACGCACGATTCCAGTTGATTTCATCTTTTTACCTCCGTTTAATAAAACCATAATTATCTAATTCGACATTCATTCGACAATTATATAAATAGTATACTAATATGAATTCAAGAAAATGTCAATATAACAATATATTGCATGCGTTTAATTTTTGAAATATAAAACAATTGTTATCTCTATACCATAATCAGGTAATATTGAAAAAATGCTTAATTTTCGGTATATTATATAGATAAGATATTAGGAGGAAACGCTGATGACGAAAGAGACTTTTTACATTACGACACCGATTTATTATCCGAGCGGGAATTTACACATAGGTCATGCGTATACTACGGTTGCTGGTGATGTAATTGCTAGATATAAACGGTTACAAGGCTATGATGTTCATTATTTAACTGGTACAGATGAACATGGTCAAAAAATACAAGAAAAAGCTAAAGAAGCGGGCTTATCTGAAATAGAATATTTAGATGGCATTATTAAAAGTATCCAATCTTTATGGAAGAAATTAGATATCTCTAATGATGATTTTATTCGAACTACTGAAGAAAGACATAAACAAGTTGTCGAAAAAGTCTTCGAAAAGTTATTAGCACAAGGTGACATATACTTAGGTGAGTATGAAGGTTGGTACTCAATACCAGATGAAACATATTATACTGAAACACAACTTGTCGATCCAGTTTATGAAGGTGGCAAAATCGTCGGTGGTAAGAGTCCTGATTCAGGTCATGAAGTAGAACTTGTGAAAGAAGAAAGTTATTTCTTTAAATTAGATAACTATGCTGATCGTTTACTCAAATTTTTCGATGAAAATCCGGAATTCATTTTACCTATTTCTCGTAAGAATGAAATGATCAATAACTTTATTAAACCAGGTCTAGAAGATTTAGCGATTTCTAGAACGACTTTTGATTGGGGTATTAAAGTACCTTCTAATCCTAAACACGTTGTGTATGTTTGGATTGACGCACTTGTGAACTATATTTCTGCGTTAGGTTATTTATCAGATGACGATACGCTATTTAAAAAATATTGGCCAGCAGATGTGCATTTAATGGCTAAAGAAATCGTTCGATTCCATTCAATTATTTGGCCAATCTTATTGATGGCTTTAGACTTACCTTTACCTAAACGTGAATTTGCTCACGGTTGGATCTTGATGAAAGACGGTAAAATGAGTAAATCTAAAGGTAATGTTGTAGATCCGAACGTCTTAATTGATAAATACGGCTTAGATGCAACAAGATACTATCTCATGAGAGAATTACCATTTGGCGCAGATGGTGTATTTACGCCTGAAGCGTTCGTTGAAAGAACAAATTACGATTTAGCTAATGACTTAGGTAACTTAGTGAATCGTACAATAGCAATGGTTAATAAATACTTTAATGGCGTACTTCCTAAATATAAAGGCAAATTACATCCATTAGATGAAGAAATGGAACAAATGGCTTTAGATACTAAAGATAAATTCTATTCATCAATGGAAAACATGCAATTCTCAGTTGCTTTAGCAGAAGTTTGGAAGTTGATTAGTCGTACAAACAAATATATTGATGAAACAACACCATGGGTATTAGCTAAAGATGAAAATGAACGTGAAATGCTAGAAAATGTCATGATTCACTTAGTTGAAAACATTAGATTTGCAGCAGTATTATTACGTCCATTCTTAACACATGCACCATATGAGATTTTCCGTCAATTAAACTTGGAAAAAGGTAAACTTGATACATTTGAAAGTATTGAACAATATGGCGCTATTGATCAAGATATCAAAGTAATCGAAAAACCTGAGCCTATTTTCCCTAGATTAGATGTAGAGCAAGAAGTGGCATTCATCAAAGATTCTATGCAAGGTGGAACGACTGCAGAACCATCTGAAGAAGAAGCTGAAACTGCTGAGGAAGAAGTAGTGCCATCTAAACCAGAAATCACAATTGATCAATTTGATAAAGTAGAAATCAAAGCTGCTACTGTTACAGGTGCAGACTATGTGAAAAAATCAGATAAACTTTTAAAAATAAAAGTAGATTTAGGTAACGAAAAGAGACAAATTGTTTCAGGTATAGCTGAATTTTATAAACCTGAAGATATTGTAGGTAAAAAAGTAGCGGTCGTTACGAACTTAAAACCAGTAAAATTACGTGGTGAATTATCAGAGGGTATGATTTTATCAGCTGAGAAAGACGGCACACTTACTTTAGTAGGTTTACCAAATGCAATACAAAACGGATCTATCATTAAGTAAAGTAATGAAAGGAAGATTCGAATGTTAATAGATACACACGTCCATTTAAATGCGGATCAATACGATGAAGATTTACAAGAAGTAATCGATCGAGCTTTGGAAGAAGGTATCGATAGAATGTTCGTTGTTGGTTTCGACACGAACACGATTGAAAGAACGATGAAATTAATAGACCAGTATGATTTTATATATGGCATTATAGGTTGGCATCCTGTTGATGCAATTGATTGTACGGAAGAACGCCTACAATGGATTGAAGAATTGTCTAAACACCCAAAAATCATCGGTATAGGTGAGATGGGGTTAGATTACCACTGGGATAAGTCGCCTAAAGATATCCAAAAAGAAGTGTTTAGAAAGCAAATCGCATTAGCGAAACGTGTCCAACTACCGATCATTATTCATAATAGAGAAGCAACTCAAGATTGCGTTGATATCTTAAAAGAAGAAAATGCAAGTGAAGTTGGCGGAATTATGCATAGTTTCAGTGGCTCAAACGAAATAGCTGATGAAATACTCAAAATGAATTTCTATATTTCATTGGGTGGACCTGTCACGTTCAAAAATGCGAAACAACCAAAAGAAGTAGCTCAACATATACCTTTAGATAGGTTACTCGTTGAAACAGATGCACCATACTTATCACCTCACCCTTATAGAGGGAAAAGAAACGAACCTGCACGTGTAAAACTTGTTGCAGAACAAATTGCTGAATTGCGTGGAATTTCATACGAGGAAGTATGTAAAGCTACTACAGAAAATGCTGAAAGATTATTTAAATTATAAAATATGATGCCCCAAAACGGTTGTTTTGGGGCATCTTTAAAGAAGGAAATGAATATGAAGATAAATGAATTTGTTGTTGTTGAGGGACGCGATGATACAGTTAATGTTAAAAGAGCAGTAGATTGCGATACGATAGAAACAAATGGCTCAGCAATATCAAAAGAAACTCTAGAAGTTATAAGACAAGCGCATGAAAAACGTGGTGTTATTGTATTAACTGACCCAGATTTCCCAGGTGATAAAATTAGAAATACAATCAAGCAGTATATCCCTAGTGTGAAACATGCATTTATACCAAGAGATAAAGCTAAAAATAAAAGAGGAAAAATAGGCGTAGAGCATGCCTCAATTGAAACAATTAAAGATGCACTTACAAATGTGAGTTCTCCATTAGAAGCGGACATTGAAACAATTGATAAAGCAGTCTTAATTGACCTTGGTTTAATTATAGGACCAGACGCTAGAAGAAAACGCGAAATACTATGCAGTAAATTAAATATAGGCCATTCAAATGGCAAACAATTGCTAAACAAATTAAATGCCTTCGGTTATACTGAGAAAGATGTAAAAGAAGCACTGGGATATAAAGAGGAGTGACACGATGAACGATAAAGATATAGCAACACCTAAACGTACAAAAGCGTTATTAGATCAATATGGATTTAAATTCAAAAAGAGTTTAGGTCAGAACTTTTTAATCGATACAAATATTATTCAAAAAATTATTTCTGCTAGTGATATAGATGAGAATACAGGTGTTATTGAAGTTGGACCAGGAATGGGTTCACTTACTGAACAATTAGCGAGAGCATCAAAGAAAGTATTGGCTTTTGAAATTGATCAAAGGTTAATACCTGTATTAGAAGATACGTTAAGTCCATATGACAATGTAACAGTTGTAAATGAAGAT
This sequence comes from Mammaliicoccus sp. D-M19, assembly GCF_022386695.1. Lineage (NCBI taxonomy): Bacteria > Bacillati > Bacillota > Bacilli > Caryophanales > Staphylococcaceae > Mammaliicoccus > Mammaliicoccus sp. D-M19. Next base: position 25,639 of record NZ_JAJNHW010000012.1, on the reverse strand, counting down.
ATATTGAAAGCCAATGTCAAAAAAGAAATTGAAACGCACTTAAAAGACTGCGATAAAATTATGTTGGTTGCCAATTTACCTTATTACATTACGACACCTATATTGATGAATTTACTAGAAAATGATTTGCCAATAGATGGCTATGTTGTCATGATGCAAAAAGAAGTAGGAGAACGCTTAAACGCTGAAGTAGGTAGTAAGAGTTATGGTTCGTTATCAATAGCTTGTCAGTATTACACTGAAACTGAACGTGTTTTAATCGTCCCGAAGACTGTCTTTATGCCACCACCAAATGTTGATTCTATTGTTATTAAATTAACGAAACGCATTGAACCGATCGTCCAAGTAGATGATGAGAAACTACTATTCAAGCTTTCAAAAGGTGCTTTTGGACAAAGGCGAAAAACAATTTTGAACAATTATATTAATACAATTAAAGAGGGTAAACTGCATAAAGATGAAATCGTCGAATGGCTAAATGCTTCAAACATAGACCCTAAGCGACGTGGTGAAACGCTAACAATACAAGAATATGCACATCTTTGTAACAATTTGAAAAAATACCCGAATTTATCTGTGTAAATATATTGACATTACTTTATCAACTTGATAAAATTTAAATTTTATTTGACAAAAATCCGCTTTCGTAGTATAATTTTATTTATAGCGAGGTGGGTCAATATGCCGAAGACTTTAGTAGACATCAAAAAAATATTGGAATGTCAATTAGGAAATCGTATTGTACTTAAAGCTAATGGAGGACGTAAGAAGTTAATTGAGCGAAGTGGCGTGCTTAAGGAAACGTATCCATCAGTTTTCGTGGTCGAATTAGATCAAGAGAAACATAATTTTGAGCGTGTATCTTATACATACACTGATGTATTAACTGAGAATGTCCAAGTAACTTTTATGAATGAACATAAAGAAGAATTCATCGTTCAATAATTAAAAGTATTTAATAAAAAACTCTACGCGATATGACTGTGATATGGCGTAGGGTTTTTTATTATGCCAAAAAATAGAATAAAGCTAATACTTTCTAACTTTTATTTATGGTAAAATCATAATAATAAGTTTTAGAGAGGGCAAGTATATGATTTATGAAACTGCACCAGCAAAAATTAATTTAACATTAGATACGTTATATAAACGTGAAGATGGATATCATGAAGTGGAAATGATTATGACGACCATCGACTTAAATGACCGATTAACATTTGAGTGTAGAGACGATGGTGAAATCATTATTGATGTAGAACATAATTTTGTACCAAGTGATCATAGAAATTTAGCATATAAAGCAGCAAAATTGATGCAAGATAGATACAATATTAAAAAAGGTGTGAAGATTTCATTAGAAAAAAGCATTCCGATTTCAGCAGGTTTAGCTGGTGGATCAAGTGATGCAGCCGCTACTTTTAGAGGTTTGAATGAATTATGGGGAATTAATGAATCTTTAGAAACATTAAGTGAGCTGGCTTCAGAAATTGGATCTGATATTTCGTTTTGTATTTATGGAAAAACAGCTTTATGCCAAGGTAGAGGTGAGAAAATTACGCACTTACCTAAACCACCTTCAGCATGGGTCGTTATCGCGAAACCAGATATAGGTGTTTCAACGCCTGAAATATACGGTGCGTTAGATTTAGAAAACAAGGATGAAGTACAAACACAAGCATGTCTTAAGGCAATTGAAAATAACGATTATGCCTCAATGTGTCAGTCGCTCGGTAATAGCCTCGAAAAAGTCACGATGCAACTATATCCAGAGGTTGAGAAATTGAAGAATACTATGAGTAATACTGGTGTAGATGCTGCTTTGATGAGTGGCAGTGGCCCGACTATATATGGCTTTGTTCAAAAAGAAAGACAAGCTAAGCAAGTATATAATGCTTTGATGGGATGTTGTAACGATGTATACATCGCGAGACTGCTCGGATAGCTTTGAGGAATGCGAACGATTATAGTATAATTAAGCTTAAAATACGGAATAGAGATTGGAGTTTTATAAATGAGGTTTAAACGAAGTGAAAGAATCGTTTATATGACACAATATTTATTGAAACATCCGAACGAGTTAGTGCCGTTGACTTATTTTGTGAATCATTTTGGTCAGGCAAAGTCGTCTATTAGTGAAGACATACAAATTATTAAAGAAACGTTTACTGCTGAGAGACTTGGTATTATAGAAACGACTGCCGGTGCAAGTGGCGGTGTAACTTACCGACCTAAAATGTACGTCGAAGAAGCACGTGAATTGATTGAAAAATTGTGTGAATTACTAAAAGAAAAAGAAAGACTGTTGCCAGGTGGCTATTTATTTATGTCGGATTTAGTAGGTAATCCTAAACTATTAAATCAAGTAGGAGAGTTAATCGCTACAATGTACATGGATGAAGAACTTGATGCGGTAGTTACAATAGCAACAAAAGGTATTTCTTTAGCAAATGCCGTGGCGAAAGTGCTTAATTTGCCAGTTGTAGTTATAAGAAAAGACAATAAAGTAACAGAAGGATCTACAGTATCGATAAACTATGTATCTGGGTCTTCTAGAAAGATTGAGACAATGGTTTTATCAAAAAGAACATTGCCTGAATATTCGAATGTATTGATTGTTGATGACTTTATGAGAGCAGGCGGATCTATTAATGGTGTAATCAATTTGATGAATGAGTTTAAAGCTACAGTAAAAGGGGTATCAGTACTTGTAGAATCAAAAGAAGTTAAACATCGATTGATTGAAGATTATACATCTTTAGTTAGGCTATCTGACGTAGACGAGTACAATCAGCAATTTTCAGTAGAAGAAGGCAACTGTTTAAAAAGATTTAATTAAAAGGAGAGTAATCAACATGAAAAGTATTAACGCAACAAATGCTCCAGAAGCTTTAGGACCATATTGCCATGCAGTAGTAGTAGATAATTTAGTATTTACTTCTGGTCAAATACCGTTAAATCAACAAGGTGAAGTCGTTTCTGAAGATGTCAAAGAACAAACTAAGCAAGTACTAGAAAATTTAAAAGTAGTACTTCAAGAAAGTGGCGCATCTTTAGAAAGTGTCGTTAAATCTTTAATTTTTATAAAAGATATGAACGACTTTCAAGACATCAATGCCGTATACGGCGAATATTTTAATGAACATTTGCCTGCTAGAAGTTGTGTAGAAGTTGCACGTTTACCGAAAGATGTTAAAGTTGAAATCGAAATGATTGCAAAAATAAATAACTAACTTCAATTAATATGATGCTGCTACTTTAAATAGACAAAACAGGGGGCACACAAATCATGAAGGTAACAGATGTGAGATTAAGAAAAATTCAAACGGATGGAAGAATGAAAGCATTAGTTTCTATAACATTAGATGACGCTTTTGTTATTCACGACTTAAGAGTAATCGAGGGAAATTCAGGACTGTTTGTGGCTATGCCTAGTAAGCGTACGCCAGATGGGGAATTTAGAGATATTGCGCATCCCATTAATTCTGAAATGAGACAAGAAATTCAAGAAGCGGTTATGAAAGTATATGATGAAACAGATGAAGTCATTATTCCAAAATCAGCTCAAGAAGCCTCAAATTCAGAGGATAGCGATGAAGCATCAGACAGTGAAGAAGAATAACGATATTTAAAGTACTCAGCTCACGTATATTGATAAACAGCAGTTAAAATCTTGTGATTTTAACTGCTGTTTTTTTATGTTTCATTATAATGGATTTGTTAATAAGGAAACGTTTACTTGAAGTCTTTCTTGATACTATGCGGTCAATTAAATTATAATAGACTAAAGTGTGTATAAATGGAGGTATTTGCAATGCAAAAATATGCAGTTGTATTAGCTGCTGGTAAAGGTACAAGAATGAAATCTAAACTTTACAAAGTACTACATACAGTAGCTGGAGAAGCAATGGTTCAACATGTTATAGATAGCGTGAAAAATGCAGGTGTTGATAAAGTCGTAACAGTTGTTGGACATGGTGCTGAAAATGTCAAAGAAGCAATCGGTCATGCATCTCAGTTTGTACATCAAGAAGAACAATTAGGAACAGCACATGCAGTAAAGACTGCTAAAGATATATTAGGTACTGAAAAAGGCACAACAATTGTTGTATGTGGAGACACACCATTAATCAGTGACGAAACGATTAAAAACTTATTAGATTTTCATGAGTCTGAAAGTGCAGTAGCAACTGTCTTGTCTGCAAAAGTTGACAACCCGTTTGGCTACGGCAGAATCATTCGCGATGAAAATGGTTTGGTTTCTGGAATTGTCGAACAAAAAGATGCTTCTTCTGCTGAAGCTGAAGTTAATGAAATCAGTTCTGGTATATTTGCTTTCGATAATGAAAAGTTATTTGAAACACTCGAAAAAGTAAACAATGATAACGCACAAGGTGAATATTATTTACCAGATGTGATTCGCATCCTAAAAGAAGAAAATGAAAAAGTTTCTGCTTTTATTACGAACGATGTTGACGGCATTATGGGTGTGAACGATAGAGTGCAACTTGCGAAAGCTGAACAGAAAATGAAAGAACGTATCAATCATCAACATATGCTAAATGGCGTAACAATTATTGATCCAGCTACAACTTATATCGGGAAACAAGTCGTAATTGGTGAAGACACAGTTGTAGAACCAGGCGTAAGACTTTCTGGCACAACAATTATAGGAAAAAATGTTACGATAGGAATGAATTCTGACATCAAAAATAGTACAATTAAAGATGATGCTACAATTAAACAATCTGTTATTACAGATTCAGTTGTAGGCGAAAACGCTACAGTAGGACCATTTGCACAATTAAGACCAGGTTCTGAACTAGGCAAAGATACGAAAATTGGTAACTTTGTTGAAACTAAAAAGGCTGTCTTGAAAGATGGTGCTAAAGTTTCACACTTAAGTTATATCGGAGATGCAGAAGTAGGTGCAAGAACAAATATTGGTTGTGGTTCTATCACTGTAAATTATGATGGCGTGAATAAATTCCGTACGGTTATAGGAGATGATGCGTTTATTGGATGTAATTCAAATCTAGTTGCACCAGTAGAAATTGGAGATGGATCATTCATAGCAGCAGGGTCAACGATTACAGATGATGTACCAAATGAAAGCTTGGCGCTAGGTCGCGCTAGACAAACGACAAAAGAAGGATATTATAAAACGAAATAAAAGGAGCCGTCAAAACATGAGTCAAAATGATATCGGAGGAACAGAAATGTTGAACACTGAATATAAGAACTCTTCATTAAAAATATTTTCGCTTGAAGGTAACCAACCATTAGCGCAAGAAGTTGCCAATTTAGTAGGGATCCCATTAGGTAAATCTACAGTTAAGAGATTTGCTGATGGTGAAGTTCAAATTAATATTGAAGAAAGTATCCGTGGTTGTGATGTGTTTATTATTCAACCAACATCAAACCCAGTGAATGAACACTTGATGGAATTATTAATTATGATTGATGCTTGTAAACGTGCATCAGCAGCAAATATTAATATTGTAATGCCTTATTATGGTTATGCAAGACAAGACCGTAAAGCTAGAAGCCGTGAACCAATCACTGCTAAACTTGTGGCAAATATTATAGAAAAAGCTGGCGCAAGCAGAATGATAGCACTTGATTTACATGCACCTCAAATTCAAGGGTTCTTTGACATACCGATTGATCATTTAATGGGCGTACCAATTTTATCAAATTACTTCTTAGAAAAAGGTTTAGATCCTGAATCAACAGTAGTTGTTTCACCTGACCATGGTGGCGTAACAAGAGCGCGTAAAATGGCTGACCGTCTAAAAACACCTATCGCTATTATTGATAAACGTCGTCCGAAACCGAACGTAGCAGAAGTTATGAATATTGTTGGAGATATTAATGGTAAGACTGCCATCATTATCGACGATATTATTGATACAGCTGGAACAATTACATTAGCAGCAGATGCACTTGTTAAAAAAGGTGCAAAAGAAGTTTATGCTTGTTGTACACACCCTGTATTATCAGGGCCAGCAAAAGAACGTATCGAAAATTCTCAAATTAAAGAATTAGTTGTTACAAATTCTATTCAATTACCAGAAGATAGAAAACCTGCAAACGTTAAAGAATTGTCTGTAGCAGAATTATTAGCACAAGCAATTGTTAGAGTATATGAACAAGAATCTGTTAGTGTGCTATTTGATTAATTTATAATATTCGTGTATAATAACAAACGGTTCATTTTTATGGACTAAATAACCACTTACAAGCAGCGATTATTGTTGATGGGTAAGTGTAGGAGCGCATATCGCGCATAAATGAAAGGTGGAAAAGATAATGACTTCATTAAAGTCAGTTATCCGTCAAGGTAAACAAACTCGTTCTAGTTTACGTAAATTAAGAGCTTCAGGTGTTATTCCAGCGGTCGTATACGGTTACGGTGCTAAAAATACATCTGTTAAAGTTGATGAAGTTGAATTCATCAAAACAATTCGTGAAGTTGGACGTAACGGCGTTATCGAATTAGGTGTTGGTTCAAAAACAATCAAAGTTATGGTTTCAGATTATCAATACGATTCTCTTAAAAATCAAATCACTCACGTTGACTTCTTAGCTATCAACATGAAAGAAGAATTAACTGTAGACGTACCTGTAGTATTAGTAGGTGAATCAGTTGGTGCTTCTGAAGGTGGCGTAGTTCAACAACCATTATTCGACTTACAAGTTACAACTACTCCAGATGCAATTCCTGAAAATATCGAAGTTGATATTACAGAATTAGCTATTGGTGATAGCTACTTAGTAGGCGACTTAGATGCAACTGGTAAATACACTATCGAAAACGATAAAGAAGAAGCAGTTGTAACAGTAGTTCCTCCAACAGAAGAACCTGCTGAAGATGCTGAAGAAACTGCAGCTGAAGAAGCTGATGCAGTAGCAGAAGAAGAAGCTGAAAAAGAAGAATCAGAAGAAGAAAAATAATATTTTTTAAATCTTCAACCCAACACATTTGTGTTGGGTTTTTTTATGTAAGTATAGATAGATGAAATAAATCACAAAAATGCTATAATATATACTTAGAATTAATATGGAGGTTACAACATGAAATGTATTGTTGGACTTGGAAATATCGGAAAGAAATATGACTTAACACGTCATAATATTGGCTTTGAAGTAGTTGATAAATTACTTGATCGTCATCAACTAGATTTAGATAAACAAAAATTTAAAGGCGCATATACAATAGGTCTTATAAATGGTGAGAAAGTAATGCTCATTGAGCCTATGACCTTCATGAATTTATCAGGTGAAGCTGTAAGACCATTAATGGATTATTATAATATAGATATAGAGGATCTAGTTGTACTCTATGATGACATGGACCAGTCTCAAGGTCATTTGAGACTACGTCAGAAAGGAAGTGCTGGTGGCCATAACGGTATGAAGTCTTTAATTCAACATTTAGGGACAGACCGTTTTAACCGTATTAGAATCGGAATTGATCGTCCTACAAATGGCATGAGTGTACCGAGTTATGTGCTTCAAAAGTTCTCTGATGATGAAATGATTACAATGGAAAAAGTGATCGATCGCGCAGCAGATGCTTGTGAAGCTTTAATTAAAGGCGAAACTTTTCAGAATGTGATGAACCAGTATAATGGTGAAGTTATATGAAACACGTTATCCATGAAATCATACAAGCAGACGAACGATTTCAAGAATTAACGCAAATATTTGGAGAAAAGAACATACTCATAACAGGACTTAATCAGTCAAGTAAAGCGCTACTCATATTAGAACAATATCTTAAAAACGATAAACAACTCGTTATCGTAACAAATAACTTGTATCAGGCGGATAAATTAGAAGCGGATATTCTTCAATTATTACCACCTGAAGAAGTATTTAAGTTTCCTGCACAAGATATTATGATAGAGGCGTTCTCGACTCAAAGTCCTGATTTAATGAGTGAACGTATCAGAACACTAACCCAACTTGCTCAAGGCAAGAAGGGCTTATTTATCGTGCCTATAAACGGTTTAAAAAAACAACTAACACCGAAGCATATTTGGAATGAACATTATAAATCGATTCAAATAGGTGATGATATTGATTTAGATGAATGGGCTAATCAATTGATTGATATGGGCTATAAGAGGCAATCGTTAGTATCAGCAGTTGGCGAGTTTTCAATTCGTGGTGGGTTGATTGATATCTATCCAGTAACTGGAGATCCTGTTCGTATCGAATTGTTTGATACTGAAGTAGACGGTATGAGGTTGTTTGACGTTGAAACACAACGCTCTTTAGGTAATGTTGAACAAGTTGAAATTACAACGGCTAGTGATTATATTTTTACAAGTGAACAAATTAGCCAACTTCCAGAACGTATGGAAGAAGCATACGAAAAGACAAGACAACAATTAGCTACAGAAATGCGTCCCGACTTAAAAGATACGTATCAAACGATATTGATGCAAAGTGATGAATTGAAAGATCATCAAATTTTAAGACGTGTGATTTCGTTTATGTATGATGAAGTCACAACTTTAACAGATTATTTTGCGGATGATGCACTTATTATTGTAGACGAATATAATCGAATTAAAGAAACTGAACATTCATTAGACGTCGAAATCGAAGAATTTACGCAATCGCTAATAGAATCAGGACAAGGATTTATTGGCCAACGCTTTATTTCTGAACATGCTTTTACTGAACTGTTGCATCAGCATAAAATTGCCTATTTCACTTTATTTACTGCAAGTATGCCAGTTGAAATTGAAGAGATGGTGAAATTCTCATGTAAACCTGTTCAAAGGTTCTATGGACAATACGACATTATGCAATCAGAGTTTGATCGCTTTATGAAACAAGGATTCACGGTCGTATTATTAGCAGAATCTGAAACGAGAAAGTCTCGTATTCAAAGTATGTTAAACGACATGAAAATTCCAACTGTTATAGATAGGGTAGAACAAGTCGGTGGCCGAGGACAAGCTATCGTAACGGATGGCGCGCTGTCAGAAGGATTTGAATTACCTTATATGAAGCTTGTCGTCGTGACAGAAAAAGAACTTTTCAAAGCACGTGAAAGAAAACAGTCTAAAAGAAGACAAAAGTTATCTAATGCTGAAAAAATAAAGTCTTATCAAGAATTGAATGTGGGGGACTATGTTGTACACGTACATCATGGTGTTGGTAAATATTTAGGTGTTGAAACATTAGAAGTATCCGGCATTCATAAAGATTATATTAAAATTCAATATAAAGGTACCGATCAATTATTTGTACCTGTTGATCAAATGAATGATGTTCAGAAGTTTGTTGGTTCCGATGATAAGGAGCCAAAGGTAAATAAACTTGGCGGTACAGAATGGAAAAAAACGAAAGCTAAAGTTCAAAAAAATGTGGAAGACATTGCGGATGAATTGTTGAAGCTTTATCAAGAGAGAGAACAAGTTGAAGGCTACCAATACGGGCCAGATACTGAAGAACAAATGACATTTGAAATGGACTTCCCATATGAACCTACGCCTGACCAAGTCACTTCTTTAGAAGAAATTAAAGCAGATATGGAAAAAAGAAGACCGATGGATAGACTGCTTTGTGGTGATGTTGGATATGGTAAGACTGAGGTAGCGATAAGAGCTGCATTTAAAGCAGTCTTGGAAGGTAAGCAAGTAGCCGTGCTCGTACCAACAACGATTCTTGCCCAACAGCATTTTGAAACATTCAGAGAACGTATGCAAGAATATCCAGTAGAAATTCAAATGATGAGTAGATTTAGAACACCTAAACAAGTTAAAGAGACGAAAGCAGGTATCAAATCTGGATTTGTAGACATTGTTGTAGGTACACATAAATTACTAAGTAAAGATGTTGAATATAAAGATTTAGGCTTATTAATCGTCGATGAAGAACAAAGATTTGGTGTGAAACATAAAGAAAGAATTAAAGCATTAAAGACAAATGTAGATGTTCTTACTTTAACAGCTACACCAATTCCGAGAACACTTCATATGAGTTTATTAGGTGTTAGAGATTTATCTGTTATTGAAACACCACCTGAAAACAGATTCCCTGTTCAAACGTATGTATTAGAACAAAATATGAGTTTTGTTAAAGAAGCACTAGAACGTGAACTTTCACGTGGTGGACAAGCATTCTATTTATATAACCGCGTGCAGTCTATATATCAAAAGAGTGAACAGTTATCTATGCTCATGCCTAATGCGAGAATTGGCGTTGCTCATGGACAAATGACAGAACGAGAATTAGAAGAAACGATGTTGAATTTTGTGGATGGAGAATACGATATTTTAGTGACAACGACGATTATTGAAACGGGTGTCGATGTTCCGAATGCCAATACATTGATTATTGAAGATGCTAATAGATTTGGATTGAGTCAATTGTATCAGTTGCGTGGACGAGTAGGTCGTTCAAGTCGAATTGGTTATGCATATTTCTTACATGAACAAAATAAAGTACTAACTGAAGTTGCAGAGCAAAGACTACAAGCTATCAAAGAATTTACAGAACTAGGTTCAGGATTTAAAATTGCCATGCGTGATTTGAATATACGTGGTGCAGGAAATCTATTAGGTAGTCAGCAACATGGCTTCATAGATTCTGTAGGTTATGACTTATATTCTCAAATGTTAGAAGAAGCGGTTAATGTGAAACGAGGTATTGAACCAGAATCAGAAGTACCACAACTTGAAGTGGACATTAAGATAGATGCCTATATTCCTGCAGAATACATTAAGAATGAACAAGCCAAAATTGAAATGTACAAAAAATTGAGATCGATTACGACTCAAACTCAATTGGAAGATATTCAAGATGAATTGATCGATCGTTTTGGTGAGTACCCTGTTGAAGTACAACGTTTATTAGATGTTGTGGAAGTAAGATTGAATGGTATTCATTTCGGTATTACAGAAATTAAAGAAGTTGCTAAAGTGATACAATTGACAGCTTCGGAATATACGACAAATCATTTAAAAGGTGATGTGTTGTTTAAAGTTACTGAACCACTCGGTAGAAAACTAAAAATAGCCGTTTCGAACAATCAAATGGTGTTTAAATTACAAAAATCAAAACAATGGTTAGACGATTTGAAATTCTTAACTAATGTGATCAATGAAAGTTTGGTAGACGATGACACAATCTAAACCAATTTTTAATAGTGTATTGTTGTTAACAGGCACGATGGTCATTGTTAAAATTTTAAGCGCAATTTATAGAGTACCTTACCAAAATGTTTTAGGTGATGAAGGTTTATATGCATACCAACAAGTATATCCGCTCGTTGCGATTGTGAGTGTTGTAAGTTTAAACGCGCTTCCTAGTGTCATGAGTAGCTGGATGATTCAACGTAAACAATCAGAAATAGTAGGCATGTTCTGGTTCTTACAAATGACTTGTTTGTTGATAAGTATTGCTATATTTTTAAGTGCACATTTGATAAGTGGGCTAATGGGTGATGTAAAGTTAACACCTATGATTCGTATGGCGAGTATAGCGCTAATACCACTTGTATTTATCTCAATGGCACGAGGGTATTATCAAATGAAACATCAGATGAACTTTATTGCCGTTTCACAGGTTATTGATCAAGTGGTTAGAGTCGGTGTGATTTTAACCGCAATTTTGCTGTTTATTGGCTTGAATATTTCGATTTATCAAGCTGGCACAATCGCAATCAGTGGATCTGTATTGGGATTAAGTTGTATTGCAATTTACTTCTGGTTTAAAAGAAAGCCTATACTGAGGTTTTCCTGGGAAATAAAATTGAAAGACACTAAAAATATCGTGACGATGACAATCTTGTATGCCATTTCTTATTTGATATTGATCTTATGGCAAATTGTAGATTCATTTACGCTTATACATTTATTGCAAGAGAATGGATATAGCTTTCATGAAAGTATAAAAGTAAAAGGCGTGTTTGATAGAGGTGCTTCATTAATTCAGATGGGTCTTATCATCACAACTACATTTAGTTTTGTGCTTATTCCATTGTTAACAGAACAACTGCAAAAGAAAAATCATCAACTCGTGAATGAATATGCTAATACATCGTTGAAAATAACAGTGTTATTTAGTATGGCTGCCGCATTTGGCTTAATGAACTTACTGCCGTTATTAAATACTGTATTCTTTAAGACGAATGAATTGATTGGTACACTGAGCGTCTTTATGCTCGCAGTAGTATTTGTGACATTTATCATCATGTATACAGCGTTATTGCAAGTGAAATTAAATAGAAATATATTATTTATTGCGCTCATTATTGGTATGGTAACGAAATTGATCGGGAATTACTGGTTTGTACTGCAGTTTGGTATATTTGGTGCAAGTTTGTCGACAGTCTTGTCGCTCGCTATATATACATTGATTTTGCATGTACATGTGATGAAACTTTATCAATTTCAACGTATGGGTTTATTTATGATTAAAGTGATTACTTTACTTGCAATCATGTCTGTATTTGTACAAGTTGTATTGCTTATTCCAACGCACACGAGAATGACCAGTCTATTAATTATGTTACTGGCAGGTATTGTTGGCGTAATGGTTGTCATAATAGGTATAATAAAAATGAAAATATTAATAAAAGATGAATGGAAACATTTGCCTTTAATGGATAAAATAATAAAGGAGTAATTAACATATGGCACAACAAATTTTAGTTGTTGGCTTAGGTAATTATAGTTTAGAAGAATTGCCAATGGGCGTTTATCGTAAACTTCAATCAGCTGATGTAATATATGCGCGTACGCTAGACCATCCAGTCGTTAAAGAATTAGAAGACTTAAATTGGCAAGGTTTTGATTATATTTATGAAAAGCACAATGATTTTCTTAATGTATATTCTGAAATTGTCGATACGTTGATTGAAAAGGCTGAACATGAAAATATCATTTATGCGGTACCTGGTGATCCAATGGTAGCTGAAACAACGACGCAGCTCCTATTAGAAAAATCCTCTGATGTTCACGTGTTAGGTGGGAAAAGCTTTCTAGATGATATGTTCAATGCTGTTAATATTGACCCAAATGACGGATTTACATTATTAGACGGAACGTGTTTATCTGAGACTTTATTAAATATAAGAACGAATACGATTATTACACAAGTGTATGATCAATTAGTTGCATCGGATATTAAAGTCACATTGATGGAAAGATATCCAGATAATCACCCTGTGAAACTTGTTTCTAATGCAAGACTAGGTGAAGCAGATGTGATTTCATGTCCATTGTATGAAATGGACCATCATGCTGAGTTATCAAATTTAACAAGTTTATTCATTCCGAAAATAACTAAAGAAGAACAACTATATGGTGATTTTCAATATTTAGAACAAACTATCGATACATTAGTGTCTGAAGAAGGCTGTCCTTGGGATAAAGTACAAACCCATGAAACATTGAAACGTTATGTGCTTGAAGAAGCATTTGAATTAATTGAAGCAATTGATGAAGATGATATTGATCATATGATAGAAGAACTTGGAGACATATTGTTACAAGTGATGCTACATGCTGCGATTGGAAAGAAAGAAGCTTACTTTGATGTAAGAGAAGTGATACAAACATTAACTTCTAAGATGATACGTAGACATCCACATGTGTTTGGTGACCAAGAGGCGGACGATATTAAAGACCTCAAGAAAATTTGGAACAATGAAAAACAAAAAGAAGGCAAAGTTGAACGTGAGAAACTAGAAAAAATATTTGCTGATTACTTTTTGAAGTTGTATGATAAAACCAAATTAGAGGGATACGGTGAACAATCATTAAAAGAATTTATAAATAAAGGAGGTTTAACAATTTGAGATTAGATAAATATTTAAAAGTATCTAGACTGATTAAGCGTCGTACACTTGCTAAAGAAGTGAGTGACCAAGGTAGAGTTAAAGTAAATGGTCAAGTTGCTAAAGCAGGAACGACTGTAAGTGTTGAAGATGAATTGGAAATTAGATTAGGTAATAGAATAATTGTTGTTAAAGTGACAGGGTTGTCTGAACATGCTAATAAAGAAAATGCTAAGACAATGTTTGAAGTTATCAAAGAAGAAAAAATTCAAGATTCTATATAAATAAGGAGGTACACCAATGGCGCAAAAAATTAAAAATCTAGATAATGAATATACACAGTCCCAAAATAAACAAAAAAAGACTGTCAATAAAACGCGCCAAGTGATACGCAAGCGACTTACCTTATTTGGTGGAGTATTATTGTTAATAATCGTTATTATGATCATCATGCTGTTTCTACAAAAAAATCGCAATGATGAATTAGTACAAGAGCGTAAAGAAAAAGCTGTAACATATGAAAAATTGCAAGATAAAGAGATAGAACTTAAAGAACAAATTAAACGACTGAACGATAAAGAATATATAGAAAAACTTGCGAGAAGCGAATACTTTTTAAGCAATGACGGTGAAATTATTTTTAAATTACCAGAAGATAAAAAAGACGCGGAAAATGATAAATAATCTGTTTATGGCGTTGTATAATTTTGTATAGAAGCATATAATAAGGTTAAAGTGAATTTATATCAGGAGGATACAGTAATAATATGTCAATTGAAGTAGGCAATAAAGTCAAAGGGAAAGTTACAGGTATTAAGAATTTTGGTGCATTTGTTGAATTACCTGAAGGGAAAAGTGGCCTTGTGCATATCAGTGAAGTTGCTGATAACTACGTCGAGAACGTGAATGACCATTTAACTGTAGGCGATGAAGTAGAAGTTAAAGTATTAACAGTAGCTGATGATGGAAAGATTAGTTTATCTATTAAAAAAGCTAAAGAACGTCCAAAGCGCCAAGCGCCTAAGAAAGAAGCTAAGCCTGAAGACTTTGAGAAGAAATTATCAAACTTTTTAAAAGATAGTGAGGATAAGTTAACATCTATTAAGAGACAAACTGAATCACGTCGTGGCGGTAAAGGTGCAAGACGATAATGGATTATAATAAAAAGAGGCTAATTAGTTGAGCCTCTTTTTATTTTGACAAGATCAAATGAATTTTTGAAAATTGAGGTGTGTAATCATGCTAAATGTAACTTGGCAACAAGATGATGATTTAGCTTTAGCTGTTTCGACAGGGATAGATAGCATGTCACTTTTACACATGTTAAATACAACTTATAAAGACACATATCGTAAGTTGATTTGTTTACATGTCAACCATGGTTTAAGAGAAGCCTCGCGAGAAGAAGCAGAATTTATTAAACGATTTTGCGAAAAACACCATATTGAAATTTATATCAAGACATTAGATTTGAGCGAAACGGTTAGTCACAATAAGAGCATACAAGATATTTCTAGACAAATGAGATATGAATGGTTTGATGAAATGATGAAACAAACTAGTAGCGATGTATTGTTGACGGCACACCATATGGATGACCAAAAAGAAACCATTGCTTATCGATTATTTACTGGGAGAATTGGCCGTGCACCTTTAGGTATTCAACAAGTTCAAAAAAGAAATGATTATATGATTTGCAGACCATTATTAAATGTATCCAAATCATTTATTAAGCAATACCAACAAGAAAATGCTTTTAAGTACTACGAAGATGATTCAAATAAAGATAGCAAATATACACGCAACTATTTACGAAATCAATTGTTGCCTGTTATTGAAGAAAGACAAGAATTTTCAACAGATCATTTACTGGATTTAAATCAATGGATGAATGATGCAAGAGAATTAATTGTGGCTGAAGCAGATGCTTTTATTGCTAAAGAAATAAAACTGTCTGATCAAGTTGAAGTTAATCGAGATGCATTTAATCGGCTGAACGATTTAGTTAAGGTTCAAGTATTAGATCAATTAATGGCTCAATATGTTAAACGAAGATATAGTGAGAAGTCATATAAAGAATGGATGCGCGTATTTAATAATTTTTCAAAACAATCCGTCATTCCTATATCTGATGATTGGCAGTTTATAGTAGCATATGATAAATTATTACTATGTGAAGATATTGAGTTCAATGTAAATTCTAAATTTATAAATCGTAATGAACAATATGTATTTGGGAATTGGTTAATTGAAACGAAAGACATAGCATCGCCTTTATTCGTAAGAACGAGAATGTCTGGAGATCGTGTTCAGTATTATAACCGGGGAAATAAACATCGCAAAAAAGTTAATAGAATCATGATTGACAACAAGATTGACATACATAAAAGAAACAATTGTCCAATTATTTTAGATGGTGATGATATTATTGCAATTGGTGATTTTTGGATAGATTCTAACTTTAAAAACGCACTAACTATTACTTATATTGGAGATGACTTTAATGAAAGACTCGATTAAGTCTGTTGTATTATCAGAAGAACAGATTCAAGAAAGATGCAAAACATTAGGCAAGCAAATCACAGAGGATTATAATGGGAAGACACCAATCTGTGTAGGTATTTTAAAAGGCTCTATCATGTTTATGGCTGATTTAATTAAATACATTGATACACATGTAGAAATAGACTTCATGGATGTTTCTAGTTATCACGGTGGTACAGAATCAACTGGAGAAGTTAAAATTTTAAAAGACTTAAGTACTTCTGTTGAGAATAGAGATGTCATTATAATTGAAGATATTTTAGAAACAGGTACAACTTTAAATTCTATCGTTGATTTATTGAAATACAGAAATGTTAACTCTATTGAAATCGTAACATTGTTAGATAAACCAATGAAACGTAAAGTAGACATTGAAGCAAAATATGTCGGAGAAAAAATTCCTGATGAATTTGTAGTAGGATATGGACTAGATTATGCTGAGAAATATCGTAATTTACCATACATTGGTACACTTAAACCAGAAATATATCAATGATGCATATAAGTAAGTTTAATTACTAGCGTAAGAAATTACAAATATGGTAAAATTTTTGTTAGTTTTATTAATTGAGTAGGAGGACAAATTGAATGCAAAAAGCTTTTCGTAATATATTAATGATCGCGCTTTTAGCTATCGTCCTATTTGGTGTATTCCAGTTCATTAATGGCAATGGACAATCACCAAAACAGCTTACATATAATGAGTTTATGACGAAGCTAGAAAAAGGCGATTTAAAAACGTTAACTATTCAACCAGAACAGAATGTTTATATGGTTAGCGGTGAATTGAAAAAAGGTAAAGATGAAACATATACATCTTCTATTTTATTTAATAACCAAGATGACTTGAAAAAAATAACAGCAACTGCTGAGAAACAAGATGATTTGAAATTTAATGTTAAAGAAGAAGAAAAACAAAGTGTGTTTGTTAGTGTATTAACAACACTTATCCCAGTTTTAATTATTGCATTTTTATTCATCTTCTTCTTAAGCCAAATGCAAGGTGGCGGCGGTGGCGGCGGCCGAGTAATGAACTTTGGTAAGTCAAAAGCCAAGCTATATGATAATCAGAAGAAACGTGTTAGATTCTCTGATGTAGCAGGTGCCGATGAAGAGAAACAAGAATTAGTTGAAATAGTTGATTTCCTTAAAGATAATCGTAAATTCAAGAAAATGGGTGCGCGTATTCCAAAAGGTGTCTTACTAGTTGGTCCTCCAGGTACAGGTAAAACATTACTTGCTAGAGCTGTAGCAGGTGAAGCGGGTACACCATTCTTCTCAATCAGTGGTTCAGACTTTGTTGAGATGTTCGTTGGTGTCGGTGCAAGTCGTGTGCGTGACTTATTCGAGAACGCTAAGAAGAATGCACCATGTATTATCTTTATAGATGAGATTGATGCTGTTGGTCGTCAACGTGGCGCTGGTGTTGGTGGCGGTCACGATGAACGTGAACAAACATTAAACCAATTATTAGTAGAAATGGATGGATTCGGTGAAAATGAAGGTATCATTATGATAGCTGCTACTAACCGTCCTGATATTCTAGACCCTGCGTTATTACGTCCAGGACGTTTCGATAGACAAATCCAAGTTGGACGCCCGGATGTAAGAGGACGTGAAGCAGTACTTAAAGTACATGCTCGTAATAAACCGTTAGACGAAACTGTTGACTTAAAAGCAATTTCTCAAAGAACACCTGGTTTCTCTGGTGCAGACTTAGAGAACTTGTTAAATGAAGCATCATTAGTAGCAGCACGTTCTAACAAAACGAAAATTGATATGAGAGATATCGAAGAAGCGACTGATAGAGTTATTGCAGGTCCAGCTAAGAAAACAAGAATGATTTCTGAGAAAGAGAAAAATATTGTTGCTTATCACGAAGCAGGTCATACCATTATCGGTTGTGTATTAGATGAAGCAGAAATGGTTCATAAAGTTACGATCGTTCCACGTGGTCAAGCTGGTGGATATGCAATGATGCTTCCTAAAGAAGATCGTTACTTTATGACTGAACCAGAATTATTAGATAAGATAGTAGGTTTACTTGGTGGTCGTGTATCTGAAGAAATAAACTTTGGAGAAGCATCAACAGGTGCTCATAATGACTTCCAACGTGCAACAAACATTGCGCGTAAGATGGTTACTGAATATGGTATGAGTAAAAAATTAGGTCCATTACAATTTGGTAGTACGGATAGTGGACAAGTATTTTTAGGTAAAGATATGCAATCTGAACCAAATTATTCAGACCAAATTGCTTATGAAATTGATTCAGAAGTACAACGTATCATTAAAGAACAATACGAACGTTGTAAACAAATTCTAATTGAACATAAATCACAATTAGAATTAATTGCTAAGACACTTCTAGTTGAAGAAACATTAGTAGCTGAACAAATTCAATCATTATTCCATGAAGGTAAGTTACCAGAAGTTAAATATGATGATTCTCATCTTAACCAAAATGAAGACTCAGATGAAGATAAATATGAAGGTGACTTAACGCAACAAGAAGGTACATTAGATATTGACGATGATGAAGTTGGTAAATCATACGAAGAAGTAAAAGAAGAAGTGTCACATGAAAAACATAATGAAGACACAGATTCAGATAGTGATTCAGACGAACCAGCTCATGAACAAGAGCCAAATATCGATGACCTAGGTGACAATAAACCGACAGATCGTAAAGAATAATTTCACAAAAGTCCCTTTCAACAATTAGATTGAGAGGGGCTTTTTTTTAAAGAAGGAGTATAAAACATGACAAAAGATTATTTAGTAAGAGGATTAGCTTTCAATGATGAAGTGAGGGCTTTTGCTGTTCAAACAACAAATACAGTACAAGAAGCACAAACACGCCATTACACATGGCCAACTGCATCAGCAGCATTAGGTAGATCAATGACAGCTGGTGTTATGATGGGATCAATGCTGAAAAATGAAGAAAAATTAACGGTAACAATTGATGGCGGAGGACCAATTGGTAAAATTATGGTCGATGCTAATGCAAAAGGTGAAGTAAGAGGATACGTTCAAAATCCACAAACACATTTCCCATTAAATGATCAAGGTAAATTAGATGTTAGACGTGCTGTTGGAACAGACGGTATGTTAAGTGTCGTTAAAGATATCGGATTGAAAGATTACTTCACAGGTTCTACACCAATTGTTTCAGGAGAACTTGGAGAAGATTTCACTTATTATTTTGTAACAAGTGAACAAGTACCTTCGGCTGTTGGTTTAGGTGTATTAGTAAATCCTGATAATACGATTAAAGCAGCAGGAGGTTTCATCATTCAACTTATGCCTGGTGCATCTGAAAAAACAATTTCAGCAATTGAAGAAAAAATTAATCAAATGGAACCTGTATCTAAATTGATTGATAGAGGATTAACGCCAGAAGAAATAATTGAAACAGTATTAGGAAAAGAAAATACTAGAATTATCGACCATATGGATGTTGAATTCAAATGTAATTGTTCTAGAGAAAAATTCTTAAATGCAATTAAAGGTCTTGGAGAAGCAGAAATTGATGCAATGATTAAAGAAGATCATGGCGCTGAAGCAGAATGTCATTTCTGTAGAACGAAGTATCAATATAGCGAAGAAGAATTAATCGAACTTAAGAATGCACTTTAATTTAGTAAATACTTTCACTTTATATGAAGTTTTGTTATAATCATTATATCCGATAAATAAACTAGGGTATAAAAACTGTTTAGGAGTGAAGCGTAAATGGCTAAGAGAGTAAATAATATTGTAGAATTAATTGGAGACACACCTGTAGTTAAATTAAACAAAGTAGTTGAAGAAGGTTCAGCAGACGTTTATGTAAAATTAGAATATCAAAACCCAGGTAGCTCAGTTAAAGATAGAATTGGTTTAGCGATGATTGAAGCAGCTGAAAAAGAAGGCAAAATCAAACCAGGCGACACAATTATTGAACCAACATCTGGTAACACAGGTATCGGTTTAGCAATGGTTGCAGCAGCTAAAGGTTATAAAGCTGTATTTGTAATGCCAGATACAATGAGTAGCGAACGTCGTGCTTTATTGAAAGCTTATGGCGCTGAATTAGTATTAACACCTGGTGCAGAAGGTATGAAAGGTGCTATCAAAAAAGCTAAAGAATTAAAAGAAGAAAAAGGCTATTTTGAACCACAACAATTCGAAAACCCAGCGAACCCTAAAGTCCATGAATTAACAACTGGTCCTGAACTTGTTGAACAATTTGAAGGTCTTCAAATCGATGCTTTCTTAGCTGGTGTAGGTACTGGTGGTACTTTATCTGGAGCAGGTAAAGTTCTTAAAGAAAAATATCCTAATATTCAAGTAGTTGCGATTGAACCAGAAGCTTCTCCTATTTTAAGCGGTGGTTCACCAGGTCCTCATAAATTACAAGGTTTAGGTGCAGGTTTCGTACCAGACACTTTAAACACAGATGTTTATGACGATGTTATTAAAGTAGGTAATGAAGAAGCGATGGAAATGTCTAGAAAAGTTGCTAAAGAAGAAGGTATCCTAGGTGGTATTTCATCTGGTGCTGCAATTGTAGCTGCATTGAAAAAAGCTAAAGAACTAGGTGAAGGCAAAACAGTAGTAACAGTTCTTCCAAGTAATGGTGAACGTTACCTATCTACACCGCTTTACGCTTTTGAAGACTAATTGATAAATAAATGATTATATAATAAGTATCACGTCTATAATAAATAACTTTTGAAGTTATTTCATTTAGGCGTGATTTTTTAAATTTGTTATAATAAATTTATCTATGAAAAAGGAAGGAAGACTATCTTGGTGAATACGAAAATTATGGGTATATTAAATGTTACGCCAGATTCATTTTCTGACGGTGGTTCATATAATAGCGTAGATAAAGCAAGACAACACGCTGAGAAACTGATCTCAGAAGGTGCGGATATTATTGATATCGGTGGTGTATCTACTCGCCCAGGTTATACAGAAGTGAGTTTAGAAGAGGAATTGGACAGAGTCATTCCAGTTGTAGAAGCGCTCAGTGATTTAGATGTACAACTTTCAGTGGATACATACAGAAGTAAAGTTGCTGAAGAATCTTTAAAAAGAGGCGTAACGATGATTAACGACCAGTGGGCTGGCTTATATGATCCGAATATATTGAAAGTCGTTGCAGAATATAATGCAGAAATTGTGTTAATGCATAACGGCGACGGTAAGAGAGATGTACCAGTAATGGAAGAATTGCTACTTACTTTATTGAAACAAGCAAACCAAGCAGAAATTTGCGGCATACCCGAAAAAAATATTTGGCTAGATCCTGGTATAGGTTTTGCAAAGTCTAGAGAAGAAGAGCGTATTGTCATGTCACGATTAGATGAATTGGTCGCTACAGGTTATAATGTGTTGCTTGCGACAAGTCGTAAGCGATTAATTAATGACTTATTAGGTGGCGAAAGTAATGTTGATGAACGTGATGAAGGTACAGCAGCAACAACAGCTTATGGAATTGAAAAAGGTGTACGTGCTGTGAGAGTCCACAATGTACAAATGAACAAAAGAGTAGCTAAAACGATAGATGCTCTGAAGGAGATTCGATTAAATGGATAGAATAATATTAGAAGGCATGTCTTTTTATGGATATCATGGTGCAATTGAAGCCGAAAACGAATTAGGACAAATCTTTTTAGTAGATTTAGAATTATATTTAGATCTTTCTGAAGCGGGCGAAACAGATGACTTAGAAAAGACTGTTCACTACGGTGAAGTATTTGAAGTTGTCAAAGAAATTATGGAAGGTAAACCAGTAAAATTAATCGAGCATCTTGCTGAACGTATTGCAAAAGAGCTATTTTCACACTATAATCGAGTATTGGAAACCAAAGTTAAGATTACTAAAAATAATCCACCGATACCTGGACATTATAAAGGTGTGGGTATTGAGATAGTGAGGAAGAGATAAATGCATACTGCATATTTAGGTTTAGGAAGTAATATGGGAGATAGGCAACATCAACTGCAAGAAGCTGTTAAATTGCTGAATGAAATTGATGGTATTCAAGTTGTTCAAGAATCTCCAATATATGAAACGAAACCAGTAGGATACACAGATCAACCGGATTTTTTGAATATGTGTATTGAAATCTCAACTGAATTAGAATCATCAGAATTATTAAAAGTTTGTATGATGATAGAACAACAACTTCATCGTGTTCGAGTTGAAAGATGGGGACCACGTACAATTGATATAGATATTTTAATATATGATCAATCTGTTATTCAATCACCAGAACTAGAAGTGCCTCACCCAAGAATGACTGAAAGAGCATTTGTGATGATACCTTTGAATGACATTGCTTCAAATGTTGTGGAACCTATATCGAAGAAATATATTTGGGAGCTATTGCCAAACGATGAACATGTAGTAAAGTATAATGGTGAAAGTAAATAATCTACGTGTGGTTTAAATAAAATAACAAGTGTAATTTAAATAAGGAGTGGAAAATCATGTCAGAAGAAATGAATGACCAAATGTTGGTTCGTAGAGAGAAATTACAAGAATTAAGAGATTTAGGTATCGATCCTTTCGGTAAGAAATTTGTCCGTAGTGGGGACTCTAAATCATTACACCAAGAATGGGACGAATTCAGTAAAGAAGAATTACATGATAAAGAAGACGAATCAGCTGTTGCTATCGCAGGTCGTTTAATGACTAAAAGAGGTAAAGGTAAAGCTGGATTTGCACATGTTAAAGATATTACTGGTCAAATTCAAATCTATGTTCGTAAAGACCAAGTAGGTGACGAACAATTTGAAATATGGAAGCATGCAGATTTAGGTGATATCGTAGGCGTAAAAGGTGTTATGTTTAAAACTAATACTGGAGAATTATCTGTTAAAGCGAAAGAATTTACTGTTTTAACAAAATCTTTACGTCCATTACCTGATAAATATCATGGTTTACAAGATATAGAACAACGTTACCGTCAACGTTACTTAGATTTAATTACAAGTGAAGAATCAACTAAAACATTCATTACAAGAAGTCAAATCATTCAAGAAATGAGAACTTACTTAAATAATAAAGGTTTCTTAGAAGTAGAAACACCAATGATGCACCAAATCGCAGGTGGCGCTTCAGCTCGTCCTTTTGTAACGCATCACAATGCGCTGGATGCTACTTTATACATGAGAATTGCAATTGAATTACACTTGAAACGATTAATCGTAGGTGGATTAGAGAAAGTATATGAAATTGGAAGAGTATTCCGTAATGAAGGTGTATCTACAAGACATAATCCTGAATTTACAATGATTGAATTATATGAAGCGTATGCTGATTACAATGACATTATGGATTTGACTGAATCTATGGTTGCAGCAATCGCTGAAAAAGTATTAGGTTCTACAACTGTACAATATGGCGAAGAATCTATAGATTTAGCTCCTAACTGGAGAAGATGGCATATGGTTGATGCTGTTAAAGAATATACTGGTGTAGATTTCTATGAAGTTAAAACTGATGAAGAAGCACATACTTTAGCAAAAGAACATAATATAGAAGTAGAAGATCGTATGACATATGGTCATATTCTGAATGAATTCTTTGAACAAAGAGTCGAAGAGAAACTTATTCAACCTACATTTATTTATGGACATCCAATCGAAATATCACCATTAGCTAAGAAAAATCCTGAAGATCCAAGATTCACTGATAGATTCGAATTATTTATTGTTGGTAGAGAGCATGCAAATGCATTTACTGAATTAAATGATCCAATTGATCAACGTGAAAGATTTGAAGCACAAATGAAAGAAAAAGATCAAGGTAACGATGAAGCGCATGAAATGGATGATGACTTTATTGAAGCACTTGAATATGGTATGCCTCCAACAGGTGGTTTAGGAATAGGTATTGATAGATTAGTTATGCTATTAACAAACTCTGCTTCTATTAGAGATGTATTACTATTCCCTTATATGAGACAAAAATAAATGTAACTAAAAGCCGTACACAATTCCATATTGTGTGCGGTTTTCTACTTTTTGAAGGCTCCAAAATGCGAATGATGGAGTTTTTAAAAGAAATGTAAACTTTTTTGTCTTAAAGTGTTGACGAGTGTTTCTAAATTGTGTATTATATAAAGGTCGCTGAAAACAAGCGCATATCAATTCGAGATGTTTGTAAAGAAAGTTAATAAGGTGTAAAATTTACTATTGAAAAGCCTTGATGAATTCTTTATAATATATAAGGTAAGACAAAAACGAAACAACATTGTCTGGTGGCGATAGCAAAGAGGTCACACCTGTTCCCATGCCGAACACAGAAGTTAAGCTCTTTAGCGCCGATGGTAGTTGGGCTTACGTTCCGCGAGAGTAGGACGTTGCCGGGCGATATTGTTAATTGGAGAATTAGCTCAGCTGGGAGAGCATCTGCCTTACAAGCAGAGGGTCGGCGGTTCGAACCCGTCATTCTCCACCATTTTTGCCGGCCTAGCTCAACTGGTAGAGCAACTGACTTGTAATCAGTAGGTTGGGGGTTCAAGTCCTCTGGCCGGCACCATGTTTTAGAGCCATTAGCTCAGTTGGTAGAGCATCTGACTTTTAATCAGAGGGTCAGAGGTTCGAATCCTCTATGGCTCACCATTTTAAATATACTATATATAAAAATAATTATTTAGCGGAAGTAGTTCAGCGGTAGAATACAACCTTGCCAAGGTTGGGGTCGCGGGTTCGAATCCCGTCTTCCGCTCCATTTTTATTTTTTCTTGCCGGGGTGGCGGAACTGGCAGACGCACAGGACTTAAAATCCTGCGGTAAGTGATTACCGTACCGGTTCGATTCCGGTCCTCGGCACCATTTTTGTTTTTGCGCCCGTAGCTCAATTGGATAGAGCGTTTGACTACGGATCAAGAGGCTAGGGGTTCGACTCCTCTCGGGCGCGCCATTTTGAATAACGGGAAGTAGCTCAGCTTGGTAGAGCACTTGGTTTGGGACCAAGGGGTCGCAGGTTCGAATCCTGTCTTCCCGACTTCTATTAATACTTATGGGGGCTTAGCTCAGATGGGAGAGCGCCTGCTTTGCACGCAGGAGGTCAGCGGTTCGATCCCGCTAGTCTCCACCATTTAAAAATAGATTATGAACATTGAAAACTGAATGACAATATGTCAACGTTAATTCCAATAATTGAGTACTAAAAGTACTTCAGAGTGATTGGCTTAACTAATCAAAAATGAGCTTATCAAGCTTACTTCTTTTATGGAGAGTTTGATCCTGGCTCAGGATGAACGCTGGCGGCGTGCCTAATACATGCAA
>NZ_JAJNHW010000011.1:0-77153 GCF_022386695.1 Mammaliicoccus sp. D-M19 | reverse complement strand
TTGGTTAAGCCAATCACTCTGAAGTACTTTCAGTACTCAATTATTGGAATTAACGTTGACATATTGTCATTCAGTTTTCAATGTTCATTTTGTCTCACAAGAAACTATTATACACACTTCTTAATTCGAAGTCAACAACTTTTTAAAATTAATTTTCAAAGTGTTTTGATGTTTTATTTATCTCTCGCTCACAAGATATAACTATACACGCTAAATACCCTTTACTCAAGCATAAAAATTACACCAAAACACTCAATACTCTCAAATATACTTAATTCTCAACATATTCTTTTAGTTTTTCGTATATTTTTTCAGCATCTTTATATCCTTGTTTGTATAAAGCATCTAATTTTCTAGGATTTTTCTCGATTCTATCTACAGATAATGAATCAGAAGGTCTGATAACAAACAAATTACCTTTCTCTTCTTCCGCTTCTATCCATTCTAAAGTCTGATTATAATGTTTATATCTTATCGCCATTAAATGATTGATTTTAGGATATGCTTTCAATCTGAATACTTTTGAAAATTTACTTTGTTTTTTACGATAGCCTTTCGGTCTTGTCAAAATCAAAACATTTTTCTTATAGCCTTCTTCAATTGCTTTATCAATCGGAATAGGATTGACGATACCACCATCTAATAATGTATGACCTTTATATTGAACTGGGTTGGCCATCATTGGTAAAGAACTTGTTGCCTCTAAGGCAGTCAATATAGAGCCTTCTGTTTCTTTCTTATTGAAATAAACCGCTTCTCCTGTGTCACAATCTGTCGTTACAACAACAAACTCTTCCTCTGCTTGATCAAACTTTTCAAAGTCAAAAGGTTCCAAGTAAGTCGGTATATGATGATACACAAAGTCCATACCAAATATCTCTTTATTTTTTACATAATTTGATAACGAAATATAACGCTTATCTTTAATGTATTTTGTTGTGACACGATGATTGCGTCTAAATTGTCGAGATATATAGCTTGCAGCCATAGATGCGCCTGCTGAAACGCCAATATTATATTTAAAATATAAATCTTTCTTAATGAAGAAATCTAGCACACCAGCTGTGTACATACTTCTCATTCCGCCACCTTCTAATATTAATGCTGTGTCTTTTATCATAGTTACACTTCTTTCTATACTATTAGTTGAATGAAAGCGAGGCTGAGACATTATTCATTGTCCCAGCCTCAAATATCGTTATTAAATTTCTGTTCTTCCAGTTATAGCTTTCGAAAGTGTTACTTCATCAGCGTATTCTAAATCTCCACCTACTGGTAGACCATGTGCTAGTCTAGTTGTCTTGATACCAATCGGTTTAACAAGTCTAGATATATACATCGCTGTTGATTCACCTTCTATATTAGGATTAGTCGCCAATATAATTTCTTCGATTTCATCATTCTTCAATCGTTCTAATAACGAAGGAATATTAATATCTTCAGGTCCAATACCTTCCATTGGAGATATCGCACCATGCAATACATGGTATAACCCTTTATATTCACGCATTTTTTCCATAGCTATGACATCTTTAGAATCTTGAACAACACACACAACTGAACGGTCTCTTTGTTTATCTTGACATATATGACAAGGGGAAACATCCGTAATGTGTCCGCAAGTTTCACAATAAGTCAGTTCTCTCTTAACATCTACGAGAGATTTGGCAAAAAGTACAACGTCGTCTTCCTTCATATCTAATACGTGGAAAGCTAAACGTTGTGCAGTCTTCGGACCTATTCCCGGCAATTTCATAAAGCTATCAATGAGTTTAGATATTGGTTCTGGGTAGAACATCATTACATCATTCCAGGAATGTTTAGACCTTTTGTATGTTTACCTAAACGATCTGCTGTTACATCATCTGCTTTAGATAAAGCGTCATTTGTTGCTGCTAATACTAAATCTTGTAACATTTCAATATCTTCAGGGTCTACTACATCTTCTTTAATGATAACATCTAACACTTCTTTATGACCAGAAACAACGACTGTAACCATACCGCCACCAGCTGTTCCTTCGATTTTTTCTTCTTTTAGCTTTTCTTGTTCCTCAGCCATTTTCTTTTGCATTTTTTGCATTTGTTTCATCATTTGTTGCATATTTCCGCCACCGCGCATAATTTCGTCCTCCTAATTTCTAATTTATACATTTAAGATTATTAATTTTTGTCATATTTATTATACATGCCTTTAGAGGTGATGTCATGTATTACTCATCCGTAACATGTACGGTATCTTCACCAAACAACTCTTGAGCTTTCTTTACAACATCCGCTTCTTCTGGCTTTTCTTCTTGCTCAACTTCACCTTGAGCCGTATTCGCTTTTTTAGATTGAATATACTGTTGACGGACTTGTAACCATTGTGAATTTGGTACGCCAACAACTTTTACATTCTTGTTAACTATCTCGCATACAATCGCTTCGATATGATTTCTTTTTTCATCATTCTTATTCACGATTTCACAATGAATATCTTCATCAAATTTCACGAGCACATGGTCTTCACTTGCTGCAACGGGTTCCGAGTTTAAGAGAAGACTAACTAGCGCTCTTTGCTCTTTCTCTTTAACCGATTCTATCACTGCTTGCCATTTTTCTTTAAGTAAATTCAAATCATCACGATTAGCATGGTCAAGCACACGTTCGATTTGTCGAATAGAGAAGACATGCTTAGATTGTTTACGAGGGATATTTTGTTTATTTTCAACTGGTTTAGCCTTTTGACTTACACCGTTTTGAGCTAGTTGCTGAATCGTCGCTTCAAGTTGTTGGATTTTATCCATCACTTCACTAGAGCCAGCGTTTTGATTTGAACTAACAGAAACCGTTTGTCCGTTATTGTTCTGATCAATTAATTCCGTTAACTTAACGATTAGTATTTCTATATGAACATTTTGGTTAATTGCAAATCTCATTGAAACTAATGTGTCGTTAATACAATCAATCATTTTGTACATTGTATTTAAGTCTACTTGATTCAGTGCGTGGTCGTCTTCAACTTGTTCAGTTGTCTTAGCGACAATTGAATCTCTTATGAAATAAATCATATCATTTACAAGTCTATTAACTTCTTTACCCGCAGAAATAAATTCATGATACCTAGTAAAAGCTTGTTTAATATCTTTAGCAACCATGTCATTAAACAAAGCATTTAAAGCCGCTTTATCTACACTACCCGTTACATTTAAAGCATGTTCGAGTGATAAGTGTCCATCTCCAAAAGCTATTGCTTGGTCCATGATACTTAATGCATCTCGCATACCACCTTCTGAAACCTGAGCGATAAATGCCAAAGCTTCTTCTTCGTAGGTAATATTCTGCTCATCTGCGACAAACGCGAGTCTGCTTTCTATTTCACCAGAATGGATGGCTTTAAAATCAAATCTCTGACATCTAGATATAATAGTAGGTGGTATCTTGTGAGGTTCAGTAGTTGCGAGTATAAAAATAGCATGACTTGGCGGTTCTTCAAGTGTCTTTAAAAGTGCATTGAAAGCACCTGTTGTAAGCATGTGCACTTCATCTATAATATAGACTTTAAATTTAGATTCACTTGGTGCATATTTTACTTTATCTCTAATATTACGTATTTCATCTACACCGTTATTACTAGCAGCATCAATTTCAATGACATCTGAATTTGTTCCTTGTGTAATGCCTTTACAAATTGCGCATTCATTACAAGGTTCACCATTCGTATTCACTGTACAGTTAATTGCTTTAGCGAAGATTTTAGCAATACTTGTCTTACCAGTTCCACGTGGGCCATTAAACAAGTAAGCATGTGATTGCTTTTCTTTTTGGATGGCGTTTCTTAATGTTTTTGTGACATGTTTTTGACCGACAACATCTGCAAATGATTGCGGTCTATACATTCGATACAAAGCCTGGTAGTTCAAAGTGGCACCTCCAAAATTTAATAAGATATTGGCTATATTATATCATGAATCAATAGGTACACCCTATTATTAATTATCAAAAGCTTCTAGATAATGAACTGTGCCTTTAATTTCTTTTGTTGGGTGATCCCATAAATATTTAAACATGAAATTTTCATCTGGCACTTCAAATGGTGGGTATATATTAAACTCTGACGCTGCATGATAACCTAATTTATGATAATAAGCTGCATGACCTAGTACGACTACACCGACATAGCCATTTTCATAAGCTCTATATTCTAAAGCTTCTATTAATGCTTTCCCTATTCCTTTATTTTGATACTCTGGCAAAACAGAAACAGGCGCAAGCGCTAATACTGTATGTGTTTCTTCATCAGAACTAACGGTGACTTCTGACATCATTGCATGCCCCAGAATTTTGCCTGATTCTGTCTTCGCTACAACTTCAAGTTCTGCATTATAATTCATTGATTTTCGTATTTTACCGATTAATTCGTGTTCTGTTCCATCAGAATAACGTTCATTTTTGAATGCTTCTTTAACGACTTCTTTAGCTAATTCATATTCCGATTCTATGATCGTTCCAATTAGTAATTGGGTCATGTATAAAATATCCTCCTGATATAAGAAAAAGGGTGACCGCGGTCACCCTTTTGAATTTATATATAATTTGATAAGTTTATAAAATTTAAAACCGTGCACCTTTGCTTTGAACAAACATCACAAGCGTTACCTCAGTCGTTAGCTAAACTTCGGCTACCCTACGGCACATACAATGATCCACTTAATGCTGCTTCCTTCCGGACCTGACATGATTCATGGGTTTGTATTGCATAGGACCGACGTCTTCAGACACCACGTGCTGAGGGCAGACCTCACAATAATATGTCCGCGGCAAAGGAATTCAGTCTTGCATAAGCGGATTTCAAGTACAGGGAACCGCTACCTCCCCACTTAGCACGGCAATATATATACTACAACAAAATGTTACGATTTGGCAAGAAAAAACTACTTCAATCAAAGTGTTTTATGAATCACCCTGCGAGAAAAATCTACAAACTTGAATTCCGTCGCGATGTGTCTTGAAATATTATATTGAAATTTTTCTGCGTTATTAAGATATACAGTACCTCTAACTGTTGCTGTATAAGGCGGATTTAATTTTCCGAAATATAATATTTCATTCTCTGTCATCTCTTCAAATGTAATAGACTTATTCGAGTAACTGATTTCTACATTCATTTCTTGTTCAATAAATTTATAGATAGATTCAGCTGCAACTTCTTCAGTCAGCTTAGGAATAATCTGACATATAAAGTAATCCTCATCCATAATACGCACGGCGTCATCTTTTGTTCTCGTTCTGACAACATGCCACAACTTATCTTGGTCTCTTAACTCAAGCGCATGTTGAACGACAGGAACGTCTTTAGCATCTATAACCTCAAGTAATTCAACTTTAGTTTCATAATCAAGTCCTAATCGTTTATTAATTTCTTGGAAACTCACCATTTCCGATATTGGAAATTGAATAACATCTTCATAAATAACGACAGACCCTTTGCCTCTTAACTTTTGAATATAACCTTTTTCTTGCAATAAATTTAAAGCTTTCCTTACAGTCTCTCTAGAAGTTGAATATATCTTTGTTAATTCATTTTCTGAAGGTAGTTGCTGTAAATGAGCATATTCACCATTTAAAATTTTTTCACAAATAGATTGGTAGATTTTCATATACTTGTTCATGCGTTCACCTCTATACCTTCAACATCAATTAGTCACCACTTACTTTTACGACAAAAGCATCAAATGGTTGCAAAGCGTTACCATTTAAATCATTATTTGCAATCATGATTTCACCCTCTAAATCGATATCTTCTGGGATATCAACGATTTGATCAGAGTAGTTTGCAACAACTAACCAAGTTTCATTATTTAAATGTCTCTTGTAAACGAACAGCTCTGGATGTTCCATATGAAGTGGTTCAACTTCTCCATACGTTATCACATCGTGTTCATGACGTAATTGTATTAACTTTTGATACGTATAGAAAATAGAATCTTTATCTTCCAATGCCGCTTCAACATTAATATGCTTATAATTTTCTGGGATACCAATCCATGGTTCTCCAGTTGTAAAGCCTGCCTCAGTATGTGCATTCCATTGAATAGGCGTTCTAGAGTTATCTCTAGATTTCTGACCTATTACTTTCATAATCATTTGTTCATCCATACCACGTTCTTTTAATAATTTGTATGCATTAAGTGATTCTACATCTTTATATTGATCAATATCCGTGAAACCTGGATCTGTCATGCCAATTTCTTCACCTTGATAAATATACGGCGTACCTTGAAGCATGTGTAATGATATCGCAAGCATCTTAGCAGATTTAACTCTTTCCGCTTCTGTATCATCTTTACCGAATCTCGTTACGACTCTAGGTTGATCATGGTTACACCAGAAAATAGCATTCCATCCGTTACCTTTTGCGATGTTCACTTGCCAATCCATTAAGATACGTTTCAGTTCAAGAAAATCAAATTTCATATCTGACCACTTTTCACCATCTTTGTAATCTACTTTTAAATGATGAAAATTAAATACACTACTTAACTCATGACGTTCTGGATTTGTATATTTAATACAATTATCAATTGTTGTTGATGACATTTCTCCAACCGTCATAATGTCTTTATTGCCAAATGTTTGTTTATTCAGTTCTTGTAAATACTCATGGACTTTTGGTCCATCTGTATAAAATTCTTTACCGATTGCTGTTGAATTTTCGAAAGCACCTTTGGAAATTAAGTTAATGACATCAAATCTGAAACCATCTACGCCAAAATCAATCCAATAATTAATCATTTCATATATTTCAGCCTTCAATTTGTCATTCTCCCAATTTAAATCAGCTTGAGAAACATCAAACAATCTTAAATAATAACTTTCTGTTTGTTCATCATAAGTCCAAGCATTACCACCGAACTTAGACTCCCAGTTCGTTGGTGGCTCTTCTTTAGTGCCTTCTTTCCAAATATAATAATCACGATACGGATTATCTTTAGACTTGCGAGATTCTACAAACCAGTGATGAGATGTCGAAGTGTGATTGATCACAATATCGAGCATTACTTTAATACCTAAACTGTGCGCTTCATCTAGTAATGTTTTGACGTCTTCCTTTGTACCAAAATCAGGATTAATTTGATAATAATCACTAATATCGTATCCATTATCGTTCATTGGTGATTGATAAATGGGTGTTAACCAAATGTAATCTACACCTAACGTTTGTAAATAAGGTAATTTTTCTATAATACCTGGTATATCACCTTGCCCATTTCCAGTCGTATCATTGAATGACTTTGGATAAATTTGATAAACAACGGACTTCTTCCAATCTGAAACTGCCATATAGGTATACTCCTTTATTTATATATATTATTCTTGAACCATTTCTTTAGCTTTTTCATTAGCAAAGTTTGAAAGCACAATCGTTAGTATAGCTGGTAACACGATCGCAATCAATGTCGCAATACCGAACACACCCCAATATTCTCTTTGAATCGAGATAATTGCAGGAACGCCACCTACACCTACGCTACCTAACACTTTATTAGCACCAATAAATGCACCTAGTAAACTAGACGAAATAATTGCTGCAAAGAACGGATATTTCAATGGTAAGTTGACACCGAACATTGCCGGCTCAGTTACACCTAAGAATGCTGAAATACCAGATGTAGCAGCTAAACCTTGTTCTTTAACCATTTTACGTTGTTTGTATACTACCCAAGCGCCGAACGCTGCTGAACCTTGACAAATATTAGATATTGCCACAATTGGCCATAAGTACGTGCCGCCTAAAGGACTTCCCATGAGTTGGAAATCTACCGCTAAGAACATATGGTGTAATCCTGTAATAACAAGTGGTGCATAGAATAATCCATACACTGCGCCACCTAACCAGCCAGCAGTTTCGAAAATTGCTTTAATACCGTTCGTAATTAACGTACCTAACTCTAACGCTAATGGACCGATAACGATAAACGCTAAAAATCCAGTAATTAATAACGCTACAGGACCTACTACAAGCATTTTGATAGAATCATGTACACGTTTAGCTAAGAATTTCTCAATAATAGATAATATCCAAGTTGCGAATAAAATCGGTAATACTTGACCTTGATAGTTTAATTGCTTAATTTCTAAACCAAACATGTGCCATACAGGAATTTCACTCGATTTACCGCCACCTAAATCATATTGAGAAGCAAGTTGCGGATGTAACAAAATTAAACCTAATACTAAACCTAGAATTGGGCTACCACCAAATACACGCATAGCTGACCAACCAATTAAAGCCGGCAAGAAGATAAATGCTGTACTTGCGATAACGTTTATAATGTTTGCAAAGTCTGCAAGCCATGCATATTGTTCAACAAGTGGCTTAGCGCCAAATAAATCTTTTGCTGTTAATACATTGTTTAAACCTAATAGTAAACCTGCTGTTACGATTGCAGGTAAGATTGGAATGAATACATCACCCAACAATTTAATTAAACGTTGAAATGGATTCATCTTCTGTTCAGAAGCTTTCTTCACATCATCTTTCGAACTTTCTTCAACACCTGTTTCTTGTTGGAAAATTTCATACGCCTCATCAACAGTTCCCGGTCCAATTACGATTTGAAATTGGTTGTTTGCTGAGAAGGACCCTTTCACTAAATCTATTTGATCTAATGCATCTTTATTTACTTTACTTTCATCATTTAATACAAGTCTCAACCGTGTGACACAGTGGGTTGCGGCATTTACATTGTCTTGCCCACCAATAGCGTCAATAATCTGTTTTACATCTTCTCTATTCACAGCCATTAAACTCACTCCCCTAACTTTATTTAGTTGAATTATAACTTGTATATACAAGTATGTAAAGGCTTACAATTAATATTATATAAATAATGTAGTATGATTGTGTAAAGGAGGTTTTTCATATGTCTTTTTTAACACATGAATATATCGATCATGACAATGTTGCACTCGATTTTGCAAAAGGAGATTCTATCATTTTCACAAACCATCACCACGAAAAAATATTTGAATCAGCAAGTTTAATTAAATTACCTATTATGATTTATATTTATGAAAGTACGACTCAAGAAGATAGAAAAGCACTCGTTCAAATCAATCATAAAGTTGGCGGCAGTGGTGTTCTAAAAAATATGAATATCGATCAACTGAGCGTTCAAGATTTAATCTACTTAATGATTGTTGTTTCAGACAATACGGCAACTAATACATTAATTGATCATTTCGGACTTCAACATATTAACTTATTTATTCAAGAAACATTGCAATGTGAACAAACACAGTTAAATCGTTATATGATGGATGCAGAAGCTATAAGTGAAGGTAAACAGAATACAACATCTTCTCAAGATATGATTCATATACTACGTTATATTGCAGAGCATAAACATCATCAAGAGATGTTGAACATCATGAATGACCAACATTTAAACGATAAAGTTTCAATCTATCGATCATTTTACGAAGATACACTGAATTTCTACTCTAAGACAGGGGAGTACGACAACGTTGTCAATGATGTAGGTATCATCCAACATGAAGGCGAGTTATATTATTATTGTTTCTTATCCAACACAAATAAACCCAAAAAGGCGATCGATTTCTCTCACCAATTTGGGTCATATATTATCCAATCTATATTAGATATTTGATAATCGTGCAGCTTTAGCTAATATCTTTTGATAATAACTACCTGATAACTTAATGATTTCGATACTTTTCGGTGTATGAGGCGCATGAATCATCATGTCTTCTCCCATATATATGCCAACATGTGATAGAAAGCCTTCATCTTCTGGTTTACTGAAGAACAGCAAATCACCTGGCAAAAAGTCATGTGATGCTATCGAAACATCCGTCATTGCTTCATATTGTTCATCGGCATCTCGGGGGATGTGGAAGTTTTGACTTTTGTACATTTGGAAACATAATCCTGAACAATCATAACCATAACTAGACATCCCTCCCCATAAATAAGGCAAGTCTAAAAAGCGCTTCGCATTTTCAATGACACCTGCCATTGTACCAATTTCGAATGCGCCAGATTCATCACTGAATTCTACATCATTCGCACTAATGAGCCCTTTGCCTTCAGGTGTGTCAACTTCAATAAAAGGCTCATCTTTCTTAATAATAGGTAAAATCGTATTAAATGACAGAATTTGTTTCGTTGTAAAGTCTAAATTAAACAATGTCGTCTTAGGTACATTAACACGAAGGCGTGGATGTGTATCGTACGCCTTCATCTCACCTAATTGACTCGTCGGAATAAATCCTGGATATCCCTTTGGATTCTGTTTAGACGTTTGCTCTAAACAGATAACGTAACTCCAACCATCTTGTTCTTCTACTACTTCTACTTTTTCGCCATAAAGAATTTGCGTATCTATTCTACTATCTTCCGTAAAAGATAATTTCTGTTCTAAATTAAGTTCAAGTAACCAACGTTGAATATCTGCTGGATACATGATACCGTCTCTATCAATTTCTCTAGCTTTATCAAAGCTTCTCCATATTGTCCCGACATTTACTCTGCAATATTTAATCATGAGCTCACCTTCTTATATAAAGATTCACGATCTATTCCTAACCCTGTCCCTTCTGAAACGGTTACTTTAGCACCTTCATAAGTAATACCACCTTCAACTTGTCGCTCAACTACCATTAAAGGTGCATCAAAATCAACACGGTTCACTTGTTCTGCTGCTAAACTAAAATGTAAAGCCGCCGTTACAGATACATGTGTTTCCATCATACATCCAACCATGCAAGGTATCGCTTCACCTTTAGCAATATCATGTATCTTTAATGCTTGATGAATACCACCAGTCTTCATCAGTTTAATATTCCATATATTTGTTGCACCAACTTCTACAAGTCTCTGTGCATCATGTAAACTAAACAATCCTTCATCTACCATTAAAGGAATTTTGAATTCTTGAGATAGCTCACCTAGTACCTTATACTCATATCTTCCAACAGGTTGTTCGATGCTCTCAATATCCAAATCTGCTTCATCAAAATGTTTCAATGCATGACGCGCACCTTTTTCATCCCATGCTTGGTTTGCATCCGCACTTAAAATAACCTCACTCGGTAAAGTAGAACGTAATGCCTGTAATCTATTTAAATCTGTAGAGACATCATCTTTCCCCACTTTTATCTTCAAATGGTTAAAGCCATCTTCTACATATCTCAAACCATCTTCTACCATTTCATCAGCATCATTTAGACTCACGGTATAACAAGTTTCTAATGATTTATTTCCCGGGTTATGATTGATATATTGATATAAAGGCAATTCTGCTTCTTGAGCTAATAAGTCATAAAGCGCGATATCTATTGCAGCTTTGGCACTTGTATTACCTACGATGACTTGATGAATTTCATCTAGTAAGTCTTTCGTTAATGGTCGGTTAATTAATAGTGGCTTAAAGACCTCTTCAATCGCAGCTTCTATACCACCTTTTGTATCACCCGTAATAACATATGTAGGTACAGCTTCACCAACACCTATAACATCTTCATAATTCGTTTCAATAAATACATATATACTTTCAATCACTTCTACTGTTCTCAGTGCTGTTTTGAAAGGTTTCTTCAAAGGCGTTTCATATCTATAGTATTTTATATCTGTTATAAACATATAACTTCCCCTTTATTCTATAATTACACCTGACGCTATATTTAATACTTTATTGTCCACATCTAATGTAGCTTGCGTTCCAAACGGTATCGCAAAATGCGGCGTGCAATGTCCAATATTCAAATCATACACTGCCGGTTTATTTAATGGCGTTATAAAATCATCTAACACTTCTTTCATCGTTAAAGATTTCTTTGGATTTTTAGGCTCGCTATCTGTGAATGGCCCGAAAATAAATCCAGAAGCATCATTTAACTTGCCAGCAGATTTGAGTTGTTGTAAAAATCCGTCTACCTTATAAGGCACTTCACCAATATCTTCTATAAATAAAATTTTGCCCTTAGTATCGATTTCATATGGTGTTCCTAGACTTGAAACAAGTAAAGATAAACAACCACCAACAATTTCTCCTTCAACGCGGCCACCAACCAACGATTTAAACGTTAATTGATCTGTAGGATAAGACACAGCTTCACCATTAAATAACTGCTCAAAGCTTCCAATAGAAATCTCATTATAAGTATCTCCTATATCTGATGCGATCATAGGACCTTGAAATGTTACCAATCCCGTTTGTTGTCTAATAGCATTGTGTAAGCATGTAATATCACTATATCCCCATATAATTTTAGGATGTGCTTTTACAAGATTATAATCAATACGTTCTACAATTCTAGGTGTACCATAACCACCGCAAGCACATATTATGCCTTTCACTTCATCATCTTCTAACATGTCATGCAAACTATCTAATCGTTCATCATCCGTTCCCGCTAAATGACCATGAACGCGGTCTATATTTTTCGCTAGTTTAAACCGAATACCATATTTCTCTTCTAAAAGTTTCAACCCGTTCTTTAAATGCGTTTGGTTTGGCGGACTCGCTAATGCTACAACCCCCACCACATCTCCTCTATTTAATCCCTTTGCTTTCATTAAGACACGACCTTTTATCAGAATATTCTTATATTATAACAAAGTTGTTATCCTTTTGTGAAAACAAAAGAAATTGTCATAATCGCATGACGATATGAGGTTGGAATTAGGTTCGAGTGAGGTTGGAGTTAGTTTGGAGTCCGGTCCGAGTAACTGTCATTATTCGGAATTCTGGTAATTAGAATGCTGTAACTTCCATTATTTCGAATTCTGGTAGTTAGAACGCTGTATCTTCTATTATTTCGAATTCTGGTAATTAGATAGGCGCTCATTTACGGACATTTCTCAGAATTCTGTCCCTAACAGCACCTCTTATGGACATTTCTCAGAATTCTGTCCCTAACAACGCCTCTTACGGACACTTCTCAGAATTCTGTCCCTAACGTCACCCCTTAGAGACACTTCTCCGAATTATGTCCCTAACAACGCCCCTATATTTCCACCTACTATATTTTCACCGCAATATTCCACCCTGCAACTTAATCTCCACTCCGCTCCCAAATATACATCCAACCATTATATTTTTTCGCAACAAAAAAACACTGCCCACAAAAGTGGACAGTGTTCTTTATATATATAGTCTTGGATATTTAAAAAATAATGGCGGAGGAAGAGGGATTCGAACCCCCGCGAGCCGTTAAGCCCCTGTCGGTTTTCAAGACCGATCCCTTCAGCCGGACTTGGGTATTCCTCCAAATAAGACATTATTTATCTTATAACATGCCATTACTGATGTCAACAAAAATCACAAAATTTAAATTGTAATTTTTTTCTTTAAGGATTCATCTACAGCTTTTGCAACTGCACGCCCTTCTTTTATTGCCCAAACGACTAAACTTTGACCTTTTCTTGCATCTCCAGCTACAAATACTTTATCTTGATTTGTTCTGAAGTCTTTTTCATTTGCTATGATTTTGTTTCGTTCTGTCTTTAAGTTGAATGAATGTGGCACTAAATGTTCTGTACCTTCAAAACCGATTGATAATAGGACTAAATCTGCTGGCCAATGACGTTCTGTACCTTCTACAATGACCATTCCGTCTTCAGTTTCTTCTAACACTTGCGTATATAAACCGCGAATATTACCATTTTCATCAACATCATAACGCATTGTTTGAATACCATATGCTCTTGGTTCAAATCCGAACTTTTCACGATATTCTTTATGCGCATAGTCTAACTTGAAGATTGGCATTGGTAATGGCCATGATGTATTTTGTTCCATTTTATCTGTTAGTCTTACATATTTATTAAATTGAACGACTGATTTACAGTCATCTCTTAATGCTGTTGCTACGCAGTCAGCACCTGTATCACCCGCACCGATTACAATCACATTTTTACCTTTTGCTGTTATAGTTGGTTCGTCAATTTCTCCCATTTGTAATTGCGTTTGCTCTGTTAAATATTCCATCGCAAAATGTATACCGAAGCTCATACGTCCTTCTAATGGTAGGTCACGCCCTTTTTGTGAGCCTGTACAAACAATAATTGCATCATACTGTTCATCTAGTTCCTCTTTCGTGATGTCTTTCCCCACATTAACATCTGTTTTAAAGACGATACCCGCTTCTTCCATTAATTTCACACGACGTTCGATAACTTCTTTATCTAATTTCATACTTGGTATGCCGTACATAAGCAAACCACCTGGACGATGGTTACGCTCATATACAGTCACATTATAGCCAAGTAAATTTAATTCTTCTGCAGCTGTTAAGCCTGCTGGACCACTACCGATAATGGCTACTTTTTCTTCTAAGCGATGTTCTGGAAACTTAGGTTTCACAAGTCCCATATCATACGCTTCATCTATAATTGTACGTTCTATACCTTTGATAGCGACTGAATCATTATTAATCGCTAAGACACATGAAGATTCACATGGTGCAGGACATACACGACCTGTAAATTCAGGAAAGTTATTTGTTTCTGATAATCTTGCATATGCTTCTTCATAATCTTTGCGATACACTAAGTCATTCCATTCTGGTATATAGTTACCTATTGGACAACCTATTGTATCTCTACCGAATGATGAGCCTGTTTGACAAAATGGTGTTCCGCAATCCATACAACGCGCACCTTGTGTAGCTGCGTCTTCTTTAGTAAAACGTTGTTGGAATGCGTCATATCCTTTAATTCTATCTTTTAACGGCAACTCATCAAGTTGTTGCTTAGGATACTTCATAAAACCTTTAAATTCACCCATAATATGCCCTCCTTCTTAATATACCGAAGCCAGTTCTTCTTCATCACCAATAGATTTTCGATCATCAAAGAATGCATTTAACAGTGCATCTTCTTCGTTTTCTAATTTGTGTAGTGAAATCTTCTGCATCATGAGTTTGTAGTCTTTCGGAATCACTTTAACCACTTTGTCGACAATTGTGTCAAATGACGTTAGCACTGCTTTTGCTTTTTTACTATTTGTATATCGAACATGTTCTTCTAACATGTGTCTTAAATTCGCAATTTCATCTGGATCTTTTAATGTTTCAAACTCTAAAGTGTCAAGTTCATTATCTTTTTTGAATGCTTCAACATCTGTTGGCAATGCGTAACATACACCACCACTCATACCTTGACCGAAGTTACGCCCTACATCACCTAAAATGACGACACGTCCACCAGTCATGTATTCTAAACCGTGGTCGCCAACACCTTCAACAACGACGTTAACGCCACTATTTCTTACACAGAAACGTTCCCCAGCTCTACCGTTAATATAAGATGTTCCACTTGTCGCACCGTAGAAACAAACGTTACCGACGATGATATTGTCTTCTCTATCTTCGTTAGGTGCATTTAAGATCAATTTACCTCCAGATAAACCTTTACCAAAGTAATCGTTAGCGTCACCAGTATGATGTAACGTCATACCTTTAGGCGTGAATGCACCATAACTTTGTCCAGCATGTTTAAACGTCTTAACACTTATTGTATCTTCTGGTAAACCAGGTTCACCATGCACTTCTGTAATATAACTACCTGTAATAACACCAACATCTCTTTCAGTATTTCGAACGTTATAACTACCAACAAATTTTTCACCATGATCAATTGATGCTTTTGCATCTTCATATAATTTCGTTAAGTCGAATCCAACATCAAGGTGATGATTTTGATTCATAGAGCGGTATCTTTCACCTTCATTTACAAATAAAAGTGCCTCTAAATCAAGTTCTCTCGCTTTAGGGTGAGAGTAATATCTGTTTGATACTGATAACAAGTCCGTTCTACCTACAAGTTCGTCCATTGTTTTTAAGCCTAATGAAGCTAGAATTTCTCTTATTTCCTCGGCAATAAAATACATGAAGTTTACGATGTGATCTGCTTTACCTGTATATAATTTTCGTAAGTCGCCATTTTGAGTCGCAATACCAACTGGGCATGTATCTTTATGGCATACTCTCATCATAATACAGCCAAGCACGACTAAAGGTGCTGTCGCAAATGCAAACTCTTCTGCACCTAACGCACAAGCGAGTGCAACGTCACGACCAGTCATTAATTTACCATCTGTTTCTAACGTTACACGTGAACGAAGACCGTTTAACATAAGCGTTTGATGTGTTTCAGATAAACCAATCTCCCACGGTAACCCAGCATGTTGAATACTCGTCTTAGGTGATGCACCTGTACCGCCGTCATATCCACTGATGACAATCTTGTCGGCAAAAGCTTTAGCAACACCTGCTGCAATTGTACCTACACCAGATTTAGAAACGAGCTTAACACTGATGTCTGCTTTTCTATTTGCATTCTTTAAGTCATGAATCAATTGTGCTAAGTCCTCAATAGAATATATATCATGGTGAGGTGGTGGTGAAATTAATCCGACACCCGGTGTTGAACCACGTACTTCAGCTACCCAAGGATAAACTTTTGTACCAGGTAATTGTCCACCTTCACCAGGTTTAGCACCTTGTGCGACTTTAATTTGAATTTCTTTAGCGTGTTGTAAGTAATCGCTCGTTACACCAAAGCGACCTGATGCGACTTGTTTAATAGCACTCATATAATTTGTGCCATCCGGCTTAATAATAAAGCGTTCTGGATTTTCTCCACCTTCACCACTATTACTACGTCCACCAATTCTATTCATCGCTTCTGCTAAAGTTTGATGCGCTTCTTGAGAAATAGAACCGAAGCTCATCGCACCTGTCTTAAAGCGTTTCACAATTTGGTCAGCAGATTCTACATCTTTTAAATCAATTGCGCGATTTGATTTAAAATCAAGTAAGTTTCTTAAGTGACTCATACGTTCACTATCTGCAGCTTCAGAATACTCTTTAAACATTTCAAAATTATTATCTCTACATGCATGTTGTAATAAATGAATTGTTTTAGGATTGAATGCATGATATTCACCTTGTTGACGCCATTGGAAAGTACTACCTGAATTTAAATATTTAATCTGTTCAGACTGTCTAGCTTTATTCTCTTTATCAATCGTATCAATTGATATACCAGAAAGTTTAGACGGTGTACCTGTAAAGTATTGATCGATAACATCTTTACCTAATCCAATTGCTTCAAAGATTTGTGCACCTTGATAACTTTGAACAGTTGAAATACCCATTTTAGCCATTACTTTAATCACACCAGCTGATAACGTTTGACTAAACGTATCAATATTCTGTTCAACTGTACCTTCAAGACGTCCCGCAGCAGTTAAATCTTCAATCGTATAATGTGCTAAGTATGGCACAACAGCATTGGCACCATAACCTATTAATGTAGCTAAATGATGTACTTCACGACACTCACCAGAATAAGCCACAATACTTGTATCTAAACGTTGACCCGTTCTAATCAAGTGTTGATGAATGTGACTAACCGCTAATAATATCGGCATTGCAAACGCCGCTTCTAAATCTTCAACAGACTCATCTTCTAAGACAATAATCTCAGCACCATTTTTAACGGCTTTCGATACAGTTTGTCCTAAGTCATCTAACGCTTCTTTAAGTGAACCTGTGTAAGTCGTCGGAATCACCGCAACATTAAATTCACTATCCTGAATTTGCTCAAGTTGCGCTTTCGATAATACTGGATGATTTAACTGAATTCTTCTCGTGTTATCTTGATGCGGTTGTAACAAGTTACCTTCTTTACCTAAGTAAACCAATTCACTTGTAACGATTTTCTCTCTATATGAGTCAATTGGTGGATTCGTTACTTGAGCAAAATGTTGTTTAAAGTAATTAAACAACGATTCTGGTCTCGTACTTAACACGGCAACTGGCGTATCAAAGCCCATCGCACCAATTGGATCTTTCTTTTCACTCACGAGTTCTGACATATATTTATTAATTTCTTCTTTTGTATATCCGAAACGACGTTGTAATTGGAATAATTTTTCTTCTTCAACATGTGATGGTGTCGCCACTGTATCATTTACGTTTAACGCTTTATGACTTACCCACTCATCATAAGGATATTCACTTGCGATACGTTGTTTTAATTCATCATTTTCGATAACTTTATTCTCTTTAAAATCCACTAATAAAAGTTTACCTGGGTTGAGTTGCCCTTTATAAACAACATGTTCTTCTTCAACGTCAATAACGCCTACTTCTGAAGAAAATATAATTTCATTTGAATCTGTAATTGTGTAACGACCAGGTCTTAAACCATTACGGTCTGTTAATGCGCCAAGTTTATCTCCATCACAGAAACTAATCATTGTCGGACCGTCCCACGGTTCCATTAAATAACTGTAATATTCATAGAAAGCTCTAATTTTAGGATCTTGTGTTTCGTTATATAACCACGGTTCAGGAATCAATAGCATTGCAGCTTGTTCTGGAGGAATACTTAAACTTAAGAACTCGAGTGCATTATCAACGATTGATGAGTCACTTCCTGATTCATCTAGCACTGTTCCAATCTTATCTTTCACATCACCAAAGATTGTTTCAATTAATCTATCTTGTCTTGCACGCATCCAGTTAACATTACCTTTAATCGTATTAATTTCACCATTATGCATTAATAATCTATTTGGATGTGCTCTTTTCCAACTTGGAAATGTATTCGTACTAAATCTCGAATGTACAGAACCAAATTTAGAAACATAATCCTCATCTAACAAATCAATATATAAACCTTTAATTTGGTCAGAACGCAACCAACCTTTATATACGATTGTGCGTCTAGATAAACTTGCAAAGTATAAATCTAAATCTTGTTCATCGCCATATCTTTCAATTTGTTTACGTGCAATGAATAACGAACGATCAAAGTGTTCACTTGAATGATTTTCAACAAACACTTGTTGAATACAAGGCATTGTCGCTTCGACATGTTCTGCCAATACTGACGTATCTAATGGAACATCTCTGTATCCAATAACTTTTAACCCTTCTTCTTCAAAGTACGCATTAAACTTCTTTTCATGTTCACTGCCAGCTATTTTTTCATCAGTGAAGAACATACCTACTGCATAATGTTCTTCTTCAGGTAAATTTAATTTTAATTTTTGTTTAAAATAGAGGTGAGGGACTTCTGTCATAATACCAGCACCATCACCAGTAATTCCGTCAGCTCCAACTCCACCTCTATGATCTAACCTACAAAGCATTTCAATTGACTTTAGTACAATTTCATGTGACCTTTTGTTGTCCATATTGGCGTAAAAGCCAATCCCGCAAGCATCATGCTCGTCCATCGAATCATATAGGCCAAGTTGTCT
This sequence comes from Mammaliicoccus sp. D-M19, assembly GCF_022386695.1. Lineage (NCBI taxonomy): Bacteria > Bacillati > Bacillota > Bacilli > Caryophanales > Staphylococcaceae > Mammaliicoccus > Mammaliicoccus sp. D-M19. The sequence continues at coordinate 57,868 of NZ_JAJNHW010000011.1, read as the reverse complement.
TCTATCTTTCTTAAATGACATTCGACATCACCTCAACAATAAATTTCAGAATCTTCAATAATTGATAGTCTATATCATACTTTACAAGGACTTATCTTAACAATATATAAAATAGATGAAATATATCTAAAAATTAGATAATATAAATAATGAGGTGTTGAATATGGAGATAAAACAATTAATTTATTTTAGAGAAGTTGCTTTGAGAGAGCATATTTCAGAGGCTGCGCTCGAACTAGAGATCGCCCAATCTGCGGTCAGTAGACAAATCGCGAATTTAGAAAAAGAATTAAACACGACGTTATTTTTAAGAGAAGGCAGAAATGTAAAATTAACAGACAGTGGCGAACTGTTACTTACACAGACAAATAGAATTTTAAATTTAATAGAAGAGACGAAAGATTTATTTATACACCAAGAACATTCAGATAGACGTTCTATTAAACTCGCTTATACAGAAAGTTATGTATCACAAGCTTTACCGGCTATTATTAAGACTTACGAGCGAGATTTTAAAATAGAAGTTAGACCTATGATGATGACACCATTAGAAATCGAAGAAGGTTTATTATCTCATCAAATAGATGTCGCGTTATGCGAACTCACACCGAAACTAACAAACAATAAACATACTATTAAACATACACTATTCGAAGAAACATATAATTTATACGTACACAACAACAACGATTTATCAATGAACCCTAAACCGCCTTTATCACAATTGAGCCAACAATACATTTACCATTTCAACACATTACCTGATCAGATATCACATTTAATACGTAAACATGCATCACAGAAGACTTACCCTATTTCAAACTTTGCATTATTACGACAAACTTTACTATCTGAAAAAGGCGTACTCATCGTGCCTGATTATTTAAGTAATGGTATTGAAAATGAACAACTTACAAAAATCCCGTTAACACATACCGAACTTAAGAGAACCATTAACATTGTTTATCAAGACAATAATCAAAACAGTAAATTGAAGACTTTTATTGAACATACACGTTCTTTATTACAAAGACAAGCAACATATCATTAAGGAGGATATTTTCAAAATGGATTTTATCAATAGAACGACTGAAGAAATTGCTGCCGACTTACTTGGCGTCAAAATCATTCACGAAACAGAAGATATCGTATATACAGGTTATATCGTTGAAACTGAAGCTTATATTGGTAAACACGATCAAGCTGCCCATTCATTCAATGGTAGAAATACTAAAAGCGTGAAATCTTTGTACTGTGAGGGTGGAACGATTTATGCACACTCCATGCACAAACAACTACTGATTAACTTTGTTACACAAGTTGAAGGTGAACCTCAAGGTGTCTTAATTAGAGCGATTGAACCTGAACATGGCACTGAGCAAATGGCATTGAACCGTAACGGCAAAACAGGTATAGAATTAACAAATGGACCTGGCAAATTCACGCAAGCGATGCAAATATCTAAAACATTAGATGGCACTAAACTTAATGCTAATTGCTTAAAAATTGATACAACAAATAGAAGATATCCTAAACAAATTGAGCGTTCAGCAAGAATCGGCATCCCAAATAAAGGTATTTGGACAGACAAACCTTTACGTTTCACAGTAGCAGGACATCCGTATGTCTCAAAAGCTAGAAAACGCGATTCACTACCTTGTGCTGAAACATGGAAATAATTGAAGTACACCACTTATGTACGTATACTATAGTATGTTCAAATCAAAGAAAAATGATGGTGGCAAAACATGAATTCAAAAATCAAACAACAATTAACGAAACCATTTAATGTTGCGATACTCATATTTATTGTATGCGTTGTAATAACCTATATATTCACCCAACATAATGCGCAATATTACAAAACACCGATTGGTCAAATTACGGATATTACACACCAATCTTCACAAACAACGGTTGACCAAAATAAAAATAAAGATACGTTACATAAAGAACAAATCCATTTAGAGATTCAGAATGGCCAGCATAAAGGAGACCGCATTACAGTTTCTCATAAATACACGGATTCTTTAACGGACTCTGAGAAATACCATGTAAACGACCAAGTCCTCTTATCCTATAAAGGTAAAGAAGACACTGCTATTATAAAAGGTTTAAAACGAGATGGTGCTGTCACGTTAATGACTGGTTTGTTCTTATTAACTTTACTTATCGTCGGTAGAAAATCAGGACTATATTCCATTATTTCACTCATTATTAATGTCACAGTTCTACTATTAATGATTGATTATTTCATGAAACATAATAATCATCACTTCTTTATATTAATGACAGCAACAGTTATATTCTCAACAATCGTATCCTTACTGCTCGTAAGTGGCTTTAAGCGGAGAACTTTTGTTGCGATTATTTCAACTTTATTCGGTACATTTTTAAGTATCGGTATCGCTCAACTTGTCATGATGTTTACGAATGGTGACGGCGTTAAATATGAAACGATGAGTTTCTTAACGATTCAGCCGACACAAATATTTCTTGCGTCTGTGCTGATAGGTTCGCTTGGTGCCGTTATGGATGTTGCAATTACGTTAACAAGTTCCTTATATGAGATTAAGGCACAACACCCCGAAATTTCATTGAAACAATTGCGTCAATCTGGCACAAACATTGGTAAAGATATTATGGGCACAATGACGAACATCTTATTCTTTGCTTATTTATCTGGTAGCATTCCGATGATTATTCTTTACTTTAAAAATAGCAATACAATCACGTACACCTTATCCATGAATTGGTCATTAGAAATTACAAGAGCACTCATGGGTGGTATTGGTATTGTGATTACGATACCTATCACAATATTTGTTGCAATGATGTTCATGCAACGAGAGGAGGCTAAATAATGACGACATTTATTTTAGCCAGTATATTACTCATTCTTATGATCATCGTTGGTGGAAAGAAAGGATTTAGATCGTTCGTAACGTTATTTTTAAACTTGCTGACGTTGTTTATTGCGTTATTACTCATCATTTATAAAGCGCCTATATTCATCGTATTAATCATCTTCTGTTTAATTATTACGTGTATTAACTTGTTCTATATTAATGCATATAATACTAAGACAGTTGCTGCCTTTTTCGCGACCATTATATCTACGCTTATCTTAATAGGATTAATCTATTTCATTGTAGATATTTCAATGTTGCAAGGATTCACTGAAGAAGAACAAGATGAAACGTATATATTTTCAATGAATGTAGGTATAAACTATGCTGAGCTCATGGTATTTACAGTCGTATTAGCCGTAATCGCAGCAGTGATTGATTTAACAATATCCATTAGTTCTCCAATGTACGAACTATATGAAGCACATCCAAAAATATCATTGCAACAACTTTTCAAGTCTGGCTTAACAATAGGAAGAGACATCCTATCAACAACAACCAATACAATTTATTTCGCCTATATAGGCGGACAAATCACGTTATTTTTCTGGTTTGGTAAATTAAATTACACCTTTGGCGAAATAATCAATGCTAAAATATTTGCAGCAGAAATCATAACCATATTATTAGGTGGCATCGCTGTAAGTATCGCTATACCAATCACCTCATTTATCACAGTGAGATTAATAAAGAAACAACAACATAAAATATAGAAGAAAGCACCTTTTGACTCGGTCAAAAGGTGCTTTTGTTTGTATATATGAAGGGCTAACGATCTTGTTTTTCAGTCTTGATCATTAGAAACACTACATTCTTCTATTAAATAGGTTCTAAATTACTTTCAATTTCTGCTCTTCTTGATTCTAAAAATCCTGGTAAATCCAGCTGTTGTCCAAGTTGTGACACATCATCATATGGCATACCTGGTCCTTCTGTCGCAAATTCGATTAATATATGTGAATGTCTATAATATAAGCTTTTAAAGAAATCTCTATCTACTATTCCAGAATGTACAACGCCTTTTTCATCTAATAATTCTTTCACTTTATTTAATTCTTCTTCGTCTGCTACGGATAATGCAAGATGGTGAATACTTCCTTTACCAGGCCTTTCTCTTTCACCTTCTACTTCTTTCAATATAATATCGCTATACAATCCTTCAAAATCAATCGTATATAATAACTCACTTTCAGAATCTACTAACTCAAAATGCAAATCATTTTCCAGGAAATTTTTCATTTCTGAAACATCATCAATTTTAAATTCTACAGGGCCCATACCCATAATTTGATGTTCTTCTGGTACATCTGTGTATCTGTTATGACGCCAACTTTGCGGCACTTTACGTTCACCATTAGGTAATAACACCATTTCCAATCCTTCATGATCTCTAAAATGCAAAGCCGTCATACCGTTATAAATACCAATAGCGTCATGATCAACATCAAGCTTTTCAAAACGATCTTTCCAATAATTCAAGCTTTCTTCACTTGGTACTAACAATCCAATTCTTGAAATTGAGTTCGTACCTTTATAAGTTTGTCCCATCGGTTTAAGTTCGAAAAATGTTAAAGAAGTACCAGGCGAACCGACCTCATCACCATAGAACAAATGATACATAGAAGGGTCATCTTGATTCACTGTTTTTAAATATAAACGTAGTCCTAATTTTTCCACATAAAAATCTTTATTTAACTTAGCATCTTTCGTAAGCATCGAAATATGGTGGTGCCCTAAAATTTCTATCATAATCGTACCTCCCATTAATTTAACTACATTATACGCGCATCAGTTTCATCATTACAAAAATTATACTCACATGTAAATATATAGACACCAGTCATAGTGACGTCACTATGACTGGTGTCTAGTTATGCATATTTTTTATATAAATAGTCGTATATTTTTTCGAATCCTTCAACCCAATATTCCTCAACTATGTCTTTAATATAGTCTTGGTAAAGATTCATATATTGAGCAACCGCTTCTCTATGCTTTATAGAATTATTACAATCATTTATATGATTTAACTTTGAATAAATATCAGCAGGCAGATGATGAGCAGCTTTTTTACCTAGAACTGCCTTCTCAGGATAATATTTATATAACAATACTTTAATTGCATGATTAAGTGCGTTATCTATCATTTGAGTCGTCCATAAATATTGTCCTCTTCCAACTATATGATCATATTGAAAGATAAACCAACAACTATCTAATGCTGAATCTATAAATACCTCTTCAGTTATACTTAAATCTTTTTTATCATATTCCTTCAATTTATCATTAGGGTCATACATCACTTTTATATCATCTGTTTGAGGATAATCATGTTCATGAACAATATAACAATCTATATGTAACATATCTTCAAATACACCAACGATTTGAGGGCATATAATTTCGACAACTTCTTTAAATAACAGCGATTGATATTGCTCTAGTGCATCTACAATACTGTCATATACTTCTTCAACTTGTACATCACGTTCTAACATGACATAAATATCTAAATCAGAATATGCATCATTCTCCCCTCTAGCAATAGACCCTTTTAAAAATATTGATAAAACTCCATTTACTTTTTTCAAAGCAGGTACAATTTTCTCTAAAGCTATTTCGTATCTCATATTCCCACTCCTTACTTAAAAATTCAGATTATTATAATATATCACAATTACAATTGAATAATATATGCATATTTTTCGAAAAATGATTTTTTTAGCGTTATGATTATTGTTGTAGGGAGAGATACAATATGACAAGTGAACAGAAAAAGAGATCTATTTCATTATTATTAGCAGGATTCATCATTTTTTCTAGCCTTTATGTTACGCAACCGATATTTAATGGGCTTAGTCAATATTTTAACGTGTCGCTATCTGATATCAGTTTAACTTTATCCGTTTCTACTTTTATGCTTGGTATTGGTTTAATTTTAGTGCCTATGCTCAATAATATTGAGAAGAAACGTATGATGTCTATTTCTGTATTACTTGTAAGTGTATTATCTATCATCAGTGTATTCGTAACGAACTTTCATTTATTTCTCGTCATTCGTGGTCTGATGGGATTAGCTTTAAGTGGTGTGCCTTCTATCGCAATGGCGTATATAGCTGATGAAGTACATAAAGATAGAGTCAGTAAAGTAATGGGTTTATATGTAGCAGGAACGACCTTTGGAGGTATGTCTGGCCGTGTAGTTGTTGGTATTCTAACAGACATCGCGAATTGGCAAGTTGCGATCGCGTCGCTCAGCATTCTTAATTTAATACTCGCAATATTAATGGTTATTTTATTACCAACTTCAACAGTTCACACACCACAATGGGTATCACCGAAACAACATTTCATTAAATACGGAAAGCTGTTAAAGAACCCAGCCGTTTTAAAAACGATGTCACTAGCATTCTTATTAATGGGTACCTTTGTCACAATATACAGTTATATAACGGTACGTTTCGAACACCCACCATTCTCACTTAGTGAGTCTACAATTGCCTTTATATTTATTTTATATTTAATAGGTACGTATAGCTCCATTAACTTTGGGAAACTCAGTTATAAACTTGGAATAAAAAAAGCATATGCAATCGCCATAACAATTATGATTGTAGGTATTATCCTTACATTCATAACATACTTACCAATTGATATATTAGGACTCGCCGCAATGACATTCGGATTCTTTGGCGCACATTCCATTCAAAGCAGTTATATCGCCACATTAACCGAATCAAGCAAATCACACGCCTCAACTTTATATTTATTAGGTTATTATGTAGGATCAAGTTTATTAACAATATTCGGCGGTTATGTATTCGTACAATACGCATGGATAGGTATCGGCATCTTAACACTCTTATTAACAGTAATAGCCGCAATAATTAGTAGATCATTATTTAAAAATATCGCTTAATAAATTGAAAAAACGCTTAGCTCGCAGATGAGCTAAGCGTTTTCTATTCCAATCCTAATTTCTCTAATCCTAATGATTCGACTGTTAAACCTTCTGTATAGAAATCTCGCTCTAATATTGTTGAAGCGATTATGATAATGGCATCTATGTTTGGTGTTGGTACGCCGATTACTTTTCCTAAGCTTGACCATAGTACTAAACCATATGCGATATCTTCTGTTAAATATCTATTTTCTACTTCGTTTGGTCCGTTGATTTGTGAAAATACTGGACTTGTATTGAATAATTTATTGAGTGGTTCGTCTTCATCATCATTAGATAGATAACCGCGTTCTATTCGTGCACCTTTTGCTGTATTAAGCTCGAAACCTAATTTTCTACCTAGTGACAATCTTTCTAATTCGACTGCATGCAATAACTTCACAGTATGAGGTGTAATACCTTCTTTATATAAGGCAAATTCATCTGCATAGTCTATTCTGCCTACGTTTAATAATGTTGGACCTGGATGGACTTCTGGATTCCCGTTTTCTAAGTTTGTCTTCCAAAGACTTTCTTCTTTGACGATATACGGATATAGTTCTTTAATCATTTTAAAGCTTTCTGTTAAATAGCTTTTATCATATGTTGAGAAGTGTACTTTCTGAACGTTAAGAGATAAATTCACTTCTGCTTTATCATAATCTACACGTGTCCCGTACGTTAATGTATTCAATTCAGCAAACTTTGGCATTGTTTCAATATGTTTTTTCTCTAACACATTGATAAACCTAATAGATCCCATAGCTGCTGCGATATTGAATAAGATCAGTTGATCATTATTGATAAGAGGCGCCATCGTTTTCGCATAATGTTCGATGAATGATGAAGGGATAATCATTTGTATCACTTCTGCATCTTTTAATACATACGACATATCATCACTTATGTCAGTAAACTTAACAAATGTCTTTTCACCTTCATTTATAAAATCAAAGCCACCTCGTTCAAAAGCTTTATCAAATTTATGAATAGATTGATTACGACAATATAATTTTACTTCATGTCCTTTAGATATCATGTCTAGAGCAGCGGTTACGGCACCATTACCTGAACCTACTATTGCTATTTTCATATTATCCTTCCCTTCAATAAAAATTAGTATATATAAATATATACCCAGGAAATTTTAACATAAAAGAAAAGTGAGTAAGACATTGATTTATGCCTTACTCACTTTTTATAAAAAATCTATGATTGATATTGTTTTGACTTTTCTTCTATTGTTTGTGTAATGACATTAACAATAGTATCAATGTCTTGTTCTTCAATAACGAGTGGTGGAGCTAAACGTATAATATTGCCTTGTGTTTCTTTACATAAGACACCTTGTTCATTAATACTTGATACGATTGATTGTGCTTGCTCATTAAGTTCAATACCGATAAACAACCCACGTCCTCTCACTTCTTTTATAATTGGACTATCTATTTTTTTCAAACCATTTAATAATTTTTCACCAAGTTGTTGCGAACGTTCAGGAAGCGACTCATCTATAAGTACATCCAAAGCTACAATTGAAACAGCACATGCTAATGGATTTCCGCCAAATGTTGAACCATGTGTACCTGGCGTTAATACTTGCATGACATCATCGTTCGCTACGACCGCAGAAATAGGATAAAGACCGCCACCTAAAGCTTTTCCTAATAAATAAATATCAGGTTCAACGCCTTCCCATTCCATCGCAAACATCTTACCTGTTCTACCTAATCCTACTTGAATTTCATCTGCAATCAAGAGAATCTGATGTTGTTCACACAAAGCTTTAACTTCTTTAATGAAATTTTTAGGTGGGATATGAACGCCACCTTCTCCTTGAATAGGTTCTAAGATGATTGCTGTTGTATTTGGCGTGATAAGAGTAGCAATTTCTTCAGCATTGCCAAATTCACTGTATTTAATATTACCTGCTAGTACACCAAAGCCTTCTTTATAACTATCGTTTGATGATAAGGACAGCGAACCAATTGTTCGACCATGAAAATTACCTTCCATCGCAATAATTTCAGCATCAAGTGCATTGATACTTTTGATATCTTGACCCCATTTCGTTGCTACTTTGATGGCAGTCTCTACCGCTTCTGTTCCAGTGTTCATAGGTAAAACTTTATTTTTATTGGCTAACTTACAAAGCTTCTCTTCCCAAGTGCCTAAATTATCACTATACAAAGCTCTAGAAGTCATTGTAATCTTTTGACTTTGATCTAAAAATGCTTGAATAATTTTAGGATGACCATGCCCTTGGTTTAGAACTGAAAATCCAGAAACACAATCAATATATGTATTGCCATCTGAATCTTTGACATGTGCACCTTTGCCTTCAGTCAAAACAATATCTAATGGACTATAATTATTCGGGCTATACTTTTCTGTTAATGCGATAAACTGATTCATTGAGTACCCACCTTTATAATAAATATACTATAATTCGTATTAATATTCATTATCATACATTTGTTTTGTATATAAGTCAAAAGAAAAAAGTGACTGAGACACTACATTATGTCCCAGCCACTTCTATAATTAATATTTATTTTAATAAATGACTAATGGCATCATCTATATATGGATAATCAAATTCAAAATTCTGTTCTTGCAACTTTTTAGGGAATACTTTTTGAACATCTAGAATAACGGTAGACTGCTCTCCTAATAACAAGCGCAATGCAAATTTTGGTACTGGTAATAAATGTGGTCTTTGAATCGCTTTTCCAATTGATTCGCCGAGCTCATTTTGTTGGACTGGATGAGGACTACATAAGTTATAAACACCTTGAAATTGTTCATTTTGAATGAGCGTAGTGATGCCTTTTACTAAATCATCAATGTGAATCCAACTCATCCATTGTTTACCTGAACCAAGTGGGCCGCCAACAAAGAATTGATACGGTTTAACCATTGTAGGTAGCGCACCACCCTCACTGGATAATATAACACCAAATCGACCTATAACGACTCTCGTTCCTAATTTATCAAATAGCCATGCTGTTTGCTCCCATCTTTCTACAACCGTCGATAGAAAGTCATGTGATAGAAACTGATCATACTCATCGTAAGATACCATTTTAGACGGCGGGTAGTATCCAACTGCGCTTGCATTAAACAATACTTTTGGCACATAATTTTGCTTTTCAAAATAATTATATAACCGTTTAGTCGATTCAATACGACTCTTCATAATGGCTTCTTTATGCTCTGGCGTCCAACGGTTGTTGAGACTAGCACCAGCCAGGTTTATCACGATATCAATTTGAGGTAAATACTCTTCCCAACCATCTTCAGACCAATTAATATAATGCACAAACGGTTCACCTGACGTTCTATCACTTCTTGTTAATATATAAATTTCACTATCTGTATTTAAGTAATGTGCAACTAAAGCTGATCCAACTAGACCTGTTCCACCTGTCATTAATATTTTTTTCATTTTATCCCCACTTTAATTTAAGTTGTTGTATAAAATCATCTATAATAATATATACCCATTTATATAGATATTAAGGAGGTTAAATATGTTTATTAGACAAGCAACCATTTCAGATTTAAGTGAATTAGTCGAATTACGCAAAGCGCAATTAATTGATGAAGGTTCTAACCCAACACCTAATATAGATGTTGAACTAGAACAATTTTTCACGGACATGTTAACGAACAAATCGCTTTATCAATTATTAGCCATTGTTGATGATAAAATTATCGCAAGTGGTGCGATTATCTATTACCCATTTCCACCATCGTTCACAAACCCTTCAGGTGAAAGAGCATACGTTACTAATATTTATACACACCCAGATTTTAGAGGACAAGGCATCGCCCAAAAAATCATTACTGAACTCATTCAAGATGTCGAATCAAGAAATATCAAAAAAATCTTCCTCGCCGCTTCTACTCTAGGTAAACCAGTGTACAAAAAGCTTGGTTTCAAAGAAGTCAACGAATGGATGGAAATCAATTATGATTTATAAGCTATTAAATAGTTAACTGATTAACTTCAAACCTATCGTGCTTGCTAGAATAATGCCGATAAATAATATACGTTTAAATTCTTTAGACTCCCCATAGAATATAATACCTAATAACGCACCGCCGACAGCACCGATACCAGTCCATATTGCATAGCTCGTGCTCATAGGTATTGTATTCATTGCGATGGATAAACAAATAAAGCTTAATACAAAGAATAACCCTAGTCCTAATAACGATGGGATATTATTACGTTTTGCATAAATGTTCATAAATAATACGCCTAACATTTCAAATAAACCTGCCAAAATCAATACAATCCATGCCATGTTATGCACCCTCCTCTTCACGTGTTACAAGTTTCAAGCCAATGACACCTATAATTAACGTCACGATTAAAATAACTTTTCCGATAACAACAGGTTCACCAAATAATGCGAAATCCACAATGGTTACACCCGTCGCACCTAACCCAACATATACAGCATACGAAGTACCTACTGGCAGATATTTAGATGCATTAATTAATAAATAGAAACTTACGACAATCGCGATAACTGTCAGAATCCATTCAAATGTATTATTTGCATGTGTTAAGCCGACTACCCAACCAACTTCAAATATTGCGCCAATGATAATTTTTATCCAGTTCATTTACATTTCCTCCTTAAATTAAAAAGCCCGGGAAACTTATTTAATAAGTCTCCCAGGCTTTTATCCCTCCGTGTCACAAGTATCAACTTGCGGCTTTCTCTCGGTCCAGACTAACCACTCGGTTACGGAACCCTAGAAAGCTTTTATTCGATTAGTTCGAATTATAGCAAATGAATATTTATTGGTCAATAAAGTATCATTCGTATCTGAAAATTACAAATCACAACTCAAATCAGATATAATAGAATTAATAGATCGTCATTTGAAGTGATTGAGGTGAAAGCATTGAATCAAACAGGATATCGAATTAAACAAAGAAGAGAAGAACTCGGATTTAGCACGTATAAATTAGCTAAACTGATTAACGTCAATCAGTCGACCATTTCCAGATATGAAACTGGTCAAACATCTAAATTAACACCTTCAGTAGTTGAAAAATTATCAATCGCACTGTCTACAACACCCGCTTATATTATGGGCTGGGTAAACGTACCAGAAGCATACGAAGATGAAGAAGATTCACAAATTATTAATGATGCCATTCAATTATTACGTGGTTTAAGCAAAGAGAAAAAAAGACAAGCATTAGCATATATACAAGAAATATCTCAAAAATCATAACGTTTAAATTAAATAAAACGCTAACGAATCAATCGTTAGCGTTTTATTATTAATCTATTTGAACAGAACCAACATCACTTCTAATTTTGACTAAGTTATCCCCTGAACCTACTTTTTTATTCTTTAATTCATTGCGGTTAATTTGTGTATTACCTACATCTTGTTCAATATCTAGTAACGTATTTTTCAATGCTTTATTATAAACCAATCTCACAGACCCTGTATCTGTTTCAATGTCTAATGGTGTATCGGTTGGTGCATCATTTAATCTAACTGTTCCTGTATCACTTTGAATTTTTCCATTCTTGAAGTTCGTCTTATTAGTTAAAATTTTTCCTGTATCTGAATATGCTTCAAAATTCCCTAAATCTGAACCATTAACATTTATCATGCCCGTATCTACAACTAAAGATGTGTTATCAGATTTAATATCGTGCATATTAATTTTACCTGTGTCTGTCTTTATATCCAGTTGTTCAAGATTTTTAGGTACAGTTATTTCAATTTCATTATATGCATTCTTAAAGAAATTAAAATTAATCATCAAATTTTGTTCTTTTAAATTGACGTTTAATGTTTCGTCTTCTACTTTAGAAGTTATATCAAATTCATCTTTATTCCCTACAGATGTCACTTTAAATTGATCGCCTTTTTTGATGGTTACAGCGGCATCTGATGCGTTAACATTTATATGTTTAATTTTTTCTTGATAAGTCTTATTTAAGATCGTTTCTCGTTTCGTATTATCTGCTTCTTTTTTCCCGACAGCAAATGTAAGTGTACCAAATACGATAAATATAGCAAGTCCTAGACTAAATAAAATCCATAATAATTTCTTCATGATTTAGCACTTCCTTTCACGATAGAAATATTCCAACGTAAATACTTAACCGTTAATTGATATGACCATTTAGTTAATAAGTAAGTAACCACAAACAGCACGAGCCCTAAACCAAAGCTGGCTAACACAATATATACATCTAATTGGTGAACTGCATCAAAGCCATTATAGACACCCTTTACAATCAACATCGCTGGCGTAACGAGTAAAGATAGAGTTGTCGCCATAAAACTAAATAGCACCGAAATAATAATGACAAAAGGAATTAAAATAACAAAGAAATTTAATAAACCTAGTCCCATTACAGATATAATCGCTTGCCACACGTTACCTACTTTATGATGAGATTCTGCTCTATCTATCGCTAAAGTTGCATTTATTTCCTTGGCAATATCTCTCGGATGACCAAGTTCTTTAGCAATATCCTCTTCTGTTTGCCCGTCTTCAACACCACTTATAAAATGCGTTTCATATTCAGCTAGAATATCTTGCTTATCTTCCTCAGATATATTCTTTAAATACTTACTTAACAAATTTAAGTATTCTTTCTTACTCATTACTTTCACTCTCCTCTAAAAACAAATTCACCGCATCTGTGAAACTTTGCCATTCTTTTAACAACTGTTCTAATCGCTCATTACCAGAATCTGTGATCTTATAATACTTTCTAGCTGGTCCTTTAGTAGATGGCTCATAATATGTTGTTAAATATGCTTCTTTTACGAGACGTCTTAACAAAGGATAAACCGTTCCTTCAGAAATGGTGATTCTAGGTGTGATTTTTTGAATTAATGAATAACCGTATTGATCTTCGCCTTTAATAATAAGCAATACAATAAATTCAAGTGCGCCTTTTTTAAATTGTATATTCATATTTTTTCCTCCACTTAACCCAGTACTATACAATGTATAATAGCTCTTGATGAAAATATAACATACACTATTATACATTGCAAGGTACTAAATTATACTATGCTATAAATTTTTTATATTTGGATAAATTGTTGGTATATTAAGTACAACTAACAGTAAGGGGGATTAGAATGAACGTAAATTACAGAACTGACGAAACGCACGCTCATCAAACGATTGATGTATCCATACATTCACATAAGTCACATGTATTCAAACTTTTAGGAACGACTGAAGGTATTAAACAATGGTTTCCTGAATTATCTTTTGAAGAAGAACGAGCAGGTAGTCAATTAATCTTCGACCTTGGTAATAATGAATATGAATATGCGAAGATTACAGACTATCATCCAAATGATCATATTGGATATGACTGGGACCAAGGTCATGTAGATTTTTCATTAGAAGAAAATGGGGACACTGTAACGTTAACATTTAAAGAATCGTTACCATTCACCTTCGAAACCATTGCGAATGATTTTACAGGCTGGTATTTTCAAATACAAAGTGTAAAAAAATTAGCCGAAACAGGACAACCATTATCGAAAGATGCATTTGATTTTAAGTCAAAGACCGACGAAATAAAACAAGCTTTAAACTTAAATTAGAGTAAAAAAAGCCAAACCACATGAGCAATCATGTGATTTGGCATTATTTTTGATCAATCTATTAATTTCATGCCATAATAAGCAATTATAAATGCGATAAGTGCGAATATAATTGGCGTTACAATAGCAACGACTCTATCTTTAAATTTATCTTTCTTTGTTCTTTCACGAATTGTTTTTACATCTTTACCATTCATATAGTCCATAATTTGACTATATGCTTTAATATTATGGACTTCTTTAAATTCATCTACTTTATAAGCAAAGTACATACCGATTAACCAAAGAACAAAAGGTACAACCAATCCATACATGCCCATTAACATCATACTCGGTATAAGTAGAATAGCAGCAAGTCCCATAAAGGTCATCATTAACCAAGTCCACTTATCAAATACTTTTCTATCCATTTCTCTTTTCATCATGTTTACATCTCCTTTTACTAAATGATCTAAGGAGACATCAAATATATTACTAAGTAGCAATAAAGATTCAATATCGGGGTAACTCTTACCCCTTTCCCAATTAGAAATAGACTGCCTACTCACAAAGACTTTTTCAGCTAGATCTTCTTGAGATAAGTTATATTCTTTTCTCAAATGAATAATTTGCTTACTTAAATTCATATTGATGTCCTCCTTGTCATCACCTTAATAAAAGATTCAAAAACAGTGTATCAAACATCGTTGTCATTGCATTAAAAATCCTGAAAAAACATTGCCAAAGATATTTTGCATCGTTGATATGAAAGGGTTTATAAAAAGAAGCTTACACTTTAAAAACCGTGTAAGCTTCTTTAATATATTACGTTATCTATTATTCCTTGCGTCTTGAATACCCTCTAATATTCCTGCAAAGAAATCTGATAATGCTAGCAACATTATTACAAAAGCCATAGTAAACAACAATGTCTTAGCATTAACAGGAACTTTCTTCTTATACGTGTATATGCCAACTACTAATGCAGCAATTAATGTGACAATAAAGTGCATGTTGACCGCCCCCTTTCACATAACAAGAATGTTAATATTTGTAATTATTATAAAATATTGTAACAATTTCGACAATATTCTGCCTCCAAATTGTTATTTTACACTCTGATTGATATAATTTATCTAAAATGAGGTGAACTTCATTGTCTAACTCATCAGTTGCAGAAAGTTTTTCTACAGGACATTTTGATAAATGTAATGCTTATTTAGATCAAGATATCGAATGGCATATTGTTGGCGATACAACATTGAAAGGTTATGAAGAAGTTGCAAATTATTGCACACAAGTCTCACATTATTTTGAAACCGTAACAACACAATTTGAAATTCACGATACGATTAAAAGTGTCCACCAAATTGTCGTTATAGGTACTGGTTATTTTTATAAAGATAGCATCCAAATAAACAAGATAGATGCATGTGACATATACACATTTAGTGAAGATAAGATTATAAAAATACAGTCATATTGTATAGAGAATAAGTAAGTATTATATAGTCTTCGTGCGTTACTCACTGATTTTGTACCCTTGCGCACGATATCTCTCAGTCTTCGTGCGCTTGGACTTGCTTACACCTAACGTGCACTTGATTTATTCCACAAAAAAGAACCAGCAAAAATTCACAAGTCATGTGTAATTTTTGCTGGTTTTATTATTTACTCATAATATTCTTTCAACATATTTAAATACTTTTTCTTTCTTCCTGGTGAAACATGAAACTCAAATTGATGGTCTTTTTCTGTTACTTCATACTTTGTTAATCCTGTTATTTCAAACAAGTGTTCTTTTGAAATGCCATGCTTTTTTATGATTTGGTTAAGTTCTTCACCTAATACTTCATGAGACGCATTCATATTGAAATTGACAAATACCATGATTGACATTCCGATTCCTATTATTATAAATGACTCTATTTTTATATTATCCCATAATAGTAGTAATGGCCATAAACATGGAATCGCTACACATAATATAAATTGCTTAGGTCTTTGTTTAATATTTTTAATAATCGTATTCATAAATATCAACCCTCAAATATAATATTCAATGTTAATTATATTATATGGTTATATATATCGTATTTCAAATACTTGTATTATATAAAATACCTTATTTTACTCAATTCTATTTTTGTAATTGATTTTCTATATATGCGCGTTTCTCTTCTAAATGTTCTGGTAAGTATAACGGGATGTCTTGAAATGCTTTGTCTTCAAAGGCAATTTCTTTCATATTAAGCTTTAAAGTCGCAACTTCAAATAGCAATTGATTTGGATCTCTATAGTAAATTGATTTAAAGAATCCTCGATTTTTAATCGGGGAATGGTCCATATTTAATTTATCTAAAGCTGTTTCAACTTCTTGCAATTCACCTTCGTCTTCAGCTGAAATAGCAACGTGATGTATACCGCCAAATCCTTGATCTTCAAGTGGATTAAATGTGTCATAAATAAAATGTATTTCATGATACATATCTTGATTATGATTATGCAAAATCTCAACAGTTAAATCTGTATCAAAGAATGTCTGCTGACCTGCTGATGTCCAATTATATAATTGTTGGAAATGTTCTATACTTGCTTTAGGATATCTGACACGTGCATGTATAGAATCTAGACCAAGTATTTGATATTCTACTGGCACGGTACTTTCTTCATCTGTATTAAATTGATGGACATTTTCTTGATCAGAAATGACGATTAAACCGAGTGGCGTATTATCCGGTCCTTCAAAACGAATTAGACTACGGTCAGTGTAAACTTCAATACCATAGTGGCATATTTCATATTCATCAAACCGTGCTTCCCAATATTTTAACGATTCTACAGAAGGCACTTTAAAAAGTAATCGATCAAATGCATTTGAACCAAACTGATTATCTTTACCTTCTTTCATTTCAAAAAGCGTCACTTCTGTACCTGGTCGTCCATATTTATCAGCAAAGAAAACATGATACATTTCATAGTTCTCTTGATTAACAGTCTTCATTAGTAAATTGAGACCTAATATATTACGATAAAAATTGAATGATTCTTCTGCATCATGATTTATAATAGATACATGATGTATAATTGAATTGTGATTCATAAACAACAGCCCTTTCACATTAATGGAGGAGATATAATGGAATATTTCTTACAAGAAAATCCGAATAGCAATACTTTAATTGTACTTTTTCATGGAACAGGTGGCAATCAATACCAACTTCTTCCTTTTTCAAGTATATTAAACCCTGAAGCTAACATTTTAAGCTTACAAGGTAGTGTTGGCGAAGGGCAAGAAAGACGTTTCTTTGCACCGCTTCAGAACAACACATTAGACCGACATGACTTCGAGCAACAAACGAAATCTTTTATAGATTTTTGGAATACATTTATCGAAGAACATGATTATGAAGAAGTCATATTTTTAGGTTATTCAAACGGTGCGAATTTCATATTAGGATTACTGGAACAACACCTTATTAAAGTTGATCAAATCTTATTACTGCACCCATCAGACCTCGACTATCATATTACAGAAACTTATAAAGAAACATCCGTCATTATTACGACAGGTTCAAATGATTATTTAACAATACCTGGCAAAGTAAAAGCACTATCAGAACAACTTAAACCATTATTTAAAAACGTTCAATTCGAACTACTCGACGGCGCCCACGAACTAGAAGAACCAGAAATTGAACATATTAAAACGATGCTCTAATTTAACTTCCTAGAGCATCGTTTTTTATATCAATATTCTTATTATCTACACTTATTTCAAAATCATCCAAAGTTAATAAATCAATAGGTCTTAGTTTATTAAGTTTTGGATGCACTAGCCAAATAATCCCCAAAACAATAAAAAAGCAACCTGTTATACTGATTAAAGCAATTGGGTTCATTAATTCTAGTAAAAACCCACCTATTAGACTTCCTAAAGGTAAACCAATGACACCTAAACTACTTGTAATTGAAGTTATTCTTCCTAAGATGTACTCTGGTATGATTGCTTGGCCAGCTGACAGGAATAAAATATTCGCCAATCCTACAGATAGCCAACTTAAGCCAAACAAAATAATAAATATATAAATAGGTGTTACAAAACCTAACAATAGAAAAACACCTGATAAAATAAAAGTTACTACCATCAATTTACCAAATGGATATTTCTTAACATATCCAACAACTAGCGTTGATAATACCATACCTAATGATATAGCAGATAAAAACAATCCATAATATATTGGTTGATTAAGGTAGTGAGATAAAACAGGTAGTGCTGTATAAACCATGCCAATTCCAAAGTTAACTGCAAATGCGCCAATCTGGAATATCCACAATAATGAATGTCTCACTGTATATAAACCTTCACTTAATGATTTCATATATGTTTTAAAATCCAATGTACTACCAGTAGATTTTTGGGATTGAACTTTTATCATCGCATATATAACTGCTGCGCTTATAAAAATAATTGTATTCATAACGTATAACGTATATATACTGACTAAAGAAATCAATATCGTAATGACTGTATTTAATACTAAATCCATACTTTGATTAGAAAATGACATCATTGCGTTACCTGACACAATTTTATCTTTAGGTAATAACACTGGCACTAGCTTATTACTAATAGGATAAGAAATTTCACCTACCATTGCTGCTGCCACCACAAGAATGATAATAAGTATAGCATTTTCATAGTGAAAGAATAGGAGAATAGCTATTATACCCACTAAGACTGCTTGAACTGTTTGAGAATGTATCAAAATTTTCTTCAAACTGAAATGATCAATAATTGGCCCATAAAACATCTGTAAACATTTCGGTACTAATATCAAACTACTTAAAAGCCCTGTAAGTGCAGAGCTTTTTGTTATATCATAAATTAACCACATAGTCGTAATAAAATAAATACTATCTGCAGTATTGGTTAATATTCGTCCAAAAATGAGTTGCATAAAGTCAGTATGTTTTAAGAGTGCTCTCATTAATCATCATTCTCCTCACGATTAAAGACTTTATCTCTCATTTCAAATCCAATTATATTCAAATAATAATATGATTTATCTTCATCATTGGATTGTTGATCTACTTCATCAATTAATGCATCAAGTTTTTGCTTAAATGTATCGAACTGATTCTGAGACCACTTCGCTTGTACAGTCTTTGATATTAACTGTTCATCATCCATGATTAAACCATATTGATTTAACACATCAATTGTTCGATTAATCTGTGAAGTTACCATATCTTTTGTTGAATCTGACACTTCATCTCGATATTCATTTAATAGTTGTGGATTCACTTTAAATCCGTTATGAGTTGCTACATAATATTTGTAAACATTACTTCCTTTAACCTCTGTACGATTGATTTTCACCATTCCATATTTCTCAAGTTCTTTCAAATGGTAAAATATCTTAGCCTTTGGAATATTCAAATGTTTCCCAATTTCCGTTGCAGTCATTTCTCGTTCTATCAATAGCATAGATATTTTCATTCGTAGTTGATCAGATATACACTTCAGTTCCTCGAATGTATTTATTTCAAATCGATTTGATTGCATGAAATCTCTCCTTCTATTTACGGTTAATTTATTTTAACCGATTAATAAAAATAAATCAATCGAATTAAAACAATCCTCTAAACCAAAAGTTTAGAGGATTGTCTATTCTTTATATATAATCAGTCACATCATCATACACTATTGACCAATACGGATATGTGTTAAATAACCATCTTTATCAAAGTAGGCTTTATAAGCGCCGTTATTTGTATTATAAGGTATGAATGTACTACCATCTTCAAATTTTCCTTCTGCTGTACTATCATTTGATGCGTGCGCTTTTTTAAATTGTGCTTTAGTGACTGCGTGTGGTTTTGTATTGAATTCCATTTGAATAACTTGATCTTTCTCATTAAAATCTATTTGAGAACCATAAGAATCTACTGTATAAGCATGGTTTTGGTTAGCTTTTGGATTTGCTTTATAGCCATTGAGCGTAAAATTATCATATTTCATTGCACGAACAAAATTATAATCTAATGTAAATGTTGGATCATATGTTGTATAGCCTTCATAGTTATACCATGGTATTTGCGATTGTGTATCTGCAGTACTTTCTGTACTAACACCGCTTCCACCTTCACCATGACCCCATTCTTGAACTTTTTCTGCTGCTTGAACATCTGAACTACTACCTGTTATAGGCACCGCTGAAGACCCTACTACAAGTGTTGATAAGACGACCGTTGCTGAAAGTACTTTACTTACTTTACGCATAATCAATCACTCCTTAAATTTTGAGTACTTACTTGCGATAACTTCTCGTTTAAACATTCAATCAACGCAACTATGACAATCTCCAAACCTTAGCTTTATAATTATCACCCCCTCAAATTTATATTAAAATTTCTTGAGTGTAATTATTCACCTCCATGATACAATACATATATATAATTTCAAGTGAAAATAGTGCTATATTCTTATATATAAAATATAGAAAAAGAATCTAAGACAATACTAATGCCTTAGATTCTAAACTCTATTGATTAAATTAGATATCTGTATAATCTTTAATTTTAAAGTCAGAGAATGTTGAATCATAATCTAATACGTATTTAGATTTAATACTTTTACCATTTTGGTCTTTCTTTTCTGTTTCAATTGTAATGGTGTCACCTTTTTTATCATACTTTGTCACTTTAGGTGTAGAGAACTCTGTACTACCGCCTTCTTCAACAACATTTTCTATATGATCTGCTGTATCTGAACTACTCTTAATATAACTAGATACATACATGTAGTCTTCTTCCTCATATGCTTCATTTAATGCATCAGTATAATCTTCCATAAATGTTTGTACATCGTCTTTTAATTCTTCATTTTCTTTATAATCTTTGATTGCATCATCATCAAACGAAAGATCCACCGTTATTTCATCTTCACCGTCATCAGCTTTCGTAACATTAACAGTTTTTGTTTTAAATACTTTACCATTTACTTTAGTTTGTGCATATATGGCTACTTTTTCATCTGGTAAGAACGGGCCGTATGTTGTTTCGTCATATGTTTGATAAGTACCTCGTTTCTTTCCATTGATATAAATATCTACATCTTCCTCGCCATAACTATACTCTGAGTCGATATTTACTTTAACATTTTTCTGCTTGAAATTCTCTATAACTTCTGATGAATCTACCATGTTAACTATAACTTCACCTTTAAATTTCTTATCATCAATTGCCTTAGTAGCATCTAAATGATAATTACCTATAGGCAGTGTTGCAAATACTTTATCGTTATCTTTAGATAATTTGATATTTTTCTTTTTACCATTGTAGTCATACGTAATTGTACTATCTGAATCTGATTGTATTGAAACACTTTCTTTTACAACTTCAAATTCATAATTATCAAAGATGCCATATTTCTTACCATTTTTCTTAACTTGAATAACAGGCTGTTCTCCAGCACTTATAGAAGTACTTTCCGCATCACTATCTTTCATATCTTTCACTTGGCTTTCAACCTCATCAGCAAATCTATCTGAACTATCCGCTTCTACTACATAATCATAAAAGGCTCTACTTTCTGTTTGGCTTAAATCACGATTATTGAATTTCAAATGATTTTTTAAAGATTTAGTATTTCCTTTTTTAATATCTGAAGCAATTTCTTCAGCTTCATTAACAGGAGATAGTTGTGATTCGATGACTTTATAAACGGCAAATACTAATATTAATAGTAATGCTATGATTGCTATAATAATCAGTGGTTTTTTATTCATTTTCTTATGTTCAACATTCTGATTCGTTTGATTTCCTTGAGCTACAGGCGTACCACAATTTGTACATACCTTTTGTCCATCAGAAAGTTTATTCCCGCAATTTTTGCAATATTTCATGACTTACCTCCTAATAATCAGTCAATAACGAATTAACTATATCTAGAGAATCCGAAATTGATTTTTCTACTAATATACGTAATATAATCGATGCAACAACAAAGTAAATAAGAATGCCGTACACCACTTGAAAACGGAAGTTAAATTGATTACTATAGTTCGTCATTAAGTAGATAGGAGATACTACAAATAATAAAATACTTAACAAGATTAATATCGCTGCGAAGCTCGGCACTTTAATGAGCACAAATAATAATCCAACAAAGAAAAATCCTGTTGAAAATAAATTAAATGAAACAAAGTCTGATAATAGTTTATGCACGCTAATATTCGTATTCAACAGTTTAACAATACCTAAATTTATACCAAATAACAGTGCTAAACTGAAAATGATTGAAAATAAAACACTGAAAACAATACTTGATTTAGATGGTCCAAAAAAGCTTATATCTGCAGGTACTATAATTAACAAGAAAATTAATAGCAATAGAATACCTGCACCTACTAAAGAAGCTATAAATTTATAACTATATGTGTGTGTACTTGAGATCTCTTGATCTAAATTTGCGAAAATATTCTTAAAGAAACCTTTACTCTCATTTAAAGTTTCATTTTTATATGTATTTAAAGAACTCTTAAACTTTTCAACTTTTTCATTGTTAGTTGATTCTACTGCAGTCGTGTTTCCATTAGACTGAATTAATTTTTCACCACATTCACCACAGAATCTATCATCTTGCATAACAGGTGAACCACATTTAGGACAATTCATATTAAACACTCCTTATATATATTTATATATAATTTTAGCATAAATAAATTAAAATTAAGATGGTAAATTCAAATAAATCAAAAAATTCATAATATTAATTTTAAGTAATACAGCTTTAGTTATATATAAACTCTAGAAACTAATAAATATTTAATATGAATTAGTAATTTTCAATCAATATATTCTCTTAAATATTTCCCATACAGTCCGACTTCTCCATTCGCCAATATGTGACTATAATGTTTTAAGACAACCCTCTTTGTTACCCAACCTTCTTGAGCATAGAATGCTTCACCTTCTTTACTTGTAGCGAAAGCATCAAATGGGTCATCTTCAGTTTTTCCACCTACGTGATCATTTTCTCCAACAATCCATGTTAATGGAAATGATCCTTTAACATGTTGTGACTTTTCTATATGAGTGGCAATCCCTTCTTTCTTTGGAGAGCCTCCTCCACCAAACATTATAGCGCCGCCAGATTGAACATTTAGTTCTGGTAATTTATCTAACATCCAATATGCTGTTGTTTCTGCACCACCTGAAAAGCTGCCTATCCATAATTTTTCATGATTTGGTAAAGAAGAAATCAATTCAACTAAATATTGCACATTTGCTTCTCCATTCTTCCACCATTGTTCTTCATCGTTAACAGACTTCGGTACAACTAAAGTTAACCCTTTTTCTTTAGCAACTTGACGGATGCCATCTTTCCCAGCTAAATAGACTTCTGAATCAGGATGATGAAACTCATAAGCACCATCACCATGTAACCACACTAATATCCCCTTAGCGTCCTTAACAGGATAAATTAAATATTCACCTTCCGTTCCATTTTTAGAAGTAAAATTCCGAACATCACGATCATTATCTCTTTCATTTGATATAAACAACATCACACTGACCACAACTACGATGAATATACAAAATAATACGATTAACCTTTTAATCGCCAATCCCTCCTAATAAGCGTTTCAATTCATAACTTAGGAATTTATTTATATACTTAAGTTCTCTTATATTATACAAAAATTTACAGTTATAAGTATGACTTCTACAAAAAAATCACGAGTGACTAAAGATGAATATCCACCTAAAATCACTCGTGATTTTTATTTTATAAGCTCCTTAAAATAACTTACTTATTAATCTACAAGTTCGTATTTTTTAATTTGCTTTTCGATTTTTGAAACTTTCGCTTCTTCGTTTTCTTTCTTTTCTTTACTCATGTTTTTATGCTCTTCAACATGAGAAGGTCTAGAAATCCAAGCTTGAAAATCTTTCTTATCATTCCATTTAGAAACAATTGCATATTCTAACTTACTTCCCGTTTCAGACTTCCAAACTTGAGCATCAATAAAGCCCTCAAAACCTTCAAAATCTTGTTTAGCATGACTAGCTTTATTATCTAATATAGCCTTAGATGCCTCATCTTTAGTAGAAAAAATTGCTTGTGCAACGAACATTCATAACGCCTCCTTGTCTATATATTCCAATATATCAAAATTAAAAATTACAAACATATGAAACGCTTTATGAAAATATAAACACCCCTCTAACCGTTAAGGCTAAAGGGGTGTTTAATTATCTTACTCCCACTCTGTTTTAAGGGTATGGCATATAAGCGAAAATGCTGTAATATCAAGGATTTTGGAAACGTATAAAATCGAATAAATTATATTTAAAAAAATAAAAAGTGCAATAAAAGTGCAGTATTTGCACCTAAGCAGACCTGATTAAATTCGAAATGGAATTCTAAACTCAATATTCATTTAAATGATAGACGTTCATAATGAGCGTCTATTTTTTATGCTTTGAAAGGTTGTGATACTAACAAATTTTTAAATGAATAAAGTAAGCCAAAAATATTTTATGTGAGAAAGGAACGATACACTTATGGAATTAAAATATGTCATTCCCAATATGGAAAAAACATTTGGTCAATTAGAATATGCTGGTGAAGGGAATATTGAACAACGTCGAGTCAATGGCAGACCAACTATTCTCTCTCGTAGCTACAATTTATACTCAACGATTCAACGAGCAGATGATATTGTTGTCATTCTTCCCTCCGAAGCTGGCGAGAAACATTTTGAATCCGACGAAAAAGTCAGACTCATCAACCCACGTATTACCGCAGAAGGTTATAAAATTGGCAATAGAGGATTTACCAATTACATTATGCACGCAGACGATATGGTGAAAGCTTAAGAAAGGAAAGGTGAAAAAATATGAGATTAGCAGAAGGTATTGTGATTGAAAAAGACCAGACATTTGGCACATTGAAATTTTCCGCTTTACGTCGTGAGGTTCGTATTCAAAATGAAGATGGTTCGGTTTCCGAAGAAATTAAAGAACGTACCTATGACTTAAAATCAAAAGGACAAGGACGCATGATACAAGTCAGTATCCCCGCTTCTGTTCCTTTGAAAGAATTTGACTACAACGCAGAAGTGGAATTAATCAATCCTGTGGCAGATACCGTAGCGACGGCTACTTTTCGAGGGGCAGACGTTGATTGGTACGTGAAAGCAGACGATCTTGTATTAAAAGGACAGACAAAACCTCATCAGAAATATAAAAAAGAAGCGTCCGAAAGTGAAAAATAGGTGTTGCTTATGACAAACACACCATTGATTTTGAAAGAAATTCCGAAAGATGAAGCCATTTCTTTTATTCGGCAATACCATTATTCAAAGATACTCCCTAGATTGTGTAAATACTTTCTAGGGATTTTTTCAGAAGAAAAATTATTAGGCGTTGTGGAATTAGGCTGGGGTACGCAACCCCTACAAACCATACGCAAACTCTTTCCCGACAGTTCCCTTCAAACCACAGATTATTTAGAAATTGGAAAGATGTGTTTTCTTCCAGAAATGAATCAAACCAATTATTTTGGCAGTCAAGCTCTTTCAGCTCTAATTAAGTGGTTGAAAGAACATACGGACTGTCATTTTTTATATACATTGGCAGATGGAATTGAGGGAAAATGTGGCTATGTCTATCAAGCGTCCAACTTCTTTTACTGCGGGTATTTCAAGACAAGTGTCTATCGTGATAAACAGTCATGGGAAAAGATACACCCTCGAAGTGCTCGCCTTTTATTAGAGGAAAATGCTCGTTTTGAACAGGTAGAGAAAAAGCATTGGCTTTCCCAGGCATTTTGCGAATACAAAGGGATTGAGAAAATCAATGGACGCATGTTTCGCTATCTCTATCCGTTGACAAAAGAAGCGAAAAAACTGTTAGGACACACGCTCTATCGACGTCATTATTATCCGAAAGAAAAAGATTTACGCTTTGAAAAGCGAATCGCTTATCGGAAATATGAAGCCATTTCTCAACCAACTTTTGATAAACAGGCTCGTATCTACAATACACAATTATTTTGATAGATGGAAAGGAGGATTTTTATGCCATTGCTTCATGACAGAGGAAAGCGAATCAAAGCCAACGATAAGGACTTGGTCTATCATTTTGTGCTGATTTCATTGCTGATAGTTTTTCTAGTCGTTCTACTCCCTTTTCATTGGAGAACGTTACAATCGGTGAATTGGCAAACAGTTCAGTTAGATACATTTTTCTATCAACTGCATACGCCATACTTTTGGAGCAGTATTCTCACTGCTTTTTTTGTATGCGGACTCATCAGCTGGCTCTATTATCACTATCGCATAGATTCTATAAAACAGTTAGAGCACCGTCAAAAGTTAGCTCGTATGATTTTAGAAAACCATTGGTATGAAGCCGAAGAAACTCAATCAGAGGGATTCTTTAAAGACTTATCCAGCAAGAAAACCAAACAACGAATCCGCCATTTTCCTAAAATGTATTACCGAATGAAAGATGGACTGATCCATATTCATGTAGAAATCACTTTAGGGAAATATCAAGATCAGCTCTTGCACTTAGAAAACAAACTAGAAACAGGCTTGTATTGTGAATTAGTGGAAAAAACGTTGAAAGATTCTTATGTAGAGTATGTTCTACTTTATGACACCATTGGCAATCGAATTGGCATTGAAGATGTGGTAGCTCAAGATGGACGTGTCAAATTGATGGAATCGGTCTATTGGGAGTTTGATTCTCTCCCTCACATGTTAATTGCTGGGGGCACGGGTAGTGGAAAATCCTATTTTATTCTCACATTGATTGAATCTCTCCTGCATACAAATGCGAAGCTTTATATTCTCGACCCTAAAAATGCTGATTTGGCAGACTTAGGAGCGGTCATAGATAATGTCTATTACCGTAAAGACGATATGCTGGCATGTATTAGTCAATTTTACGACGATATGATTGCCCGTAGTGAAACCATGAAGCAACACCCGAACTACAAAACAGGAGAAAATTATGCGTATCTTGGTCTACCTGCGAACTTCCTGATTTTTGATGAATATGTGGCGATGATGGATATGTTAGGTCGTGATAGTGCACAAGTTATGAATAAACTCAAACAAATTGTTATGCTCGGACGACAAGCAGGCTTCTTTTTAATTCTTGCCTGTCAGCGTCCAGACGCAAAATATTTTAGTGATGGTATTCGAGATAACTTTAACTTCCGTGTGGCTTTGGGTCGTATGTCTGAAATGGGCTTCGGTATGATGTTTGGAAGCGATACACAAAAACAATTTTTCTTAAAACCCATCAAGGGAAGAGGTTATGTGGATACAGGAAAAAGTGTGATTAGTGAGTTTTATACACCCCTTGTACCAAAAAGGTATGATTTCTTAGGAGAAATAGGAAAAGTCATTCAAAAAAAGCAATCTGAGCCTGTACCGCACGAAGTGAAAGGTACAGGTTCAGACTTGCTTTGATTGGTGTGGCGTTAGCCACGCCAATCCTTTAGCCCCCTCTACCTAACAGGGGGGCACAAATACAACTGAAAACAGGCAATTCTCATCAACCAATGTTGATGGTACAAGGAATTGCGGAAAATAGGAAAGATGTAAACTCAAGGGTCATAGTTTACATCTTTTTTAGATTGGAGGTTTGCGAATGGAAAACGAAAAAATTTGGATTAAGGAATTGAAAGAAAAGCGACTGGCTTATGGCGTTTCTCAAAATAAACTGGCGGTTGCTTCTCATATTACCAGACCTTACCTATCGGATATTGAAACAGGCAAGGCAGTCCCTACTCAACAGGTGAAAGAAGATTTACTGAACGCTTTGGAACGCTTCAATCCCGATAACCCATTGGAGATGTTATTCGACTATGTACGGATTCGATTCCCTACCAATGATGTGTCTCAAATTATCGGTGAGGTTTTACGCTTGAATATGGATTATATGCTACACGAAGACTTTGGCTATTATTCTTATCCCGAACACTATCGTTTCGGTGATATTGTTGTCCTAGTCTCTCATGATGTAAGTAAAGGGGTTTTATTAGAACTGAAAGGAAAAGGCTGTCGGCAATTTGAAAACTTTCTATTGGCTCAACATCGGAGCTGGTATGGTTTCTTTCAAGATTGCATGGAACATAAAGGTATTTTCAAACGCTTGGATTTAGCCATCAACGATAAAACAGGGATTTTGAATATTCCAGAATTGGCAAAGAAATGTAAACAGGAAGAATGTATTTCCGTCTTTCGGAGCTTTAAAAATTATCGCAGTGGTGAATTGGTTCACCGTGATGAAAAACCAGACATGGGAAACACCCTTTATATTGGCTCATTAAAAAGCGAAGTCTATTTCTGTATATATGAGAAAGATTATGAGCAATACGTGAAAAATGATATTGCCTTAGAAGACGCAGAAATAAAGAATCGCTTTGAAATTCGTTTGAAAAACGACAGAGCCACTCAAGCCATGAAAGATTTGTTGGAACATCAAAATGCAGAAAAAACAGCGTTTGAGATTATCAATCGTTATATTCGCTTTGCCGATAAGGACGAAACCAAGCGACGGAGTGATTGGCAAACCAATGAACGCTGGGAATGGTTTATCGGCAAAAATCGTGGAGCATTACGCCTAACCATACAGCCAGAACCTTATTCTTTTGAACGAACATTGAACTGGTTACATCATCAAGTCGCCCCTACATTAAAAGTCGCAAGCATTTTAGATATTCTCAACGGTACAACCATTATTTCCACCATGATTCATGAAGCCAAACTGACAGAAAAACATGAGAAATTAATTGAACAACAACATCTAGGCATGGAGGATTTGATTACATGAGCCTCTTAACAGAAGAATTAAAGAAGTTAGGGTTTCAAGCGTATATACAAAATACAGGGAAATATACGTCTCTCATTATTGAGGGAAAACGGCAAGCTGGTGATACCATCTATACCTATGATTTTTACAAAGTGAGCTTTTATAAGAATTATACCAGTCGAATAACTGTTTATGGAGAGCATTTAACTCCTTTTCAATTATTAAAGCGTGTAAAAAGCTATATCTACTATCGAGAAAAATATCTTAAGGAAAGGAGGACAATCACATGAATTTTGGGCAGAATTTGTACAACTGGTTCTTGGATAATGCACAGTCATTGGTATTGTTAGCGATTGTCGTCATTGGACTGTTTTTAGGTTTTAAACGAGAATTTTCAAAACTTATTGGCTTTTTGATTATTGCTTTAATCGCCGTCGGACTTGTGTTCAATGCAGCTGGCGTGAAAGATGTGTTATTAAACTTATTTAACCGAATCATTGGTGCTTAACAGATATTTTTCATGATAAAATAGGAAGTATATATTTTGTTATGAAAGGATCCATGAATATGTTTACAAATGATCAATTTAAATCTCTTTTAATTAAAACATTAGAAAGAAAGAGCTCTTCAAATTATTATGAAGGAGGTAACGAGATTGTTTCTAAAATGAAAATATCAGAGGTAACTTTAGATGAGACTAACGAGTTTACTTATTATAAAGGATACAAAAGGGATTGGAATACGCTTTGCACCTATCTTAAAATAAGAGCTCCTTTTGATGATTTAGACTTTTTTGAAAGTCATAAAGATTTGCTTACCCAGACAGCAAGCTCCATATATGATAAACAAGGTGATAATGTATTAGTGGATACTATTTTAGTACCACTTCCAGAGAATTACGAAGTAATTAACTTTAGTCAGTTGAAAATTAGTGATGTGATTTCACAAGCTATTGAAGACGCTGAGTCTTTCATGAGTAATGGTGAATATCAACGTGCCTTTGACAGAGTTCACACTGCTTTTCATGGATATTTAATTGAAATACTAAAAAAATATGAAATTACAGTTCCTAGAGACGAAAATCTATCTAAATTATATAGTAGGATACAACAATTAATTGAAAAAGAAATTCAACCTACTGAACTTGCTGATATAGTGAAGACAACGATAAGGTCATCAAATGGAATGATTAGCTCTCTTAATGAAGCAAGAAATAGGCATTCACTTGCACATCCTAATACAAATATTATTGGAAAGAGAGAAGCAAAACTAATAATAGGTATTTCAAGTACAGTTACAGATTATATTAGCGGATACCTTGATAAGTAGCGTCATTAACTGATTGCTACTTTTTTTTTGACTATATTTTATAAAAAGGATGTGATAAGAATTGGAATTGAAAGTCTATGTGGCAAATTTGGGACGGTATAATGAAGGTGAATTAGTTGGATCATGGTTTACTCCACCAATTGATGAGGAAGAAATGGCAGAAAGAATCGGTTTAAATGAGAACTACGAAGAATACGCCATACATGATTTTGAGCTTCCTTTTGATGTGGACGAATACACGCCAATTAGTGAAATCAACCGTCTATGTGAAGCCATTCAAGAAATCGAAGGTACACCTATTTATAATGAACTCAAAGAAATTCAAGGCATGTGGTTTAGTAGCTTGGAAGAATTACTGGAAAACAAAGAGAATATTCATTGTTATAGTGAATGTGATTCTATGGAAGATGTCGCCCGTTATTATGTGGAAGAAACAGGACAACTTGGTGAAGTACCTTCTAATTTACAAAATTATATTGATTATCAAGCTTTGGGACGTGATATGGAAATAGAGGGAAATTATCTTATCACCTCTCATGGAGTATTTGAGTATTCTAATTAACATGGATTACTCTAAACTAGCAATACTGCTATAATAATTTTATACGTTCTGAATTAAGGAGGATAAAGTCCATATAATTGTGTA
The DNA here is from genome assembly GCF_022386695.1 of Mammaliicoccus sp. D-M19. Classification (NCBI taxonomy): domain Bacteria; kingdom Bacillati; phylum Bacillota; class Bacilli; order Caryophanales; family Staphylococcaceae; genus Mammaliicoccus; species Mammaliicoccus sp. D-M19. The sequence goes on along the minus strand of NZ_JAJNHW010000011.1, from coordinate 26,601 downwards.
AAAGCAAAAAGGCCATATGAACGCCTCTTTACGGTACAATGTTTTTAACCACTAAAAACATACCCAGGAGGCAATCATATGACCCAAGTACATTTTACACTGGAAACAGAAGATATTCAAAGTTTAATTGACCAGTCGGTCAAAGATAATGCGGCTAAACAAATTTTACAAACTGTATTTAATCAGTTGATGGACGAGCAGCGAACAGATTATATTCAAGCCACAAACTATGAACGATCAGACGATCGAAGAAGCCAACGCAACGGCTATTATGAAAGAGAATTAACGACTCGTATTGGCTCTCTTGAGTTGAAAGTTCCCCGAACACGCGACGGTGAATTTGCACCGACTGTATTTGAGCGGTATCAACGCAATGAGAAGGCTTTGTTAGCCTCTATGTTAGAGATGTATATTTCTGGTGTCTCTACACGTAAAGTCTCTCAAATCGTTGAAGAACTATGCGGTAAATCAGTCTCTAAATCCTTTGTCTCCAGTTTAACTGCCCAGTTAGACCCTATGGTCTCTGAATGGCAAAATCGTTTTCTATCAGACAGGTCTTTCCCTTATGTTATGACAGATGTTATCTACATCAAAATCAGAGAGAATCATCGTGTCGTATCTAAAAGCTGCCATATAGCGATTGGCATATCAGAAGATGGAGAGCGTGAGATTATTGGCTTTATGATTCAAGATGAAGAAAGTGACGAAACTTGGTCTCTCTTCTTCGACTACCTCAAAACCAGAGGGTTAAGTGAAGTGGAAATGGTCATTTCCGATGCCCACAAAGGCTTAGTCAAAGCCATCAAGAAGTCATTTACAAACGCTTCATGGCAACGATGCCAGGTTCACTTTATGCGTAATATCCTCAATTGTATCCCTAAGAAAGATTCAAAACCTTTCAGAGAAGAAGTCAAAGCACTCTTCAAATTTACGGATATTGAAACGGCTCGCAAGGCTAAAAATACTATAGTAAGTGCCTATAGCGAACAATCAAAATACCATAAAGCCTGTGAAAAACTAGATGAAGGATTCGAAGATGCCTTTCAATACGCCGTTGTCGGTAAAGGTCAATCGAGATTAAAAAGCACGAATCTTCTTGAACGGTTAAATGAAGAAGTCAGACGCAGAGAAAAAGTTATCCGAATCTTTCCGAATCACGCCTCTGCCAATCGTTTAATCGGTGCAGTTCTTATTGACCGTCACGAAGACTGGCTAAGCTCTACCAGAAAATATATTCAATTTTAACCTATAGGTTAAAGCTTTAAAACAGTGTACTGTATTTTACACAATTTTATGGACTTGACTTTAAGGAGGATTGTTCAATTGGTAATAATAGATGTTTATGGGAAAATAACAAAAATAAAATTGTCAGATAAATTGAAACTATATATATCTAATGTTTCTGATGACTGGAAGGAAAGCATTATAGAAGACATGTTACAAGAAATTCGACAACAAAAAGTTGACATGGCAGATAATTTGAAAAGGTATGGTAAAACATTTCAAACAGAATATTCTATATCTTATTTGAAAGAAATCGTTCACGCCAATGTTGAAGACTATACAAAATATAATTTAGATTCTATTGAGTCATGTCTTCAATGCCTTGTTGATAATATGATATGTCTATTCTTTGACTATGAATATCAGGATATGCCTTTTTTTGATTGGACAAGCAATTGCTTTGATGGTCGTTTTTGTGAAGAGGATTACGCTGAAAAAGTGATGTATTTTAGTAACTTTGTAAATCATGATATACAAAATGGTATTCATATGAACTGCATTTATACAAGTAATATGAATCCTAAAGAGCATACTAGGATATTATCAAATCTAAGTTTTAGAATTGATTCAAACTTTAAAGGGTGCAGGACTACAGACGACTACATTACGGAACTTAAAAAAATGGGCAACCGAATTGATTCTATACTAAAATCGGAAAACGATTATTACAAATTAGATTATATTATGAACGGGATATATAGTGATAATAGTTATAATCAAAATCATTATTTAAAGACTTTTACTTTGTTAGAACTTGTATTATTAAAACCAAATCAGAATACAAATGAAATTGACAAATTACTAATACCTTATCTTGATAAGAAATATGGAGAGGTTTCGAGTGAAGTAGCAAAATTATTAAGACAAATGAGAAATAAAATCGGACATGGTGATTTCAAAGGTTTTAACGAAAAAGCAGAAAAATTCGCTCAAAAATTTATGAAACACTTTCATTTTGACTATACAGAATACAGTAGATTAAATTGGGTATTACTTCATACCTGCTGTCTTTTAGATGATTTACTCAGAATAACTATTTTTCAACAATTAAAAGTCACAAAATAATTATTATTTTATAGAGCAATCACCTATTTTGATTGCTCTTTTTCTATTTTTACGGAAAGGACGTGAAGACATGAAAAAAATAAGAAGTTACACCAGTATTTGGTCAGTAGAAAAAGTGATTTATGCAATTAATGATTTACAACTCCCTTTTCCCATAACCTTTACACAAATGACATGGTTTATCGTTTCTTTGTTTGTCGTTATAATCTTTGGCAGTTTACCACCACTTTCCTTGATTGACGGAGCACTACTCAAATACTTAGGGATTCCCGTTGTCCTCACTTGGTTCATGTGTCAAAAAACCTTTGACGGGAAGAAACCCTATGGATTTTTAAAATCTATTATTACCTATGCTCTACGCCCTAAAATAACCTATGCTGGCAAACAAATACGATTAAATAAAGAAAAAATGAATGAATCAATCACGATTGTAAGGAGTGAACAATTAAATGGCACACCCCATTAAATATATCGAAGATAATCTCGTATTTAATCATGATGGCGAAGTATTTGCTTATTATGAATTAATTCCCTATAATTACAGTTTTTTAAGTTCCGATGAAAAAGTTCAAGTTCATGATAATTTCCGTCAATTGATTGCCCAAAATCGTGATGGTAAGATTCATGCCCTGCAACTAGCAACCGAATCAAGTATTCGAGCGACACAGGAACAATCGAAAAAAGAAATCACTGGACGATTAAAAGAGATAGCTTACGAAAAAATAGATGAACAGACCGAAGCGTTAGTTTCTATGATTGGTGACAATCAAGTGGACTATCGCTTTTTTATTGGTTTTAAACTCTTGCTGAATGAACAGGAAGTATCGGTCAAAAATATTGGCAAAGACATTCAAAAAGCATTTGCGGAATTCTTTCATGGCGTGAATCACAAGTTGATGGGCGATTTTGTTTCTATGCCTATGTCAGAAATCGAACGCTTTTCTAAAATGGAACAGTTATTAGAAAGTAAATTATCCAGACGCTTTCACATTCGCCCATTGGGGAAAGATGATTTTGGGTATATCATTGCCCACCTTTACGGTCAAACAGGGATTCCTTTTGATGACTACGACTACCATTTACCCAAACGATATGAAGATAAAAAAGTGTTGGTAAAGAAATACGATATTATTAAACCCACTCGCTGTTTAATCGAAGAAAAGCAACGCTACTTACGGATGGAACAGGAAGATACTACCACTTATGTGGCGTATTTTACGATTAACAGTATCGTCGGCGAATTGGATTTCCCCAATAGTGAGATTTTTTATTACCAGCAACAACAGTTCACTTTCCCGATTGATACCAGCATGAATGTTGAAATTGTTGCTAATAAAAAAGCTCTGTCTACCGTTCGCAACAAAAAGAAAGAATTGAAAGACTTGGATAGTCACGCATGGGAAAGCGACAATGAAACCAGTACCAATGTGGTGGACGCTTTAGAATCTGTCGACGAATTAGAAACCAACCTAGACCAAACCAAAGAATCCATGTACAAACTAAGCTATGTGGTACGGGTATCGGCAAAAAATCTGGACGAGTTGAAACAACGTTGTGATGAAGTAAAAGATTTTTATGATGATTTGTCTATCAAATTAGTACGACCTTTTGGCGATATGCTAGGCTTGCATAATGAATTTATTCCCTCAAGCAAGCGATATATCAATGACTATATTCAATATGTCACGTCGGATTTTTTGGCTGGTCTTGGTTTCGGAGCTACACAAATGCTTGGTGAAAATTCTGGTATTTACGTCGGTTACAATCTCGATACAGGCAGAAATATTTATCTCCAACCCAGCCTTGCAAGTCAAGGAATTAAAGGCTCTGTGACGAATGCGTTAGCGTCTGCTTTTATTGGTTCATTAGGTGGCGGAAAATCATTCTCTAACAATATGCTGGTCTATTATTCGGTACTCTTTGGCGGACAGGCAATCATTGTAGACCCAAAAGCTGAACGTGGCAAATGGAAAGAAACCTTACCTGATATTGCCCATGAAATCAATATCGTTAATCTCACGAGTGAGAACGACAATAAAGGGTTACTTGACCCTTATGTGATCTTAAAACTCCCGAAAGATTCAGAAAGCCTAGCCATTGATATTCTCACGTTCTTAACAGGCATTTCCAGCCGAGATAGCGAGAAGTTTCCTGTCCTGCGTAAAGCGATTCGGAGTGTCACTCAAAGCGAACAACGAGGGTTGTTATTGGTGATTGATGAATTGCGAAAAGAAGATACACCCATCAGCAATAGTATTGCTGACCATATCGAAAGCTTTGTCGATTATGATTTTGCCCATCTGTTATTCAGTGATGGCAATGTCACCCAATCCATTAGCTTGGAAAAACAACTCAATATTATTCAAGTGGCAGATTTGGTCTTACCCGATTCCAATAGCTCTTTTGAAGAATACACCACCATGGAATTATTAAGTGTGGCAATGCTGATTGTCATTAGTACCTTTGCTTTAGACTTTATCCACTCTGACCGTTCCATTTTTAAAATTGTTGACCTTGATGAAGCTTGGAGTTTTTTACAAGTGGCACAAGGAAAAGCTCTATCTATGCGTTTAGTTCGGGCAGGGCGTGCCATGAATGCAGGGGTCTATTTCGTTACTCAAAACGCCGACGATTTACTAGATGAAAAGATGAAGAATAATATTGGCTTGAAATTCGCCTTTCGTTCCACTGACCTAGTGGAAATCAAAAAGACCTTAGAATTTTTTGGCGTGGACAAGGAAGATGAAAACAATCAGAAACGCTTACGTGAATTAGAAAATGGACAATGTTTAGTTTCAGACATCTATGGTCGTGTAGGGGTTATGCAGTTTCACCCGATTTTTGAAGAGTTGCTTCATGCCTTTGATACCAGACCGCCTGTGCGAAATGAGGGGGAAAAATGACACAAAAACAAAAGAAATTTCTTCACTATAGTTGGATAACGCTCCTTTGTGTGGGCGTTATTTTACTTTTATTAGGCACGCTGGGCAATGCAGTACAAGCAACAGGCTTAGTTGATGAAACCATTGATACAAGCAACGAGTATTCCAAGTATGGTTTAAATCATTATCAGCTTGATTATTATGTGGACAATAGCTGGGGCTGGCTGCCGTGGAATTGGAGTGACGGCATAGGGCAATCAGTGATGTATGGACTGTATGCCATTACCAATTTCATTTGGACGATTTCTCTTTATCTTTCCAACGCCACAGGCTATTTGGTCAAAGAAGCCTACGCCTTGGATTTCATTAGTCAAACGTCTCAAGCGATTGGTGAGAACATGCAGACCATTGCAGGGATTACACCGAATGGCTTTTCCAGTTCGGGTTTTTATGTCGGCTTCCTTCTTCTTTTTATTCTGATTGTTGGAATCTACGTTGCCTATACAGGACTGGTGAAACGAGAAACGACCAAAGCTATACGAGCTGTGTTAAATTTTGTGGTGGTGTTTATTCTATCAGCTTCCTTTATTGCGTATGCTCCCGATTATATTGCGAAAATCAATGATTTTTCCAAAGATGTGAGCACTGCCAGTTTAGATATTGGGACAAAGATTGTCCTTCCCGATACGGATAGTCAAGGCAAAGACAGTGTGGATATGATACGTGATAGCCTATTTTCTGTTCAAGTCAAGCAACCGTGGTTATTACTTCAATATGGCTCAACCGATATAGAAACCTTAGGTGAAGACCGTGTGGAAAAGTTATTGGCTACCAGTCCAGATACAAACAATGGTGAAGATAGAGAAAATGTAGTGATTGAAGAAATTGAAGATCATGACAATACCTATTTAACACTCCCGAAGACCATTTCCCGATTAGGAACGGTCTTCTTTTTGTTTGTATTCAATATTGGTATCTCGATTTTTGTTTTCCTTCTAACAGGAATCATGATTTTTTCGCAAGTGCTATTTATTATTTTCGCTATGTTTTTGCCAATCAGTTTCCTATTAAGTATGTTGCCGAGTTTTGATGGCATGGGCAGGCATGCCATTACCAAGTTATTTAATGTGATTATGACAAGGGCTGGTATTACCTTGATTATTACCGTTGCCTTTAGTATTTCCACTATGCTTTATTCGCTGTCAGCAAGTTCTCCCTTTTTCATGATTATGTTTTTACAAATTGTGACCTTTGCAGGGATTTATTTTAAACTGGGCGATTTAATGAGCCTATTCTCTTTACAAAGCAACGACTCTCAAAACATGGGCAGACAAGTGTTTCGCAGACCTCGTCAAATGATGAATCGACAAACCAGAAGATTTCAACGCAGTATGAGTAAGATTTTTCGTGGAAAAGCAGGGTCAACGAAGCAAAAGACAATGACAACAAAGCAGAATCAAACCAATAAAGCTAACCATACTCGTCAAAATGAACGGACTACACCAAAGAAAGAAACAGCACTTTCCAATGTGAAAAAGCAACAAGGCGGTATCGGGCAACGATTAGGTGAAAAGACAGCCCATGTATTGGACACGAAAAATCGTCTAGTCAATAAAAGAAAGCAGGCTAAACAACAGATACAGGCGACACCAACCCATGTCAAATATGCCCTTCATCAAGGAAAAGAGAATGTCACTCATAATGTAACAGACTTTAAACAATCTATGGCAGATACCAAAGCTCAACGCAAACAACAGCGTATGAACCAGCAGGAGCAAAAACGAAAGAACATTGCTCAAAAGCGTTTGGAGCTGGATAAAGCAAAAGAAAAAAGACGAAAAGAAAACCCATCATCTCCTGTTCAGAATAACCAGCAGCATGTTCGCAAGCGTCAGCAAACCGTCACGCCTGTTTTGTCACAAAACACTAAACGTGAAAATCATCAGCGACCATTGAAAAAAGAGCAAAAACAAAAGACACCACCGAAGCAATTCAATCAGAGGAAGCTAAATAAAAGAACGGATAAGCGAGGACAACAAACATGAAGCTAAAAATAACAGTGATTTGTAGTGTGGTCTTCTCTCTCTTCTTTTTTCTCTTATTATTCCTAGTCATTTTCTTTGCAGATGATACGGACAGTGGCGAAAACAACAAGGATTCTTCTATTTCACAAGGCGGTGTGACCGTTTCACCAGAAGTGTTGGCACACCGTCCGTTGATTGAAAAATATGGTAAGGAATATGGGATTGAAGACTATGTTTCTTATATCTTAGCCATTATGCAAGTGGAATCGGGCGGTACAGCAGAAGATGTTATGCAAAGTTCCGAATCTTTGGGTTTACCGCCCAACAGTTTGAGTACCGAAGAGTCCATCAAACAAGGGGTTAAATATTTCAGTGAATTATTAACCAGTGCAGAACAACAAGGAGTGGATATAGATTCTGTTATCCAATCTTATAATTATGGCGGTGGCTTTTTAAATTATGTGAGGAGTCATGGGAAAAAATATACCTATGAATTAGCCGAACAGTTTTCTAAAGAGAAGTCGGGTGGTCAAAAAGCAGACTATCCCAATCCCATAGCCATACCTGTGAATGGTGGTTGGCGATATAACTATGGAAATCAGTTTTATGTTCAGTTGGTTTCACAATACCTAACCGACACTTCCCCAACAGAATTTGATGATGAAACCGTGCAAGTCATTATGGACGAAGCCTTGAAATACGAAGGGTTTCCCTATGTCTTTGGAGGGGCGTCGCCTACCACCTCTTTTGATTGTAGTGGCTTAATACAATGGGTGTATGACAAAGCTGGCATTTCTCTCCCTCGTGTCGCCCAAGATCAGTATGACGCTACGCAAGAAATCTCTATGGAAGAAGCCCAAGCAGGCGACCTTATCTTCTTTCATTCAACCTATAATGCAGGCACATATGTGACTCATGTGGCGATATATTTAGAGGGAAATCGCTTTTATCATGCAGGCGACCCAATCGGTTATGGCGACTTAAGCAGTCGTTATTGGCAAGACCATCTGATTGGGGCTAGACGTGTTATTCATAACTAAGAAAGGAATGAATCAAATGATTATAAAAATCGAGCGAAAAGAAAAGAAGGAGAAACCAAAGAAATCTAAAAAACCGAGCAAGCAAAGAAAAGTTCCGATGATTAAAGTTGGCACGCATAAGAAATTAACCTTTGTTTTATGGGTTTTATTGATTGGTAGTGTCGGATTTGGAATCTATAAAAATTTTACTGCCATTGACACTCATACTGTCCGTGAAACAGAAATCATTAAACAGCAGATTGTCGATACCAACCAAGTAGAAAGTTTTGTGAAATCCTTTGCGAAAGACTACTTTTCGTGGCAACAATCCCAAGAAGCCATTGATAAACGAAATGAAAAATTGACCCATTATTTGACGGAAGAATTGCAGGTATTAAATGAAGAAATGATTCGTAAGGATATTCCTACTAGTTCTAGTGTGAACGATATACAGGTGTGGCAGGTTTCTCAAGTGAATGAGAACACCTTTGAGGTACTGTTTTCTGTTGAACAAGTTATTACCGAAGACAAAGACAAGGAAACTATATCGTCTAGCTTTCATGTGGTTGTCCATATAGATGAATCAGATAATATGGTTATTATCAAAAATCCGACAATGAGTAAGAAACCTCAAAAATCGGACTACCAACCCAAACAGCTAGAAAGTGACCATACAGTAGATACAGAAACGATGGACGAAATCACTAGCTTTTTAGAAACGTTCTTCCAGCTCTATCCTACCGCCACAGAAAAAGAATTGACTTACTATGTAAGTAATCATGTGTTACCTATGATTAACAAGGAATATGTTTTCGAGGAATTGGTGAATCCTATCTTTACCAGAAAAGATAACCAAGTAATCGTGAATGTCGCTGTGAAATATTTAGATCAAGAAACAAAGGCAACCCAAATCTCGCAATTTGAGTTGATATTAGAAAAACAAGATAATTGGAAGATTGTAAAATAACAAATATTGGTACATGATTACAGATACTTTGTAATCATGTACTCTTTTTGATAAAAAATTGGAGATTCCTTTACAAATATGCTCTTACGTGCTATTATTTAAGTGACTATTTAAAAGGAGTTAATAAATATGCGGCAAGGTATTCTTAAATAAACTGTCAATTTGATAGCGGGAACAAATAATTAGATGTCCTTTTTTAGGAGGGCTTAGTTTTTTGTACCCAGTTTAAGAATACCTTTATCATGTGATTCTAAAGTATCCAGAGAATATCTGTATGCTTTGTATACCTATGGTTATGCATAAAAATCCCAGTGATAAAAGTATTTATCACTGGGATTTTTATGCCCTTTTGGGTTTTTGAATGGAGGAAAATCACATGAAAATTATTAATATTGGAGTTTTAGCTCATGTTGATGCAGGAAAAACTACCTTAACAGAAAGCTTATTATATAACAGTGGAGCGATTACAGAATTAGGAAGCGTGGACAAAGGTACAACGAGGACGGATAATACGCTTTTAGAACGTCAGAGAGGAATTACAATTCAGACAGGAATAACCTCTTTTCAGTGGGAAAATACGAAGGTGAACATCATAGACACGCCAGGACATATGGATTTCTTAGCAGAAGTATATCGTTCATTATCAGTTTTAGATGGGGCAATTCTACTGATTTCTGCAAAAGATGGCGTACAAGCACAAACTCGTATATTATTTCATGCACTTAGGAAAATGGGGATTCCCACAATCTTTTTTATCAATAAGATTGACCAAAATGGAATTGATTTATCAACGGTTTATCAGGATATTAAAGAGAAACTTTCTGCCGAAATTGTAATCAAACAGAAGGTAGAACTGTATCCTAATATGTGTGTGACGAACTTTACCGAATCTGAACAATGGGATACGGTAATAGAGGGAAACGATGACCTTTTAGAGAAATATATGTCCGGTAAATCATTAGAAGCATTGGAACTCGAACAAGAGGAAAGCATAAGATTTCAGAATTGTTCTCTGTTCCCTCTTTATCATGGAAGTGCAAAAAGTAATATAGGGATTGATAACCTTATAGAAGTTATTACTAATAAATTTTATTCATCAACACATCGAGGTCCGTCTGAACTTTGCGGAAATGTTTTCAAAATTGAATATACAAAAAAAAGACAACGTCTTGCATATATACGCCTTTATAGTGGAGTACTACATTTACGAGATTCGGTTAGAGTATCAGAAAAAGAAAAAATAAAAGTTACAGAAATGTATACTTCAATAAATGGTGAATTATGTAAGATTGATAGAGCTTATTCTGGAGAAATTGTTATTTTGCAAAATGAGTTTTTGAAGTTAAATAGTGTTCTTGGAGATACAAAACTATTGCCACAGAGAAAAAAGATTGAAAATCCGCACCCTCTACTACAAACAACTGTTGAACCGAGTAAACCTGAACAGAGAGAAATGTTGCTTGATGCCCTTTTGGAAATCTCAGATAGTGATCCGCTTCTACGATATTACGTGGATTCTACGACACATGAAATTATACTTTCTTTCTTAGGGAAAGTACAAATGGAAGTGATTAGTGCACTGTTGCAAGAAAAGTATCATGTGGAGATAGAACTAAAAGAGCCTACAGTCATTTATATGGAGAGACCGTTAAAAAATGCAGAATATACCATTCACATCGAAGTGCCGCCAAATCCTTTCTGGGCTTCCATTGGTTTATCTGTATCACCGCTTCCGTTGGGAAGTGGAATGCAGTATGAGAGCTCGGTTTCTCTTGGATACTTAAATCAATCATTTCAAAATGCAGTTATGGAAGGGATACGCTATGGTTGCGAACAAGGATTATATGGTTGGAATGTGACGGATTGTAAAATCTGTTTTAAGTACGGTTTATACTATAGCCCTGTTAGTACTCCAGCAGATTTTCGGATGCTTACTCCTATTGTACTGGAGCAAGCCTTTAGAAAAGCTGGAACAGAATTGTTAGAGCCATATCTTAGTTTTAAAGTTTATGCACCACAGGAATATCTTTCACGGGCATATAACGATGCTCCCAAATATTGTGCAAATATCGTAAATACTCAACTGAAAAATAATGAGGTCATTATTATTGGAGAAATTCCTGCTCGATGTATTCAAGATTATCGCAATGATTTAACTTTTTTTACAAATGGGCTTAGTGTTTGTTTAGCAGAGCTAAAAGGATATCAGGTTACCACTGGCGAACCTGTTTGCCAGACCCGTCGTCTAAATAGTCGGATAGATAAAGTAAGATATATGTTCAATAAAATAACTTAGTGCGTTTTATGTTGTTATATAAATATGGTTTCTTATTAAATAAGATGAAATATTCTTTAATATAGATTTGAATTAAAGTGGAAAGGAGGAGATTGTTATTATAAACTACAAGTGGATATTGTGTCCTATTTGTGGAAATAAAACAAGACTACGAATACGAGTGGATACTATACTTAAAAATTTCCCTTTATACTGCCCCAAATGTAAGAACGAAACTTTAATTAATGTTCAAAAAATGAATATAATAACAATCAAAGAGCCAGACGCCAAGACGCAGAGCCGATAATTTGAGAAATGAAACTCTCATCTTATCGGCTCTTTTTGTTTATCTGAATTTTACTGACTAGCCTTCAATATTTCTTGCTTCATTGATACCTTTTGCTAGTGCTTCCATTAAGGATAGTTCTTTGTCTGTAAAGCTATCCATGTATTTTTCTATCTGTAGCCTTCGAGTGCTTTTTATCAAATTATCTGTAGGTAAGAAAAATTCATCAATAGACACATGGAGTAATGATACAAGATCATAAAGCACCTGTGTACTTGGGTGTTGCCCTTTATTTTCTATATTTGTTAAATAACGTGGGTCAATTTCAATGATTGTTCCTACTTGTTCACGGGTGAGACCACGTTTTATTCGAGCCTCTTTAATCGCTAGACCAACGGCTCTAAAATCGTATTTATCTTCTTTTTTACGCATAATAAACCACCTCTATACATTTTACTGTTCCTATCCAAGTGGAAACAGGTATAGAAAAACGTGTTATGTAGTTTGTGAGTTCTTTTAAGAGCGCTATTATGCTTATGAATGTGATAAATCCAATCTCAAATAGAAAGGTCGCTGATTTTATTTACCCATACAACTATATAAAATTTAGTTATGCTGCTAAAAAGTAGATAAAATTGGCGACTGAATGGAGGTCACAGTCGCCATGAAAAAGATACGTCACTATCTAATTCTCTTAATTAGGTTCTTATCAAAAAAACTTACCCACCTACACTAGATAAATATGACCATCAATGTGGTTTTACAAATCGTATAGACAGAACAATTGAAGCACATGAACAGAGAAAACAATCTGTTTATGTGTTTTTTTGGCTACTTCGTGAATATCTTTTAAGATTTTTCTTCACTTATGCAACAAATCCCCCTTTCGTGTCGGGACTTAGTATGAAGGGAGATAAAGAAGTACATGCCACTCCCTTTCACGACAGAAAGGGGGTGAAAAACATGAAACCATCTTCTTTTCAAGAAACCATAGAAAATCAGTTTGACTATATCTGCAAACAAGCCATTGAAGATGAACGGAAAGATTATTTCAAACATCTAAGCAGACTGTCCAAAAAAGAAGTTTCATTTTCTGAAATAGATAACTACCTTGTCACCTCTTTTTCTACGGTTGATACGTATGTCACTGATTTTCAACTATTCACATTGTATGGATTAAGAATCAATGTTGAAAGTGATTTGTTAAGCGAAGCCTTACGCCACCTTCCAGAGAACAAGCGGAACATCATTTTACTTCATTATTTTATGGATATGAGTGATGTGGAAATTGCAGAATTACTAAATGTAAATCGTTCAACAGTTTATCGTCATCGAATAAGTGGACTAGCCATGATTAAAGAATTCATGAAGGAGTGTAAAGAATGAAAACAGCCTATCCAAGGGTTCCCTTCCCCCTCATTGTAAAGGCGACAGATGGCGACGTGGAAGCAATTAATCAGATTGTTAAACATTATCGAGGGTATACCTCAAAACGTTCTTTGCGTCGCATGACAGACGAATATGGCAATTCTCATATGGTTATTGATGAAACCCTACGTGGCAGAATGGAAACAAAACTCATCACCAAGATTTTAGCGTTCGAAATTAAATAATCTCATTTTTTCGTGGAAGCGTGTTGAACCGTTCCACGCTTCCCGATTTGGGAGGTTTGTTATTCCATCAAAGCCTACTGTATGTTCAGTATGTTTTGATAGGCTAACAAGCCAAACGTTCTTTGACAATTGAATAAAGCCAATCGAATACGTTTCGATAAGAAAAGAGCCAACGAACTAACACGCCATGATCTATGAAGATAGCGAGCGATTCATGTTAAAACTTCGTAAACAATCTTTAGCAGGATTGTTGCCATGACTTTCTTATCGTGATAATGATACTCCCGTATAGCCACAGTCCGAGCGTTAGTAGCGTCGCAGACAATGGGTACGGCTACATGAAAATCATGCAGGGGTGAAATGCCCGTGAGCTTTGCTAGAGCTGTTCGATTGCTGGGATATTCTTCTCTTGTCAATGTATTATCATAAAAATATTTGATATAATTATAGGTGAATATTGGAGTTTTCCTAGCCTATAATGGGAAAGGAGTAATAATGATAACGGTCACAAAAAAAGATTTAGTTGAGCTAGGATATGGAACTTCTTTTTCAGCAGACATCATAAAAAAAGCAAAAGAATTGATGATTACAAAAGGGCATACCTACTATCAATCTCGAAAGTTAGATAGAGTCCCTCGTGAAGCTGTTGAAGAAATTCTAGGAATTCGGTTTTCAAATGAAAACAGGTCTGAGTAGTTTTTGCACAGTAAGGAGTAAAAACTATGGTTAAAGACCCAATAAAAAAAGCAAAGAATGGAACCTATTATTTTCGTGCAAATCTAGGTTATGATTCTAAAGGAAAAAAAATTCAAAAATATCGTAGTGGATTCACTACTAAAAAAGAAGCAAGAGAAGAATATTCAAAACTACTACTGATGAAACCAGAAGAATTAAGTGAGAATAAGGATAAAATGACGTTTAATCATTATATCTTTGAAATTTTTCTTCCATGGTATAAGACACAGGTAAAGCTCAGAACATATGAAAATCGCTTACCAACTATTAAGAAACATTTCTCTTATTTTGATAAAATGGCTGTTTCCGATATTGAGCCTATTGATGTGCAAAATTGGCAACTAAAATTATCAAAGAAATGTAAGTCTTCTTATGTGAGAGCTGTTCAAGGACTATTTTCAGTTGCTATGGATCGAGCAATTGTCCTTGGGATAACCACCACAAATCCATCTAAGATTATTGGCAATGTGAAAAAGCAAAAGTCTAAAATTGAATTTTGGACAAAAGAAGAATTTGAAAAAGTAATCTCTCTAATTTATAAAGAAGATTACTATCAACACTTTTTATTTATCTCTCTGTGGTTTTTATTTATGACTGGAATGCGAATTGGTGAAGCTACTGCCATTCAATGGGAAGATATTGATTTTGACTCTGGAGTACTAACCATCAACAAAACACTTTATTACAAGAATCAATCGGATTATAGATTTGTTGAACCAAAAACAAAGGCGAGTGTTCGTCATATTGTATTAGATGAATGTACTCTAAATTATCTATCCGAATGGAAGAAAGCACAACAAAATCTAATTCAGACAGACTTTGTAATGAGCTATAACGGTATTCCTACCCAAAAACATACGCTAGCACATGCTATTGAACGCTATGCTAAGCTGGCTAGTATTCATCGAATCAGAATTCATGGTTTACGGCATTCGCATGCTTCCTTGTTAATCAGTATGGGAGAAAACCCACTCATCATTAAAGACCGTTTAGGACATGAAGATATTGAGACGACTTTAGGAACGTATGGACATCTTTATCCTAACAGTAATTTTGAGGTAGCTAACAAATTAAATGGAGCCATTTCCTTTAAAGAAGCAAAACAAAATTATGATACTTCACCAAAGAATCAATTTACTGTAGACTACTTGCGAAACAAAGAAATGAAAAAAGTGCAATAAAAGTGCAGTAAAAAAATAAGAAGAGCCAGAAACCCTTGATAAACAAGGATTTCTGGCTCTCCTACAACTACTCCCACTCGATTGTGCTTGGGGGCTTAGATGTAATGTCATAGACAACTCTATTTACGTGGTCTACTTCGTTTACGATACGGCTTGATACTTTTTGTAAGACTTCCCAGTCAATTCTTGCGAAGTCACTTGTCATGCCGTCTATTGATGTTACTGCACGTACGCCGACTGTGTAGTCATATGTACGGTAGTCTCCCATAACACCTACTGAACGGATATCTGGTAACACTGTGAAGTATTGCCAAATGTCTCTTTCTAGACCTTCTTCACGCACGACTTCTCTTAGAATTGCGTCTGATTCTCTTACGATTTCTAATTTTTCTTCAGTAATTTCACCTAATACACGAATTCCTAAACCTGGGCCTGGGAATGGTTGGCGCCATACTAAATGTTCTGGTATGCCTAATTCGATTCCTAGTGCTCGTACTTCGTCTTTAAATAGTGTATTAATTGGTTCGATTAATTGGAACTGCATGTCTTCTGGTAATCCACCTACGTTATGGTGTGATTTAATCGTTTGTGCAGTCTTTGTACCTGACTCAATAATATCTGTATATAGCGTACCTTGTGCAAGGAAATCTACACCTTCTAATTTTGATGCTTCGTCATCAAATACATATACAAATTCATTACCGATAATTTTACGTTTTTTCTCAGGATCTGAAACGCCAGCTAATTTATTCATGAAACGTTCTTTGGCATCTACTCTAATGATGTTCATATTGAATCCTTCACCAAAGTTCTCCATTACCATGTCGCCTTCACCTTTTCTAAGCAAGCCATGGTCTACGAAGATACAAGTTAATTGATCGCCAATTGCTTTATGAAGTAATACTGCTACAACTGATGAATCAACGCCACCACTCATCGCACATAATACTTTACGATCGCCAACTTGTTCTCTAATTTTTTCTACTTCGATTTCAACAAAGTTTTCCATTGTCCAGTTTCCTGTACATTCACAAACACGACGAATGAAGTTTCTTAATAAGTCATTTCCGTATTCAGTATGTCTTACTTCTGGATGGAATTGTACACCGTATAATTTTCTTGATTTATCTTCAATTGCTGCATTTTGACAACTTGGGCTGTCTGCAATGATTTCAAAGTTCTCAGGAATATCGATTACTTTGTCACTGTGACTCATCCAAACTGTTTGACTGTTAGGTAAGCTGAAGAATAACTCGTCATCTGATTTAACATTTAATGTTGCTTTACCGTATTCACGTTCGTTAGCTCTTTCTACAGAACCACCTAATAATTTAGTCATTAATTGCATACCGTAACAAATACCTAAAACAGGAATACCTAGTTCAAAGATTTCAGGATCAACTGTGAATGATCCTTCTTCGTATACTGAATTTGGTCCACCTGAAAGTATAATACCTTTAGGATTCATTTTTTTAATTTCTTCGATAGAGATTTCATGGTCGTGTAACTCACTGTATACGCCCATTTCTCTTATACGACGTGTAATCAATTGATTATATTGACTGCCAAAATCCAATACAAGAATTAACTCTTGTTCAAAAGCCATTTCCATAATTGTAGTTCTCCTTTAATTAAAATGAGTAGTTTGGTGCTTCTTTAGTAATTTGAACATCATGTGGATGTGATTCTTTAAGGCCTGCGCCAGTCATTCTAATAAACTGAGCTTCTTCTCTTAATTGTTCTAGGTTAGCTGATCCTGTGTAACCCATACCGCTCTTAATACCGCCAATTAATTGATAAATTGTATCTTGTAATGGGCCTTTAAAGTCAATTCTACCTTCAATGCCTTCTGGTACAAATTTCTTAGCTGCAGTATCTTCTTGGAAGTAACGGTCTTTAGAACCTTGTTCCATCGCACCAAGTGATCCCATACCACGATAAACTTTGTATTGACGACCTTGGAAGATTTCTGTTTGTCCAGGGCTTTCTTCTGTACCAGCAAGTAAGCTACCTAACATAACTGCATTTCCGCCTGCTGCTAAAGCTTTCGCGATATCACCTGAGAATTTAATACCACCGTCAGCAATAATTGCTTTACCATAGTTACGCGCTTCCGTTGCACAATCATAAATAGCTGTAATTTGAGGTACACCTACACCTGCAACGACACGTGTTGTACAGATTGAACCTGGTCCAATACCAACTTTAACCACGTCTGCTCCCGCTTCAAACAATGCTTTAGTACCTTCACCAGTTGCAACGTTACCTGCGATAATTGTAACTTCTGGATATGATTCACTAATATGTTTAACGACTTCTAAGACACCTTTAGAGTGACCATGTGCAGTATCAATAACAAGTGCATCTGCTCCCGCTTCTACTAATTTTTGAGCACGAATTGGTGTATCTTTAGCGATACCTAATGCTGCTGCAACAAGTAGACGTCCTTCACTGTCTTTTGCTGCATATGGGAATTCGATTACTTTTTCAATATCTTTAATTGTAATTAATCCTTTAAGTTTACCCTCTTCAGAAATTAATGGAAGTTTTTCAATTTTATATTTTTGTAAAATTTCTTCTGCTTGTTCTAACGTTGTACCAACTGGCGCTGTTACTAAATCTTCTTTAGTCATAACATCAGAAATTTTAATTGAGAAGTTCTCGATAAATCTTAAGTCACGGTTTGTAATAATACCGATAAGTTCCATATCTTCTTCGTTATTAACGATTGGAACACCAGAAATACGGTATTTACTCATCAATGCTTCTGCTGCGTACACTTGCTCTTCAGGTGTTAAGAAGAATGGGTTCGTAATAACGCCATTTTCAGAACGTTTAACTTTTTGTACTTCATCTGCTTGATTTTCTATAGACATGTTCTTATGAATAACACCTAAGCCACCTTGTCTAGCCATAGCAATCGCCATTTTAGCTTCAGTAACAGTATCCATACCAGCTGAAATGATTGGAATATTTAACTTAATATTTTTTGAAAGAGATACACTTAAGTCGACATCACTTGGTAATACCTCTGATTTTGCTGGTACTAATAATACATCATCGAACGTTAAGCCTTCTTTTTGAAATTTGTTTTCCCACATGTATATAACCTCCATTAATTTATTTTCATATTTATTATTTCACATTTTCACTGTTTTGTTGATTGTTTAATCCATTAAAACATAAATTTAATATAATAGCTGAGAAAGTACCTAATACGATACCATTTTGTGTTAACCATGCATAGTTTTCTCCAAATGTTTCAAGTGCTTGAGGTACTGCTGTAATACCTGCACCAATTCCGACCGATACGGCAATAACGAGTAAATTGTTTTGTTTGTTAAAATCTATGCCACCAAGCATTTTCACACCGTATGCCATAACCATTCCAAACATCGCAATCATCGCACCACCTAGAACTGGAAATGGAATCATACTTGCTAATGCACCGAGTTTAGGTATGGAGCCACAAACGATTAATAACGCAACCATCATATACATGATTTGATTCTTTTTAGCTCCAGACAATGAAACTAGCCCGACGTTTTGAGAATAAGCTGTGTAAGGAAACGCATTAAAAATTGAACCAATGATAATCGCAATTCCTTCAGCTCTATAACCTTTTGATAAATCTTTTCTAGTAATAGGTTGTTTCGTAATTTCACTTAAAGCATGATACACGCCTGTTGATTCAATCAAACTAACGATTGCAATAATGACAAAGACGATTGTTGTACCAAATTCAAATTCAAAACCACTAAATCTAAATGGTCTAGGTAATTCTAACCAATTGGAAGTTTTTAAATTCGATGTATCCACTAATCCATAGAAGGAAGCGACGGTTGTGCCTATTAATAAACCGAGCAATATCGCTATAGATTTAATGAACCCTTTAGATAATCTTTGTATTAATAAGATGATCACTAATGTAAATAATCCTAAGAATATATTTTTACTATCTCCATAATGCTTTTCACCTTGACCACCAGCTAAATAATTCATGGCAACTGGCATTAACGTAATACCGATTATTGTAACGACACTTCCTGTAACAACAGGTGGAAATAATTTTACTAAATACGAGAAAAATGGAGAAATTAAGACTACAATAACCCCTGAAAGAAATATAGAACCGTACAACACACCTATTCCGTGTGTATTACCAACTAGAATCATTGGTGCAACTGCAGTAAATGTACATCCCAAGACTACCGGCAGTCCAATTCCTATTCCTTTATATACTTGTAAAAATGTTGCTACACCACACATAAAGATATCAATTGCGACTAAGTAAGCCACTTCTTCAGGTGTGAATTTTAAAGCAGATCCGACGATAATAGGTACCATTATGGCACCAGCATACATAGCAAGTAAATGTTGAACACTTAAGATGAAATTTTTCATGTTATTCTCCTACCAGTTTGACTGTATTTCCTAATAATGAAGCAACTTGGCATAGAGATAAGACTTCTAATCCTTCAGATTCCAACTTCTCTCTGCCCGGTTGGAAACTTTTTTCTATAACAATTCCAATTCCAGATGTTGTTGCATTTGCTGCTTGAACTAAGCGATGTAATCCTAATGATGCTTCTCCATTCGCTAAAAAGTCATCAATAATTAATACATGATCATCCTCATTTAAAAATTGTTTCGCAATAACCACTGTACTCGTTGTATTTTTAGTAAATGAGTGAATATCTGTTTGATAAAATTCAGATGTCATTGTAGATGGTTTTGCTTTTTTCGCAAATAAACATGGCACATCTAAATGTAAGGATGCCATAATAGCAGGCGCGATACCTGACGCTTCAATCGTAAGTACTTTCGTAATTTTCTTGTCTTTAAAATGTTCCGTAATAACTTGACCAACTTCATACATTAACTTTGCATCAATTTGGTGATTTAAAAATGAATCAACCTTAAGAATCTTTTCATCGATGACTACACCATCTTCTTTAACCCTATCTTGTAGTGTCCTCACACTACTCGCCTCCTCATTTAGATTAAAAAAAACACACCTTAATCCTAGAAAATAGGTAAGATGAGTAAAAAATAATATAAAACCACACCATTTTGGATAGTCTGATTCCAGTGTTATTCATTTACTCATAGTCGTGTCGTTTAAGGCAACACGGTAGAAACTTCCAAAGCCATATTCTTCAGATTATATGAGTTTTTAGTAATAAATTATTCATTGATAATAACAAAATTTCAGTATTTTTACAATAGGCAAAACCTTATGTTAGCGCTATTTTAAGCGGTTTTAAATAGACTGAAAAATCTAAATAATTAGAAAGTTAATAGAATTTTGTTTGATTCTCCTCCACAAGGGTATTTGTGAATTATATTGTATTTACGTAGACAATATTTATTAAGTATGTAAACACCTAGAGAATAATCACTGTTGATAAGATTTTTACACATTACAAATTTATGGAGGTTTTAGTATGGGTAAAATAGAAAAATTTAGTAGCGAAAGTGATTTACTGCAACGTATTGATCAATTAAAAGAAGAAGGCGTCGGAGAAAGTGACTTACAAGTTATTTCCGAAGACAGGTTAGATGATAACTCCTTAGACTACACGGATGTTAAAGTGAAGAACTCAAGAGGTTCATTTAGTGACAAGATTACTGCACTATTCTCAGGTGAAAGTGCTGAAGAACGTGTACTATCTAGTTTAAATGTTCCAGAAGAAGAATTAGATGGATACAAACAAGAACTTAATAACGGAAAAATATTATTATATGTTGATAATGACAATATAAGTGATACTGAAAACTATGATTCAGATCACCCTAAAGACTCTCAAACAGGAAATGAGCATTACGATAACACGAAACCATTTTCTAGTGATGAGAGCGAAGAAAGTGGCGTATCTAAAGGTACAGCTGCTGGTGCCGGATTAGGTGCAGGTGCTGCGGGCGCTGGTGCCGCTGCCGCGCATTCATCTTCTGATCAAGATCATGATGAAGCTGTAGATGAAGCATCTGATTTTGATAAAGCTGAAAGAGAAGATGAATTTAATCAGCAACAAGATGAAGTATCTGAAAATGATATTACTAAAGGTGCTGAAACAGAAAAAACAGAAGCATCATCATTCGATAATGAAGCTGAAACAGATAGAGATGTAAATACTAATCGATATGGTAATAATATTAATGAAGAAGATGTAGCCCATGATGATGTAGATGATTCAAACATCAACCATGATGGCACATCAACTTCAGCTAATTTAGCTGGTGCTTCAGGTCTTGGCGCTGCTGGTTATGCAAACGAACAAAGAGAACAACAAGAAACAGAAGATGAAGTACAAGATGATAGAAGAGTCTACTCTAGCGATAATGAAAGAGATTTAGAAGACTTGAATAATCGAGAAACGACAAATACGTCTACTCAATATGGTGAAACAGATAACGTTAAAGATCAACGAGATTTAACAAGAGAAAATGAATCATCATTCTCAAGAGTGCATGATGATGATGTGGAAACAGAGCGTTCAAGCTTAAATTACGATAAACCAAACGAAAGTGTTGAGCCACCAACATCAAATGAAACAACAACACGTGAATCTAACTTCTCTTCTAGTCAAGATGAACAAGATACAAATGTTTATGCATCTCAACAGTCCTACAATAACGACACACAAGATAACAATGTAGATGAAGAAGCTGTTCAACTTCATGAAGAACGTCTAAATGTAGACAAAGAGAATGTTGAAACAGGTGAAGCATCTGTTGATAAACATGTTGTTGAAGAAGAACAAGAATTTGATGTACCTGTTGAACGTGAAGAAGTAACAATCGAACGTAGACCTGTTAATGAGAAAGTAGACGAAGATTTTAACGCAAATGATGATGATTCCGTACACATTCCATTACACGAAGAACGTGTAAACGTAGAAAAAGAAAATGTCATATCTGAAGAAATCGTCATTAAGAAAAATAAAGTTCAAGATACTGAACATGTTTCTGAAAAAGTCAGACATGAAGAAGCAGATATCAATAACCCTACAGATGATAATCCTAAATAAGACAATATAATATCTTAAGAGGCTGGGACATAGTGTAATGTCCCGGTCTCTCTTTTTATTTCCTCAATACGATACTACTACCATTAAAATCTTATGTTATAATATTATAAAATATTGATTATGAGGGGTTCATAACTATGAATTTTGAAGTTGTCACATCTATCGATGATCCATTATTCAAAAAAGCATTAGAAATGTATGAAGATATTTTCAAGGCAGAGTTGCGAGAAGACCGCCATGTCTTTATCCATTCGCTAACATCTGATTACATAAAGAAACATTATATATTTTTAGTTGGTTTAATTGATGACACGGTCGTAAGTTTATCTACAGGTCATTATGAACCTACAACAAATTCAGCTTTTATTATTTATTTAATGACGCATCCTGAATACCGCAATCAGCGTGTTGGCGGACAAACATTGGAAAGAATTGAAACAGAACTTCATAAACATGCTCAAGATGTTCATGGAAGAGATGCTAACATGATTATGTTGGAATCGTTTGGAGAAGAATCATACGAAAACAACAGTGGTAAAGAAGAAGCGATTTTACGTAAGAACTTCTTTAATAGACATGGTTATGAAGTTCAACAAGACATCCCTTATATACAACCGAATCCACAAAAATCATTAGCACCTACGCCAATAGATTTATATATTAAGCAATACTTGCCGCTTCAAAAAGACGTTATCTCACCGAGTATTCGTTCTTGTTACATCAACAAATATATACACGGAAATGAAAACAATCGAGAATTTGTATACAAATTATTAGAATCTATGGATTTATAAATTAGAAAAGCTGACATCGCAATCGAAGTCAGCTTTTTATTGCTTTATGATATCTATCCATTAATGCACGGACACTTTCATCTTTGGCGCCTTCCGGATTTGTTCCACACCATAAATTCATATAATCCTTATTCTTTAACTTTTTAGACTGCCCTCTTAAAGGTTGTGTTAATATATTTTGAATAGGATACGGACAAATATCATCTTTAAACTGTTCCATATACTGTATAAATGGATTTATAATACCATTTGCATAACGGCCACTAAACGTATTCGTTAATATAATATCATCTGGATGTGCCTTTAATATGCCCTCTTTATGCACTTCTGGCGCACCACTTTCATGTGTCGTTAAGAATGCTGTACCCAGTTGAACTGCACTAGCACCTTTTTGAATATAATTTTTCGCTAATTCAGGTGTTGTGATACCACCCGCTACTATTAATGGAACGTTAATCAAAGGATACGTTTGATTAAACAATTGCTCAGTTGTAAGGCGATTTTCTGGCAATGATTGTTCAAATGAACCTCTATGACCACCCGCTTCACTACCTTGAATCACTATCGCATCAATACCTATGGATTCCAAAGCTTGAGCTTCATTTACATCTGTTGCTGTCCCTATTACATTAATATGATGACCATGTAATTTGCGAACGAGTCTTTCTGAAGGCTTACCAAATGTGAAGCTTACATATTCAACATGTTTATCTATAATCACGTTTAACATGTCATCAAAATTCACATCTATTGAAACATCCTGTATTTGTTTGCTGTTTAATTTTTCAGTTATGGGATGTAATATTTTATTCATAAAATCAACTTTTTCTTGATCAACAGCCGGATACTCTGGCACAAATAAATTGACGCCGAACGGTTCAGTCGTCATTTGTCTAATTTGGTCTATATCTTTAGCTAAAGCATCAGGCGTCATATATCCAGCACCAATTTGTCCAAAGCCGCCTTCATTACAAACCGAAGCCACTAAATCAGGTGTTGTAATACCTCCAGCCATACCCGCTAGAAAAATCGGTTTATCCAGTTCTGTGATTAATATTTTCGATTCCAATGACAATCCCTCCTAAAAAAATTTATTTCGTAAGCTAATCATTTTATTTTTTTAGTTAATTGGTGCATTATAATGACATCATACTAAAAGGAGAAATAAAATGACACACTCAAAGCTTTCATTAACTGAAATTATTAATAAAAGAAAATCAGTTAAAGAATTCGACCCAAACTTCAAAATTCCAAGAGAAGAAATAAAAGAAATGATAGCACTTGCTACTAAAGCACCTTCATCAATCAACTTACAACCATGGCGCTTTGTTATCATCGATTCTGAAGAAACAAAACAAAAATTAGACCATCTAGTACAGTTCAACCAAAGACAATTACATTCATCAAGTGCAATTATTCTTGTACTTGCAGATTTAAAACACGCTGAATATGTGAGCGATATTTACGAGAAGAATGTTGAACTTGGTTATATGGATGAAAAT
The DNA here is from genome assembly GCF_022386695.1 of Mammaliicoccus sp. D-M19. Taxonomy (NCBI): domain Bacteria; kingdom Bacillati; phylum Bacillota; class Bacilli; order Caryophanales; family Staphylococcaceae; genus Mammaliicoccus; species Mammaliicoccus sp. D-M19. The sequence goes on along the minus strand of NZ_JAJNHW010000011.1, from coordinate 1,943 downwards.
TCAAAAGATTACTTTATTGAAACAATTTCAAATTTAATTAGCAGTGCTGACGAAAGTTACTTTAATGCACAAGGTTTAATGGATGCAAACTTAGCCTCTATGCAATTAATGCTTATTGCGACTGATCATGGTTACGATACAAACCCTATCGGCGGATTTGACAAAACAGCTGTATTAGAAGCATTAAATATTGATACTTCTAGATATGTACCAGCTCATTTAATCGCTATTGGTAAAGGTGTTAAACCACCACATGATTCTAGTAGATTACCAGTAGATAGAATCATCGCTTGGAATGATGAAAGTAACGGTTCAATCGGCGAATAAGTTCTTTATTCGTTCTATTAATTATAATACCCTATCGGCAACTAACTTATGTTGCCGATATTTTTTAATATTGCATTATCCAAAAATATAGTGTAAAATTCATTGCTGTGAGTTTTATTTTTTTACTTAAAAGCTTTACCGCTTTAAAGTGAATATCAATTAAAAGAAGGTATATATATGAAAAATTTATCTCAATGGTCGTCCAGTATCGGTTTCGTTCTAGCAAGTGCCGGGTCAGCTATAGGAATTGGTGCTGTATGGAAATTCCCATACATGGCTGGAACATACGGTGGTGGCGCATTTTTATTAATATTTATTATTTTCACATTGCTTGTTGGCTTACCACTACTTTTAAGTGACTTTGTATTGGGTCGCTATGGTAGAACATATTCTACTAACATCTTCAAAAAAGTGTCCGGTAAATCATCTTGGAATTTAGTAGGATGGCTTGGAAATTTAACAGTCTTTGTACTATTTTCATTCTATAGTGTTATCGGTGGTTGGATCATTTTATATATTATACGTACACTTTTAGACACCTTTGGATTAACGCAATCACATAATTACGGCAACATCTTTAATGATTATATATCTAACCCATTTTATTCATTAGCGAGTCAGTTTGCTTTTATACTTTTCACTGTAGTTATTGTCAGTAAAGGTGTAGAAAAAGGTATCGAGAAAGCTTCAAAAGTCATGATGCCACTTTTATTTATATCGTTCGTAATTGTCATTATTAGATCGATCACTTTAGACGGCGCTTTAGACGGAATTCAATATTTCCTACAACCAAAAGTATCGGATTTAAGTGCTGAAGGTATACTATATGCCCTAGGACAATCGTTCTTCGCATTATCATTAGGAACATGTGGTATGATGACATACGCTTCATATTTAGATCGTAAAACAAATATCGTCAAAAGTGCGAATGCCATTGTATGGATGAACATAGCTGTATCAATAGCAGCCGGGTTAGCCATCTTCCCAGCTATTTTCGCATTTGGATTAGAACCTAACCAAGGACCAGGATTATTATTTATCGTCCTTCCACAAGTATTTGATCAAATGTTTGTCGGTCAATTATTCTATTTACTATTTTTAATATTATTTTTATTCGCAGCCATTACATCTTCAATTTCGTTATTAGAATTGAATATCTCAAACATTACTAAAAATAATAATGATAATAGAAAAAAATGGTCATATATCATTGGTATATTAGTCTTTATATTCGGGATACCATCAGCACTTTCAAACGGGTTACTCCAAGACTTTACATTCGGTGTCGGTACATTCTTTGATAATATGGATTACTTAGTCGCGAATATCTTAATGCCAATAGGTGCATTAGGCGTAACCATCTTTGTTGGTCATATATTCAATAAAGAAATCATTATGAAAGAATTAAATATGAGCGATACTAAAAAAGGAAGACTCTTTGTAAATACATGGTATTTCTTAGTTAAATTTGTACTTCCAATTATCATCATCGCCGTATTCATCGGGCAATTAATTTAAATAACGCAAATCAAAACCACCCGTTTAACGGGTGGTTTGTTCTGCGGCTATAAGCTTCTATTACTGACCAGCCCTAAAAGGGCACTGAGAAGATCAGC
>NZ_JAJNHW010000010.1:0-102923 GCF_022386695.1 Mammaliicoccus sp. D-M19 | reverse complement strand
GGCATCGGCATCGGCATCTGAATCAGAGTCTGCATCCGAATCGCTGTCCGCATCTGAGTCGCTATCTGAATCTGAGTCGCTATCTGCGTCAGCATCCGCATCAGCGTCAGCATCTGCGTCAGCATCTGCGTCAGCATCAGCGTCAGCATCCGCATCAGCGTCAGCATCTGCGTCAGCATCCGCATCGGAATCGGCGTCTGCGTCTGCGTCTGCGTCAGCATCGGCATCTGCATCTGCATCTGCATCAGCATCAGCATCCGCATCGGCATCAGCATCCGCATCGGAATCGGCGTCAGCGTCAGCATCCGCATCCGCGTCGGAATCTGCGTCGGCATCCGCGTCAGCATCCGCATCGGCATCAGCATCGGCGTCAGCGTCTGCGTCGGCATCAGCGTCGGCATCGGCGTCATCCTCAATAATTATTGAATCCGAATCACCACTACTTGCTAATAAATCAACATTTATGAGCCCTGATCCAACTGCTGATCTAAAGTTATATTCATGTCTTCCTGGTTGATCAGAATCTGGCAAAATACCACCAGCTGTTAGTGCATTTAAATCTAAAGTTAAAGTATAAGTTATTCTACTAGCCAAAGATATTGCTGCTAATCTTGGTGCTTGACCATATATTACCCCTGTGTTTGGATCAATATTTATATCATTCCCTGTTATTGATCCTGTTCTTCTTGGCCCTACTAACAATGTGGGGGGCAAATCATAATCAATTTTTACAGCGTTTCTAAAATTAGGGTCTGACATTAATGTTCTAAATTGAGGTGGCAATTGAAAAGTCGGATAAGTAGAGCCTAATGCTACATTTAAGAGTGGACTCCCTTCTAATTTCAATTGTAACTTCCCATCATTATGGGATGCATCTAAATTCATATCACCAAGTAAATTTACATCAATTAAAGCATTTGTGCTAATATTCCCTATTCTCTTATTTGAAGCTTCGGTTTGTGTATTATTCGTTATAACTTTTGATGAAGATTCATCTTTTGATGTTTCTACTTTTTCGGTTGTATTTTTTACAGACTCATCTTCTTTGGTTTTATTATCAGAAGCAACATCTTTTTCTGAGTCTTTATTTGCATCTATGTCTTCTTTTGTTGCATCTTCTTCATTACTTGATTCATCAGCATTATCACTATCTGTTTCCTCTGAATTATCTTCTAAGTCACCTTTTATAGTTGTAACATCTTCAGATGTTTCCTCAGAGTCAGTTGCACTATCTTCATCTGCTTCTGATGTAGTAACTTCTACATTTTGTTCATCAGTTGAAGAATCTTCTGATTCATTCCCTTGTTCAGTTTGATCTACTGTTGTTTCTTCTGAATTTTGATTATTTGAATCTTTTAAGTCATTATTACTTAATGGATGCTCTCGAGACGGTTGACCGTCATATGTAGCTTCCCCTTGATCATTCGTTACTTCTTCATTATTTATTGCTTCGGATGAACTTTCTGCAACATCAGAGGTATTACTATTCTCTTGTTGTGAAGTTGGTTCTTGAACTTCTGATTCATTTATTTCATTTCCCGTATTATTACTCGTAACATCGACTTTCGAATCTTGCTCAGTTGATTTTAAAGTCGATTGTTGTTGTTCAGAATTTAAACTCCTTTCTTTTATTGAATCACTATCATCAGAATCATCTGATGCATTACCCAAAATCTTGAAAGATGTTTCATAATTATTTTCGCTTGCTTCTACTGTATTTAAACCTGAGTACAGCGTTAAACCTATTAAAACTGATCCTGCTCCTACTGTGAATTTGCGTATTGAGTATCTTCTCTTTTCTCTCATATATTACTCCTCCCAAATTATTTAAATACAACTTAATATTACTATAAAATTTTAATTTTGCACTATATTTTTTTATTGCAAAACTAGCATTATACAATGTAACTATATTTATATAAGTTATTTTAATTGTTATAAAATTACATTTAAGGAGTAAACAAAATAAATTAGACCATTTAATAGTATTTATATATTTCTAAATATATATCATTTTATATATTTAGAAAGAATTGTTTTAATATACAAATTCTGCGCGAGACATATTTTGAGCGAGTGAGTACTAGTATAATAAGTTAACTAATAATAATCATATTATTTTGAAAACTTTATCTGAATAATAAAATTTTCAAAAAAAAAAGAAACAGCTAAACTGTTTCTTACTCACGGATTGTTCCTAAACCGATATTCATTTCAAATATAAATTCTATAAGACCTTTCCTATATGGAATAAATAAACCTTCTTTAATCATGTCTAATAATTCATATTTTGTAACCCATTTTACTTCTTGTACTTCTTCTGTTGGAAAGCTTAGTTTCTCTATATTTATATCTTGATGCACTATGAAAAAATCATCATATCCGTCGTCAAAATTAATTGTGAAATGTGGTCTTCGATTAGTTAAATCTAATTGAATACCTAGTTCTTCATATGTTTCTCGTTCTGCTGCATCTCTATTTGTATCACCTTGAACAGCACTACCTCCTGCTGAAAAGTCCCACTTACCTGGCCATCCTTGTTTGTCATCTCTTCTTTTTTGTATTAGCAATTGTCCCTGTTTATTAATAATACAAACATGAATCACAAGATGATATCGATTAGCAGGCACTTCATTTCCTCTTGTCATCGTTTCATTTAATAACTGCCTATTTTCATCGTATAAATCCCAATTCTCCATTCTCACCACTCCGTAATCATAGTAATCATATTTTATCATATTGAAATTAACACCTTGTTATAGCTATTCATAAGTTATGTGTATTATTACAACCATTCATTTAGGTGTATGGTGTAAGGAAAGGGGATGATATATTGAATAATATTTTTCATGATGAGCAGAATAAGTATATGTATAGTGGACGAAAGGTTGATTATAAATGGGTATCTTTGATAAGTAGCATCATCAAACAATCTAATATTGATATGGATGATGCACTAGACATTGGTTGTGGTGGCGGCATTTATACAAATCAATTAAGTGAATTTGGATTCAAGCATGTCTTAGGTATAGACCAATCTGAAGTAATGATCGCATCAGCTAATGAACAAGCTTACAATAACCATATACAATTTGAAGTTGGAGATATATTCAATAATCATTTAGCCAACCAGTCACAGAATTTTATACTTTCAAGAGCACTCATTCATCATATTCAAGATTTACAAAAAGCTTTTTTAGAAACAAAGCGTATTCTAAAAGATAACAGCATATTTGTTATTCAAGATCGAACTATTGAAGATTTAGCGATTCCTGCTTCTTCAAACAATCTACGCGGATATTTATATGAGCATTTTTCAAGACTTCGGGATTTTGATTCAAAGAGAAGACATTCAGAAGTAGATGTTACAAACGCATTGTATGATGTTGGATTTAATAATGTTGAAACTTTAAAAATTAATGAAATTAGACAATCATATGCAATGATAGAATCCTTACAGCATGATTATTTATCAAGAAAAGGTCGTAGTATTCTATTTGAATTATCAGACCAAGAATTAAAATCATTTGTAGCACAATTTCCCAAATATGTAGGAGACTATTCTCCCATAATAGAAAAAGATCAGTGGACACTTTGGGTAGCATATCATTAAAAAAGCATGGGATATTATCCCATGCTTTACACTTCTTCGGACTTTTGTAACTATGGCATGCCTTAGTTACATTTCCTCAAACTTTTGTTACTATAGACCGCCTTAATTACATTTCCTCGGACTTTTGTTACTATAGACCGCCTTAATTACATTTCCTCGGACTTTTGTTACTAACGGCTGCCTTAGTTACATTTCGCCAGACTTTTGTTACTAACGGACTCCTTAGTTACATTTCGCCAGACTTTTGTTACTAACGGACTCCTTAGTTACATTTCGCCAGACTTTTGTTACTAACTCCTGCCTTATCCCATGCTTTTACTACATATTTACCTAAATATGTTTTCTTTTTTCTTACCTCTTGCTAACTCATCTATTAATTTGTCTAAGTATCTAATTTCTTGCATAAGTGGTTCTTTGATTTCTTCAACTCTTATGCCACATATGACGCCTTTGATCAGTTTTCTATTTGGATTCATATTTGGTGCTTCTTCAAAAAATGTTCTAAAATCAGTTTTGTTCTCTAATTGCTGATCTAATGATTCTTGACTATAACCTGTTAACCAAATGATGATTTCATCTACGTCTGCTTTTGTTTTACCTTTTTTCTCAGCTTTTGTGACGTAATGTGGATAAACATTTGATACTGGCATGTCATATATTTTTTCATTCTTCATTATGCATCCCTCATTTTTATCTTTACTCTATTATAAAGGTAACAGCATTTCTTGACTAATTTTTATCGTTATTCATCATCTTCATCTAAGCCTTGTAGTAAATCATTTACTTTTACGATACTTTTTTGTGTTTCATTAATGATGTCCGCTTCTTGATTCAGCATTTCTCCATTTAAATATGCAATAACCATAGGCAAGTTCATTCCAGCATATAAATCAAACTGTTTTCCAGTCATTAAAGTTTTAGAAATGACATTGGCTGGTGTACCACCTAGTAAATCTGTAAATACAGTTACTTCTTCATCAGTGATTGCTGCTAGAAATTTCTTTTCAAAGTCTTCTTGTCCTTCATCAGGCAAAAGTGCAACAGTTTCAATATTATCTTGTGGTCCTAATATCATTTCAACACTTTCTTTTAAACCTTCACACATTGAACCATGACTTGCTAAAATTAATTTTCCCATTGTGAAAACTCCTATTGATTAAATTTTTGCTAATACGCCTAATGCAGATAATATAACCGTTACAATGATAACGATAAAAATTGCACGCGTTGAATTCATATGTTTTTTGCCTAATAACCAATAAACACCTAGTACAATTGCTAATGGTAATAATTTTGGTAAAATCATATCGACATTATTTTGAATATTAACGGTTAAATCACCAATTTTTGGTTCCCATGCAAATTGAACTTTAACCATCGTGGCGACGAGTGCTCCGACCATAAATACCCCGAGCAATGTAGCAGCATTTGTTAATGATTCGAGTTTATGTTGCATCGTTGTTACTAAAGATATACCTTCTTTGTATGCAAATTCTAATTGTTTCCATCTAAAGACCATAACGGCAATTTGTGCTGCTAACCATATAAAAGCACCAAAAGGATTTCCGTTAATCGCCATATTGGCAGCTAACGCCCCAAATATAGTTGGAATTAATGAACCGAATATAGAGTCACCTACTGCTGCGAATGGTCCCATTAAACCTACTTTCATACCACTTACAGATTCTTTAGATTTAATCTGTTCTTGCTCTTCCATCGCGACATCAATACCCGTCACAATTGTGTTGAAAAAGTTACTCGTATTGAAGAATTGAGCATGTGTATGCATCATTTCTTTTAGTTCTGGTGTATCGTCACCATAAATTTTACGTAATTGTGGAAGCATAATATATAAATAGCCAGATCCTTGCATACGTTCATAGTTCCATCCAGCTTGGAACCCTAATAAACTTCTTCTATTAATTTGTCTAAAATCTTTTTTAGTTAATTTATACTGACCTTCTGATATGACATTTTGTTCTTTAGGATCAACATTTTGATTATAGTTCGTCATCTTCAATCTCCCCTTCATCATCATTTTGAGAATTAGAAGTATTCATTTCTCCAGGTTGTACTGGTTTTGCTAAAGAAGTACGTTTGTATTCCATTGCAGCAAACGAAAATCCAATTAACGCAATGGCTAACATAGGTAGAGGATTGAATACAGTATCAAATTTCTTATCAAGTCCTGAAACAGCTGTACCTAAACCGCTCATACCATCAAATACTGTAGCTAATAACGCTGTTAATACAAATCCTAAAATGAAATACATATAATGTTTCTTAATAGGTAAGTATCTTAATAAGATTGCAAAACCGACTGCTGGTAGTACAGCTCCTGCAGTTGTTAATCCATCTCCTAGCCACTTTAAGTCGGAGTTTAAATAGTTCACAACTGTCTTAACGACAGAACCGCCGAAAGCTAATGCTAAGAATACTGGAATCATTCTTGATAATGCCCATGGAATAATACCTGCAATGTAATAACGTTCAATGCCTTTATAATCCATTTGTTCGATTTTTGCGTCTATACGATGTGCAAAGAATGTGTTTGTAAATCGAGCTAGAATATCTGTTTGAATCATCAAACTCGCAACAGGTACAGCTAATGTTGCAATTGCTTGAGTCGGCTGCATACCTAATGCAACTGAGAAAGCTACCGCTAAAATTGTACCTGAGTTCGCATCAATTCTAGATGCACCACCGAATGTACCAACACCTAAAATAGTTAACTGCATGCTACCACCGATAATTAAGCCAGTTGTTACATCTCCCATGATTAACCCTGCAATTAAACCAGCGAATACGGGTTGACTTATTGAAGAATAAAGATGAAGTTCATCCCATATTTGATAACCCGCATATAATGTTAAAAGCAGAACTTGCCACCATAATATTTCCATAATTAAAAACCCCTTTTTGTTTGAATATTATTTAATCAATGACATGAAATCCTCACTGTTATCATTTGGAACCATTTGCGAAATAATTCGAATACCTTTGTCGTTAAGCTGTTTAAACATTTCTATATCTTTATCCGTAACATTAATCGAACGCTTGATTGATCTTGTTTCCTTCGTTTGAGACATATTACCAACATTTAACTCATCAATTTTCACACCGTAGTTTACAAGTTCTAAAAATTGATCAGGTCCTTTGGCAATCACCATTAATCTTTGAGAGTCATATTTACCATTTAATATGTTATCCGCAGCCTTTTTAACAGGTAATACACTTAATTTAACACCAGCTGGCGTTGCTAATTTAAGCCCACTTTTATCCACTGTACTTTCTGCGACAACATCATCAATAACCATAAGTCTTGTAATATCTAGCTTTGTCGTCCACAAATTTGCTACTTGCCCGTGAATCAGCCTACCATCAATTCTATTCGCTATAATTGTCATTTAAATCTCTCCCTTTTTTTGAATAAATTTAGGTTCTTTCACCAAATTAATTTCTTGGTTATATGTCCCTTCAGTATCAAAAATAATAATTTCATTTTCCCCTTCATGAAGCAGTGTTTTTGATATATATAGGGATGCTGTTGGTCCAACATTCCAATATCTACCTATATTCACGCCATTCACTAATACTACGCCTTTGGAGAAAGCGCTTACATCAATGTGCGTATTGTTTGCTTCATTTAACATAAACACATACCTGTATAATGCAGGTGTATCTTTAATCCATTCTTCTTCAAAATGCTCCTTGTTTAGTTGCTCTAATTGAATATGGAATTGTTCATAGTCTTGAACAAAGTGCAAATCTTGCATTAAACCTTGTCCTAAACCTTTTCTTTGTGTACTTGCAAGCAATTTATATCCATAATTTACACGTCCCATATTTTCAACGAGTATATCAATTTGAGGGTCTTCTGATTGTAATTCAGCTTCAAAAGTATCCCCGATTTCTTGTTGATAGGCCGTATAAACATGTTCACCATCTATATACATCTTTACTCTATCTCTTGCATCAACAATTCTAAATTTTTCAATGGATGAATCTTTGTGTACTTTCGTGCGATAAAGCATGTAACCAAGTCCATCACCCGCTTCTTCCATCGTTTCTGGATATTTAGAAGTCGTCTTGTACGATATTTCATCTAGAACATTAAACAAACTGACTTTATCCTGTAGTTGAATATGTTTCAATTCAATAAAATCTTTTATTAACGGTTCTGCTTGTTCAATATGTGGTATTTCTTCTTTGAGCATTTTCTGCAAATCATAATACTTTTGAGTCGGATTGCCCATTTCATTAAGAGGTGCATCATAGTCATAAGAAGTAATTTGAGGCAAATCTACCGAACCTCTAGCTGAGCAACCGTTCCAGAATCCATAATTCGTACCACCATGAAACATATATAAATTGATATGTCCTTGTTGAACGGCAGTTCTTACTTCGGCAACTAAATCATCACTTTCTCGTTTAATAATGTCGTCGCCCCATCGATTAAACCAACCATCCCAAAATTCCATACACATGAGCGGCCATTTTTTCTGAAATTCATCATGGAATGATTTTAAATTTTGAAAGTTTATATCAGTCTTAGATCCAAAGTTAGCGGTTGGTAAAATATGATCTTCAGCCATACTGCCTGCCCTCAAAGTTTGTGCCCATCCGCCATCAGATGTAAATAGTGGCACTGTTGTACCATGTTTAATCATTAAATCTTTAATCATATTTAAATATGATTTATCTTCACCGAATGAGCCATATTCATTTTCAATCTGCATCATAATAATAGGTCCATTATGATCAATTTGTAACGGCTTTAATATTTTAAATAATTGTGCATAATATCGGTCTACTTTATCGATAAATCTTTGGTCTGACGAACGAATTCTCATGTCTTTGTAATTGAGCAACCATGAAGGTAAACCTCCAAACTCCCATTCTGCACATATAAATGGAGATGGTCTTATAATCACGTATAGACCTAATTCTTCAGCCAACTGAATAAAGTGTTGAATATCTTTTTCGCCACTAAATTCAAAGTGTTCTTCCCGAGGCTCGTGATAATTCCACGGAATATAGGTTTCAACTGTGTTAAAACCGAGTGCCTTTAAATTGTATAATGAATGATACCAGTCATCCTTAGGTACTCTAAAATAATGAATAGCACCAGACAATATTTGAATAGGCTTATCATCTAATAAGAAATCAGTGTTAATTTCAAATTTATGCATCTTTACACCACCTGTTCTTTGTTTATCTTATTGGAGTTGCTGTCTTCTGTATGATGTTATTGAGCGTCTCTAAATTATGAATGCCTTCACTGTTCAACCATTCTTTAGCAGCTTCTTGACCTTGTTCTTTGAGTACAACAGTTCCACCTTGCCATGTTGCACGTCCGCATAATACACCATTGAAATGCGCACCACTTTCATGTGCAAAGACAAGTGTATCTTTAAATTGTTGTGAAGTTAAACCCCCACTTAAATATATGTAAGGTATTGAAGTTGCTGTCTCTTGCTCTTTAAAATATGATGCCGCTTCTTCTTTACTAAAGACATAGTCTTCTGCAAAACCTTCGACATAGTTCATATTAACGGGTGTTTCAACTTTAAGTACATCGACGTTATACTTTTCATCACTAAAAGCTTTCATCGCCTCTATCACTTTATGTGGTCTTACTTTAGCAAATGACCCGCCTTTTACATCACCTATTTGATCATCATAAGTTAAGATTTCTAATAGGAACGGAATATTCTCTTCGACCGTTTCTTGTCCAACTTGTTGTACTAAATCTTTCTTTACATTGTTAATATCGTCCGGTTCATCAACATCATAATAGATGAGTAATTTAATACCGTCAGCACCCATCTCTTTTAATTGTTTAACAGATAAACCTTCAACTAATCTTGGTAATCTACCAACTACTGATTTATCGTATCCTGTTTGTTCATAAGCTAAAATTAATCCAGCGTCTTTAGCCTTAGCTTGTATGCCCTCTTTACCATATTCAGGGTCTAATAGAATACTAGAACCACTTGGTGAAAGTGTTTCAGATACAAGTTTTTTAAATAATGCAATGTTGTCATCCGTTCCTTGTTCACCTAGTAATCTTTTGAGTGCTCCTCTTTGGTCAACAGCAATTGCAGCGAATATCCCTTTGTCATCGACGAGTTTATTTATATTTTTATTTGTCATGCTAATTTCTCCACTCCCACTTTTTTGATTAAATCATCCACTTCTTGTTGAATGATTTTTCCCGTTGCAGCTTGCATCGCATTTGAAGTACCACATGCTAAAGCTGTTTGAATTGTCGTTACAGGATCTAAATCATACTCCACACTATAAGCGATACCTGCTACAGTAGCATCTCCTGAACCTACAGGATTAACCGCATTTATGTTTGGTAAAGTTGCTTTGTAAATCGACTGTTTCAATTTAATAATCGCACCTTCAGAACCAAGCGTTACAAATACATCCACTTCTTTAAATAACTGATTTGTTTTTAGAATCTTGATAATGTCTTGGTGACTTAACTCCTTTTGATGAACTAAGTCTTCAAATTCTGATTGATTAGGTTTTATCGCATGAATATGAGCACACTGTCCTAAAATTCCTTTTAACGATTGTCCATCTATATCGACAATGTTGTAACTATGCGTTAATGTATTTAAAATTTTAATCATATATGCAGTCTTTGACTGATTCATTAACTTAGGTGTGCTTCCGCTGATGGTTACAACTTTATACTGATGCGCAATATCCGTTAATTGTTTAAGATACAAAGATTGCGATGCTTCAGATATTTCAGGTCCAGCTTCAAGAATTTCAGTTTGATGTTCACCATCGTTAATCGCGATACACTGTCTTGTATTGCCTTCTATATCTATGAATTGAAGTTGAATATTTCTTTGTTCGAGTTGAGTTTGGATCCATTGTCCATTCGCTCCACCTAAATAACCTGTAGCTGTCACGTCTACACCTAAATCATTCAGAACTTTCGTCACATTTATACCTTTACCGCCAGCATTTTTAATCATTTGTGTCGGTCTATGCACTGCCCCAATTTCAAGACTTTCAACTTGATAGCTGATATCGATAGATGGATTTAATGTATTTGTCAAAATCATTCTTCTCACCCTTTAGCTATATGGATATATTGTTACCCCTTTAACAACACGATTGATAAAGCCATCTGGACTCGGATTATCAGGATTCAAGCCAAGTTCGACAGATTTTTTGCTTGCTAGTAATTGACCAAACATTAAATAAATCAGCCCTATTTCAAAGTCATTATAATCCTCGATATTTGGTATTTGTGTACTTTCATCTGAAGATTGACCATCTAAAATAAGCAACTGGTACTTATCTTTAACTTTGTTTACTTCATTTAATAAGTCACTTTCATAGTCTCGTTTATATGTTTCATTACTTCTAAGTAATATAAAAATAGAACCTTTCTTTAATCCTGCTTTTGGACCATGTCTAAACCCTAATGTCGTTTCTCTAGCAATCTCAACATGACCGCCTGTTAGTTCGTTTAATTTTAAGCTAACTTCTTTAGTAAGTTCACCTAACAATCCAGTTCCTACGTAAAATACTTTTTCAAATGATTTTTGTAATGTTTGATCTGCTAGTTCTTCCAAATATTCAAATAGCGAATCTGCAGTATCATAAAAGTCATTTGTAATCGATCCGTTAAATAATAAATAACCTGCTACAAGCATTGAAGAAAAGCTTGATGTCATGGCTAGTGATTTATCATTTGTTTGTTTAGGAAGAATCACTTTAAAAACATGTTTTAAACTTTCTTCAGTTGCTAAATAACCACTTTTATTATTTGTGATAAATAAATGATGTACGTTATCTGATAACTGCTCGACTAAATCAATCGTTGCTTTCGTTTCAGGACTGTTACCAGATCTAGCAAATGACACAATTAAATACGTCGTTTCTGAATCTATATACGCTTCAGGACTCGTAACAAAGTGTGTCGTTGGCACAGATTCAAAGTCCCACTTAGGCATATGTTTCGTATCAATTGCTGTTCTTAAAATATCTCCGACATACGCTGATGACCCTGCACCCGTAAATAGTACCTTTAACTTCCCAGTTGTATTTTTCTCTATATCTTTAATGAATTTGTCAAAATCTGATTTAATATCCTTAATAATCTCTTCTGTTAATTGCCACATTTCAGGTTGTTGTTTAATCTCCGAATATGTGTCCGTTGTGTTTAACAATACTTTCCCCTCCAATATTGGTAATGTTGTCATAACCAGTTTGTATATATAAAGACTATATTAAGTCTACTGTGTACTTATAGTCTTTACCGCTTGCAACACTCTCTGTGTACTCAATAATCTCATCATTTACAAAACTATATCTTTCTATAAACATACAAGGATCATTAACATTTTTCTCTAAATGTTGCGCTTGTTCTTTAGTTATATTTTTTGCTGTTAATGTTTCATAAGCATGATTGATTTGAATTTGGTAATGAGTATTTAATGTTTCGTATAATGATACTTCATTAAAATCAAATCGATCCAACCCTTCGCAATTCTTTAAAGGTAAGTAACTAGTCTCAAATACTAACGGTTTATCATTGGCTAATCTTAACCTCTTAAGTTCATACACTTCTTGAAATGATTTGAGCTGCATTTTTTCTTGAATATAAATACTAGGCTTTACTCTTTGAATACTTATTACCTTTGTACTTGCTTTGTCGCCGCTTTTTTCAACTTCATCTTTGAAGCTATAAAGATTGTTCATCTTCTGATTATATTGATTACCTAATACAAAAGACCCTTTACCATGTTCTCTTTGAATTAAACTTTCTGCTTCTAAGTTATCAAGCGCTTCTCTAATCGTGATTCTGCTAACATCGTATTCATCGCAAAGCTTTCGTTCTGAAGGTAACTTGTCGCCTTCTTTGTATTCACCAGAAATAATCTTATCTTTAATTTTTGCATAAACTTGATAATATAAATGTGTATTTTTTAACATCTCAATCATTCCTATTCCAACTGGTTATAACCAGTTTTAATTATAAATCATTCTCTTTAAAATGTAAACGCTTTATAAAAATGTATATTTTCACTACTCTAACTTTTAGGTTGATATGGTTTTATGCTCATAAATATCGCTACAAGAGCGAGTATTAATAAGGAAGATGCAAATATCAATGCACCGTTATAGTTATTAGAACTTCCGATAAGGATACCTGCAAAATATGGTGCCACAACTTGTCCGAGACTATATATAAATGTAAGTAAAGCGACTAAATTTCTTCCTGAGACAGCACTCATGAGTTGACCACGAGACATAAATAAAGTCGTTAATCCTAAGAATGTCCCACCAAACAGACATGAACTTATGATTAAGGCTATAATATTATGCGAAAATACTGGTAAGATTACGCCGATAATTTGAAGAATAAAAGCTAAATATATCGCTTTAATAAATCCAATCTTATTGCCTAAAATAGACCATAATACACATGAAGGTATTGCTGCCATACCGACAAACATCCAACTAAGGGCTGCGTATTCTTTTAAATCAGGAATAGATTCAACAATCGCAACTAAGAACGTACCTGTGACAATATATCCTGCACCTTCTAATAAATAAGCAATTGAAAAACATATCATAAACCATTTTGTATATAATGCGCTATTTTGATCATTTATATGTATTGCCTTTTGTTCTAAGTTGACAGGTTCTTTAATTTCTTTCATAAAGAATATAACTATAAAACTTAATATTAATGAAGCGATGCCTAAGATAATCCATGTTGATGCCCAAGTATTATAATCCGTATAAATTTGAATAAATATACTACTTGTAAATATACCAATCCCTACACCACTATATAAGAATCCAGATAAATGAGATTTCCCACCTTTATTTAAAGACTCGAGCACAACATTTGAAGCTAACACAAATACAGTACCACTTGTAATGCCAGCAATGAATCTTAAAATATTCCATACAAGAAAACCTTGCGTAACACCCATTAATAGAACAGAAATAATATTGATTAATAAATAAATTTTTAAATCTACCACTTTACTTTTAATAATTAAAAAGGTCGGAATCATCGCACCAATTAAATATCCTAAGTAATTTACCGTAGCCAGTAAACCAGCATTCTGGTTTGTTAAATGAGTCGCCTTTTGCATAAAAGGTAAAATAGGCGTGTACGAAAATCGCCCAATTGCCATGACAATAAATAGTGATAACATTCCTAGCAGTAATTGTTTATATGCTTTATTTGCTGACAATTTATGCACCTCATTTTCTATATTTAAACATTATTATCCTCCTCATAGCATTAATATACAAGATGAATTTATAGCAGAAAGATGAGGAAAATGAGGAGAATTATTGGTAATGAGTGTAGTAAGAGCTCTTGTGAACACTTCTGGCTAAACTTGTTCGTAACGGGGGCGTTAGTTACAAAACTCGAACGAAGTGTTACTATGGATAGCCTTAGTTACAAAACTCGGACAAAGTGTTACTATGGACTGCTTTAGTTACAAAACTCGAACGAAGTGTTACTATGGATAGCCTTAATTACAAAACTCGAACGAAGTGTTACTATGGACGGCCTTAATTACAAAACTCGGACAAAGTGTTACTATGGACGGCCTTAATTACAAAACTCGGTCGAAGTGTTACTATGGATAGCCTTAGTTACAAAACTCGGACAAAGTGTTACTATGGATAGCCTTAGTTACAAAACTCGGACAAAGTGTTACTATGGATAGCCTTAGTTACAAAACTCGAACGAAGTGTTACTATGGACGGCCTTAATTACAAAACTCGGCTGAAGTGTTACTATGGATTGCCTTAGTTACAAAACTCGAACGAAGTGTTACTATGGACGGCCTTAATTACAAAACTCGGCTGAAGTGTAACTAACGCACTCAGTATTTGCACTTTCAGCCAAAACTGCTCGTAACGGTATCAGTATTTGCACCTTCAGCCAGAACTGCTTATAAAAAATGCCAACAAAATCACAGTTGTGACTTTGTTGGCATGATACGAGACTATTATTTAGGTCTCATTTTTATTTACTATTTTTTGTTTTTCTTCTACCTATGAAGAACAATGAACCTAATCCAGCTATAAGTGATCCAAATAATGCATATTGTGTATTATCAAGCTCACCTGTATTTGGTAATTCATTTTTATTTTCTTGTTTCTTAGCTTGTTCTTTTGGTTGCTCAGTTGTCGCTTTATCTTTACTTAATTCTTGTTTTGTTGCTTCAACTTTATCTTTGCTTGCTACTGGCTCAACTGGCTTTTGTTCTTCTTTATTTGTGTTAACTTGTTCTTTTGCTGGTTTAGTTGTTGGTTTAGTGCTTACATTAACAACAGGCTCAGCTTTTTGATCTGGTTTAACTGTTGGTTGTTGGTCTTTAGTTGGTTCTTGTTTTTGGTCAGTTGTTGGAGCCGTTTTTTGATCCGGTGTTGCTGTTGATGGCTGATCTTTTGTTGGCTCTTGTTTATTATCTGGAGCTGGACTTGGTGTTGGTTCTGGACTTGGTTCCGGACTTGGTTCAGGAGTCGGCTCTGGACTTGGTTCAGGGGTCGGCTCTAGACTTGGTTCCGGACTTGGTTCTGGTGTCGGTTCTGGACTTGGTTCTGGTGTCGGTTCTGGACTTGGTTCCGGACTTGGTTCTGGTTCTGCTACTGATGCTCCTGGAATAGCTTTATCAAAAATAACGCGTGTTGTGTATTCTTTATCAGTATTATCATAAGGATTTACGATACGTGATTTAGAT
The DNA here is from genome assembly GCF_022386695.1 of Mammaliicoccus sp. D-M19. NCBI lineage: Bacteria > Bacillati > Bacillota > Bacilli > Caryophanales > Staphylococcaceae > Mammaliicoccus > Mammaliicoccus sp. D-M19. The sequence goes on along the minus strand of NZ_JAJNHW010000010.1, from coordinate 87,560 downwards.
ATTAGTGATGTCACACCTGATGGTACTTCAACTTTCACAATACGCTTCTCACTATCTTCTGCTAATATTGTTGTATTTAGTTTTTCTTCACCATTATATAATTCAAAATTTTTCCAGAATTCAGGACGTAATAATGTAAACTTAATAAATGTTTTTCCATTTTCATGGCTTACTTTTGAAGGATGTTCAAAAAATCGGTCCGTTATTGAATTTGAATCATTATTTTCTTTTTTTACAACGAAACCAAAGTCTTCTCCTTCATTGTCTGCAGATACAGTAGTTCCGTCTGTATTAGTTGGTTCCGGACTTGGTTCTGGTGTCGGTTCTGAACTTGGTTCTGGAGTCGGCTCCGGACTTGGTTCTGTATTGTCAGTTGCATCTCCTAAGTCCTTAATTCTTACATGGTATGAACCTTCATAATCAATATTTGTTGTTATTAAATGAATTTTAATGATTGCATTATAGAAATCTTTACCTTCTACAACAGGGAATAAGATTGTTCTTGTATCTTTTTCACTATCTTTGCTAATTGTAATTGGACGTTTATATCCATCTTCACCTTCTACTTGGAAATCTTTCCACATTGAATCATGCTTTAATGTAATAGCTAACATCTTCTTACCATTATACTCAACTAATTTAGCTGGGTGTTCAACTTCAAAGTCCATATGAGATTGATCCTCTTTAGAACTGTGTAAAACTTTAAAGTCTCTGTCTTTTGCTTTTGAAGTATCTACATTGGTAACTGGTGCTTTTTCAAATTCTGTAACTGCAGATTCTAATTCTTTAGCTAATTTATCTTTAAGTCCTTTTAATACTTCTTGAAGTTGCGGTTTTTCATCATCAGAAACTTTATCGATTAACTTCTCAAGCTCACGAACTTTATCTTCTAAAGTAACAGCTTTATCATATTTCTCTCTATCTTTTTGTTTCTTATAATCATCTGCTGTTGCATAGTTAGATGCGTCTTTAGTAATTGGTTTATCAAATACTATATGACCAAGTTCATGTTCAGTCTTACTATCAAGTGCAAGTACAGTTCCTTTTACTTTTAATTCTTGCGTATTTTTATTAACTTTGACTCTAATAGTAGCTACTTCGTTATCCGTATCATATGAAACAACTTCATAGTCTAACTTTTTATCGCCATCAAATAAATCAAACTCAACCCATGTTGAAGGTGCATCCACACGTAATTCTAAAATAGGTTGATCGCCATCAAAAACAATATTTGCTGGATCTTTAATCATAGCAGCATAATAGAATATTTCTGAATTATCTTTAGGATTAATAACTTTAAAGTTAATTGGTCGTTTTTCACCATCAACTGGTTTATTATGAATTTCTTTATTTTTAACATCTTCTCTTAATTTAGAAGTTTGATCTTGATCCGCTTTAGGAGTTTCTGCATCTACTTTTGGTGATTCAGGTTCTGTTTTTGGTGCCTCTGCATCTGCTTTAGGCACTTCTGGAACTACTTGAGATGCATCTGGAATAGCTTTATCAAAAACAACGCGTGTTGTTAAATCGTAATCATAAGTATCACCATAAGGGATATATAAATGCAATTTAGATATAAGTGTTGATACACCTGTAGGTACTTCAACCTGTACCATACGCTGCTCTTCAGTATCTTCTATAATTGTTGTGTTAAGTTTTTCATCACCATTATATAATTCAAACTTCTTCCAAAACTCAGGACGTTTCAATGTAAAGTTAACAAATGTTTTTCCATTTTTATGGATTATTTTCGCAGGATGTTCAAAATAAAGATCTGATACTGATGTTGCATCCTTTTGTTCTTTTTTCACAACGAAACTAAAGTCTTGTCCTTCATTGTCTGCAGATACTTTATCTTCACTTGGTGTTTCTGCTTTTGGTGTTTCTGCTTTTGGTGTTTCTGCTTTTGGTGCTTCTGGTTCGGCTTTTGGAGCTTCTTCTTTTGGTGCTTCTGGAACAGCTTCATCAAAAATAACGCGTGTTGTATATTTGTTATCATAATTAATAAATGGTACAACGATATGTACTTTTGATGTAAGTTCTGAAACGCCTGATGGTACTTCAACTTTAACAACACGTTTATCATCATTTTCTTCTAATGTTGTCATATTAAGTTTTTCGTCACCATTATATAATTCAAACATTTTCCACCAATTAGGGTTTAATAATGTGAAATTCACATATGTTTTTCCATTTTCATAGCTTACTTTTGAAGGATGTTCTAAATAATCATCCATTACTGATTTTGCATCTTCTGCTTCTTTCTTTACAATAAATCCAAAGTCATGTGCTTCATTTTCTTCAGATACAGCACTTTCCTCTTTATCGGTAGTCGCTTCAGTTGTTACATTGTCTTCCGCTTCATCAGATCCAACCGCTGATTCTAATGTTTCATCTTCAGGAAATACTTGTGTTTCTTTACTTGGGTCTGTTGTATCAGGTTCTTCTTTTGCTTCAGATTCTTCTTTTGCTTCAGATTCTTCTCCCGAACTTGTTCCATCATCTGCAGTTGAATCGTCTGCAGATACACTATTTGCAATTGCATCATCTGCATTTACATCTGTTGAGTCAGTCGCATCAGAACCTTGAATTTCTTCAGTTACACCGTCATTACTTTCTGTTTCATTATCTACATTTTCTGCAGCTGGTGCTTCTGCTGTTTCAGCAGCCGAAGCATCGTCTGCTGCTACTGGCTCACTTTGACTATCTTCAGTAGTAGCCGCCGCTTCATTTACTGTATCAACTTTATCTTCCATTGCATTAGCTGTTTGACCTGCTCCCAAAAATAGAGTCGCACCAATAGCAATAGAAGCTATTCCTCCCGACAATTTTCTAATAGAAAAATGATGTTGCTTCTTGATTGTTGAACGATTCTTGTTGTGCTCGTGTTGTGTTGTCATATTCATCTCTCCCGTAAATTAAAGTCGATAATGATAATCGTTATCATTTGTCAATTCAAAATTATACCATCTAATCAAAATTTTAGGAATATACAAATGGATATTTTTGTCATTTTTTTGTTAGATTATACTCGTCTAAATGAGCGCATAAAAAATCAGCTTAGGATATGTTCATCCTAAACTGATTTCACATTTTTTATTCAGCTACTTTTATAACTTGTTTACCAAAATTATCACCAGTAAATAACTTACGGAATGCATTTGGAATTTGATCAAACCCTTCGTCTATTGTAACTTCGGATTTAATTTTCCCTTCTTGTACCCATTGTGCTAACTGTTCACTTGCTTCTTTAATATCTTCATTAAATTGTGCAACAATGAATCCTTGCATCAATGCTTGGCTTTTAATCAATGTTTGTTGAATACGTGGTCCAATGTCTTCGCCTTTAAGATTGTATGAAGAAATTGCGCCACAAACTGGTATACGTGCAAATTTATTTAAATGTTTAAACACTTCATCTGAAAGTGCACCGCCAACATTCTCAAAATAAACATCTATACCATTTGGAACTGCTTGTTCTAATGCTTCAGCAAAATTATCTTTCTTATAATCTATACCTTCATCAAAACCTAATGTTTCAGTTAAGTAATTTACTTTCTCTGATCCACCTGCAATACCTACTACGTGCGCACCTTTCAACTTAGCAATTTGTCCTACGACAGATCCAACCGCACCGGATGCAGCTGAAACTACAACTGTTTCTCCTTCTTGAGGTTTACCAATTTTCAAGAGTCCTTGATAAGCTGTCATACCAGGCATACCGAGTACACTTAAGTATAGATATAACGGTACTTCATTTGATGGAATTTTAGTAACATATTTTTCATTGATTGTTATATATTTTTGCCAAGGTAAAATACCTGTTACAATATCGCCTTCTTTAAGGTCAGAAGCATTTGATTGAACGACTTCTGCAACGATATGGCCGTTAAATGGTTTATCTAATTCATAAGACTGCGTATAACTTTTAGAATCATTCATACGTCCTCTCATGTATGGATCTACAGAAACATATATTGATTTTAATAACACTTCTTCATTATTTGGTTCTTTCACTTCTATTTCTTCATAACGAAATACATCATCTTGAGGGATACCTTCAGTTCTTTTAGCTAATACAATTTGTTCATTTTTCATGGATTATCCTCCTCATTTATAAAAAGTAATTACTTACTTTACGCTTGTAAATATTAAACATGATTATGAATTGAGTCAAACAGTCTGTTCGTAATTTAATTTTTTTATAACTTTTATCATATTTTATTTATAATTCACTAAATTTTCAAATTAAATACATAATAATTCCTTTTTTAAAACAAAATTACACTAATCGAATTATTTAAACATATAGAATTTTTAGACAAATCTCTGTATAATTGTCTGCCGGAGGTGCAACATGAATCAATTTTTCAAGAAGAAAGAACACCTTTCTTCTCAATCAAATAAAAAACTTAAAAAAACACTCGGCGCTTTTGATTTAACCATGCTTGGAGTCGGAGCTGTTGTTGGTAGTGGTATTTTTATTTTACCCGGTGAAATATCTTCAACAATAACTGGACCTGGAATTATGCTTTCATTTATTATCGCTGCAATCGGATGCGGTTTAGCAGCTTTATGTTACTCTGAATTTTCATCAAAAATTCCTCAAGCTGGTAGTGCCTATACATATAGTTATTATGTTTTTGGTGAAGGTATTGCATGGATATTAGGTTGGGCATTATTACTTGAATATGGTTTAGCAATCGCAGCAGTCGCAAGTGGCTGGTCTTCATACGTCGTTAATTTACTATCTGGTATGAATATCCATATTGTAAAAGCATTATCTGGTTCATATGACCCATCTAGTGGTCATTATTTTGATTTACCAGCATTTATTATCATTATGATCATTGGCGCATTATTAATTATTGGCGTAAAAGAATCTACACGTATCAATAATATTATGGTTATTGTCAAAATAATGGTTGTCCTACTCTTTATAATAGTAGGTATTTTTTATGTTAAACCTGATAATTGGAGTCCTTTCTTACCATTTGGTTTCAATGGTGTGTTAACAGGTGCTTCAATGGTGTTCTTTGCGTATATTGGATTTGATGCAGTATCATCTGCAGCTGAAGAAGTTAAAAATCCTCAAAAGAACATGCCAATCGGAATTATTGGTGCATTAACGATTTGTACTATTTTATACATTATTGTTTCAGCTGTACTTACAGGTGTCGTACCATATCAAAATTTAGAAGGTGTCGGTGCACCAGTTGCATATGCATTACAATCCATTAATCAAAATTGGATAGCTGGATTCCTGTCACTAGGTGCAATCGTTGGTATGACAACAGTTATCTTCGTCATGTCTTATGGTGGAACGCGTTTAATATTCGCGATGAGTAGAGATGGTTTACTACCAAAAGTCTTCTCTAAAACGAATCAAAAACAAACACCCGTACAAAATACTGTCATACTCACGTTATCTATGGGAATCGTATCAGGTCTTGTACCTTTATCAGAACTCGCTTCACTAATTAATATCGGTACATTATTTGCATTTTGTACAGTTTCAATAGGCGTTCTGTTCTTAAGAAGAAATCGATCATTACCATCAGAAGGTTTTAATGTACCTTTATATCCCGTATTACCAATCGTATCCTTTATAATCTGTTTATACTTGATGACAAACTTAACACGTACAACTTGGATTGCATTTATTATATGGTTTATTTTAGGTATTATCATGTACTTTACGTACGGAATAAGACACTCAAAATTAAGAACCAAATAAAATTTTCAATTCCAAGATTTCAAAATTTACAATTCTATCGCTTTCTGTCATGATTCAAATATAGAAATCAAATTGATATAGAGAAAGAGGTTATCTTATGTTAATCATAAATGCGAAGTTTGAAGTTCAAGCACAAGCAGTTGAACAATATGAAGCATTGATTAAAGATTTAGTAGCATCATCAAGACAAGAAACCGGAAATATCGGTTACGAACACTTCAAATCAACTGAGTCAGACAATACTTATTTAATGTATGAAATTTGGGAAAGCCAAGAAGCTATAGAAACACATAATAATAGCGAACACTTCCAACAATTTATTAAAAGTATCAAACCATTATTAGCTGGACCTTCAGATATTAAAGTAAGTGCAAGCAAAGAATAGAACTTACTCATAGCTGAAGAATCCTATAAATAAACGAATAAGCATATCACTTATCTGAGAAACTCAGAAAATAAAGTGATATGCTTATTTTTTGTGTGATTATGTTGAGCTAACTACCATTATTTCGAATTCTGGTAATTAGGTGGGCGCTCACTTAGAGACACTTCTCGGAATTCTGTCCCTAACAGCACCTCTTACGGACATTTCTCGGAATTCTGTCCCTAACGACACCTCTTACGGACATTTCTCGGAATTCTATCCCTAACAGTACCTCTTACGGACATTTCTCGGAATTCTGTCCCTAACAGTACCTCTTACGGACATTTCTCGGAATTCTGTCCCTAACGACACCTCTTACGGACATTTCTCGGAATTCTGTCCCTAACAGGACCTCTTACGGACACTTCTCGGAATTCTGTCCCTAACAGCACCTCTTACGGACATTTCTCGGAATTCTGTCCCTAACGACTCCTATATCAAACTAAATTCAACCAATTTCTACTTCCAAACTGGTTTATCTGATCCTCTGACCATCAAGACTGTATCGTAATGTCCTGGTGTTTCACTCATTTCTACTTGATCTGTCACACCTACATAAGTTCCAAGTGGTGTTTCTGCTTCAAATTGTTCTGGCGCTACTGCACGATGTTCTTCATTACTATTTGCTACTTCTTGTGCATAATCTTTATCAAATATACCTAGAGACATTAAATACGCAGACACTTTACTTAATGATACAGACACACTATAACTACCACCTTCTACTGCTCGTCTTTCTAATGCTTTAATTGTACCGAGTTCTAACAACCATGAAATAACGTAATCATTTACAACGACAATTGGTGGCAATGCGGGTTGTTCATCTGTTCCTTCTAAACTCATAACACCTGTGACACTTCCTGCCGTCTGATCAAATCCATTTCTATCTGACCATGGTCCTGCATGTCCATGTAAATTAACAGACGCATGTATGATACCGGGTTTCTTCTCTGCTAATGCTTCAGCTGTCACATTATATTTTTCCATAAATCCATGTCTTTTATTGATGAAGAATATATCTGCATCACTTAACAATTCATCAAATTTATCTCTATGTGACTGTTGATTTGTGATATCTAAATAAGTTGAACGCATTCCGACATTAGAAGTTAAATACATTGTTTCTACTTCTAACTCAGTTGGTCGCCATACATTGAGTACGTCCGCTCCATGAAGTGCTAAACCTCTACCTAGTCCTGCTCCTGCTATAACATGCCCCATTCCTAATGCTCTTATACCACTTAATGGTTGTTCTGGGTTCTCAGTGAATGGTATCGGTTCAGATTCTCCTATTTTCTTAATTTCAATCAGTTCTGATTCTGCAATATATTTAAACTGTTCTTCTTCAACAAACTCTTCAACAGAACGTACGAGCGGCATCACGATACCTTTTTTAGAACCCGATTCCTCTAATTCTTTACCATTCCACTGTTTAATCGCTTTAGTAACCGCTTCTTTCGTTCCTCGACACTCTAATAAATCCAATACATGTTCTTTAGCATTTGGATAAGGGTTTAATGGCATTACCCATCTATTATCTTTCGTTTCATAAAAATTAAATCTAAATGGTGTATGTGGATCTTCTTGACCTTTTGCTGGAAATCCATTTAATGTTTCCCATTTTCGTTCGTAAAAAGGGGATAACCTTTTTAATGCTTTTCTAATATCGACATGAATATCTTGTCCATTACCACCTCGAACTTGCCATAAATGAGCTAAAGCGACTGATTTAGCTGCCAATCCCAATCCTGCTAATCCGGCAATTCGTAATGTACTTGGTAACACTGGATCTTTACCATAGAATGTAACGTTACCACCACTATCTGCAGTCGTATAACCAACTGAATTAAGAATTTCTTCTAAAGCTGCATTTAAATCAAAGTGATCGTCAGTTACTCTATTCTGTTTATTATTTAACAACGTTTCTTTCAACATTTCGGCATCTTTTTTCAATATGTTCTCCTCCAATAATTTTTCATATTATTATTATAAAAATGTTCGACTAAAAAAAACAATGCGTGTAAAATGAGAAAAGCAACACATTTTCAAATAATGTTGCATTCATAAGAAGGTGAATGATTTGGACAAGAAACAAAAACAATCCAGAAACAAAATACAGAATGCATTGTTAACATGTTTAAATACAACGAGCATTCAGTCCATAACAGTTAAACAGTTATGTAAAGAAGCTCAAATCAATCGTTCAACGTTTTATAGACATTATCCATCAATTGATGTATTAACGTCTCATACGATATCAAGTTACTTTCAATTACTATTCGGTGAGCCTTATAAATTTTATTTAAAACATCACAGCATTAGCGAATCACAATTCTATATTGCTAATAATATCTTTAGCCATATATCCCACTACGCATTTTTCTATCAAACGATGTTCAAACACTACCCTAATTTCTATATTTTGCTTAAAAATCATATTCATCAAAGATATATTATCTTTTTCGAAGATACTGGCGTTCAAAATGACATGATATTAGATAAAGACATTGTCGCTGAATATGTTGCGGCGGCTTATGCAGGTATGATACAAGGATGGGTCATTAGAGCATTAGACACCCCACCTGATGAAATGGCACAAAGATTAATCACTTTGAATTCGACAGGTCCCATCAAATTATTAATAGACGCAGAGAAAAAGCCAAGGCAATAAAATCATTTGCCTTGGCTTTATTATAAATTACATAAATTCTGATATTGTTTCTACTATTAAATATATATTAAGCACACTTAGAACTACTGCGAGTATCCAAGATATAATATTAACCCATCTTTTATTGACGAATTGTTTACCCATGATCTTTGGATTACTTGTCGCCATGATTAATGGAATAATACTAAATGGTAAAGCTAAACTTAAAAATACTTGTGTGAAAATTAATAAATCTTCTATTTTTGTATCGCTTGATCCATATAACCACAAACATAGAAATACTGGTATAACTGCGATAACTCTTGTAATGATTCTACGTACCCATGGTTTAAGTTTAATTTTTAAGAAACCTTCCATAACAATTTGTCCTGATAAAGTACCTGTTATTGTAGAATTTTGGCCTGAAGCTAATAATGCTATCGCAAACAGTGTACTCATAACAGCGCCACCTATAGCACCGCCTACATGAGAGTGACTTAAAGCATCATATAAATCAAAGAATCTACCTAAAGCTTCATGACTACCAAAGAATAATGCTGCGCCTAATACTAATAATAAGCAATTAATGATAAACGCAATTGTTAATTGAATATTAGAATCTATTGTTGCATATTTAATCGCACTTTTTTTACCTTTATCTGTTCTTTCATAATTTCTAGACTGAACAATTGATGAATGTAAATATAAGTTGTGTGGCATAATCGTTGCACCAATAATACCTAACGCAATGTATAAAGCGCCTTTATTCGTAACAATTTCAGAACTTGGTAAAAATCCTGCCATTAAGGAACCAGCATCAGGTGAAGATAGATACACTTCAAACATAAAGATAATAAGAACTGTAAATATAAGTACACCTACAATTGCTTCTATTTTTCTAAATCCGAGTTTAATAATTAAAAGTAAAAGTAAAACATCTAATACTGTGATCGTTACCCCTAAAGTCAATGGAATGTTAAACAGTAAATTTAATGCAATAGCACTACCAATTACTTCAGCAATATCAGTTGCCATAATTGCTAACTCTGCTAAAATCCAAGCAAATACGCCTAAAGACTTATTAGTCATATGCTCTGTAACTTGTGCTAGATCCATCCCACTTGCTATACCTAATCTTGCACACATGCTTTGTAACAGCATTGCAGATAAACTAGATATTAAAATCACAAATAATAATATATAACCGTACTGAGCCCCACCAGACATTGACGTAATCCAGTTACCCGGATCCATATATCCGACTGCTACAAGCAAACCAGGACCTAAATACATTAGGAACTTTCTAAAAGCATTTGCTTCAGCATCAAAAGAGACCGTACTATTAATTTCTTCTAAACTTTTGTCCATTTCTAACACCTCTATATCAAGAGGATATACCTATTTATTTAATTTGTAAACATTTTAATTAGGGTAACCTAAACTTTTTGTTATAAAAAAGAATCCAAAGCACATAATGTGCCTTAGACTCTTAAAATATTATACATTTTCTTCTTTCACTAAAGGATTGTCAGGTTTAATAAAGAACCACATGATGATTGCGAATGCTACTGGAACCATCATTAATTGTAGCGTCATTGTCCAACCAATTTTATCTGCTAATAAACCAGCTAAGATTGGACTTAATAATGCACCAATATTACCCCATAAATTCATCCAACCTGAAACTGTACCTGAGAAGTTACGTCCTAAATCTGTAGCAGTTGCCCAGCTCATGCCCATTGATAAACCTACACCACCAAGACATAAAGATAACCAGAAAATATTCATATATAAGTTATCTGTAGCTAACGCAAAGTATAGTGATATACAGAATACTACAAATCCAGTAATTGCGATTACACCACGTGCAACAAATTTAGATTTACCTGTAGATAAAATTTTATCTGAAATTGTACCACCTAGCATAATCAATATAAACATTGCTAACCAAGGTGCACCAGCGATAAAGCCCATTTCTTTAAATTCCACATGATATTCTTCGTGAATATATGTAGGTAACCAAATTAAAAATAATGTGATAACAAATTGTACAACGAAATATTGTGCAGCAATTGCATAGAAACTGAAACGTTTGAAGAATACATTCCAAGGTGCAGTTGTTTTACCTGTATTTACAACGTCACGTGTTTCCATAATAAATCTTTTTTCTGCTTCATTAACCATTTTATGTTGTTCTGGTAAATCTTTAGCGATAATCACCCATAAGATTGCAATTAATATGCCAACTAAACCGAAAATATAGAATACTGCTTGCCAACCAAACGCGTTCATAATTGCGATTGTAACTATTGGTGCAATTACTGGACCGAAGTATGAACCTGCTAATAATGCAGAAGATGCACGACCTTTTTCATTCTTATTAAACCAGTAACTATTAAATACAGCATTTGATGGATACATAGGCGCTTCACCTACACCAAATAAGAATCGTACAAAGTATAGTAAGCCATGGTTTTTCACAATACCTGTAAGAATTGTGAAAGCACTCCACCATAATAATGCGATTGTTAACATTTTCTTAGGACCAAACTTTTCAGCTAATATTCCTGAAGGTACTTGCATTAAAGCATAACCAAGTGAGAAGAATGATGCTAATAGCCCGAATTGAGCTTTACTCATATTTAAATCTTCCATCATAGGTCCGGCGATAATAGAGATGTTTGAACGATCCATATATGCGATAATTCCTATAATAAAGAATGCAATTGCAAAAAACCATCTTATATTAGTTCTTTTTTCTTTCATAAATATCCAACTTTCTTAATTAATTTCCCTTCAAATTCATGCGGTCATATGATGACTCTATTTATTAATAAGTTGAATATAGCACAAATAGGAAACGCTTACAACATAAATTTTAAAGATTTATAATATTATTTCATTGTGAATAAATACACAAATATATAAAATTAAAACCCAGACATATGCCTGGGCTCATGTATTATTCTTTTTCATATGGAATAACATTATCACCATATTCATCTTTAATATATTTCTTCATTTCTTTAGACTGAAGTACTTTCAGAAGTTCTTGGAATTTCTTATCATTTTTATGACCTTCTTTTACAGCTAATATATTCGCAAATGGTGATGATTTATCTTCAATTGCTATCGAATCTTTTACTGGATTCAGTCCATTATCAATTGCATAGTTTGAATTCATAATCACTAAATCACCTTCACCACTGTTATATGTTTTAGGTAAAAATTCTGCACCTTGTTTGTTATTAAAGTTCAAATTCTTTTTATTTTCTATAATATCATCAAATTTAGCATCTTCAATTTTCACCTTTGGATCTATTTTGATCAATCCTTCATTAACAAAGAATGATAAAAATCTTCCTTCTTCTGCTGGGTTGTTAGACACATAAATTGTTGCGCCATCAGGTAAGTGTTTCAAATCTTTATGTTTTTTACTATAAACACCCATTGGCGTTGTGAAAACTTTTCCTACCTCTTCAATTTTATATCCATGTGTTGCTTTTTCAGCTTTTAAGTAAGGCACATGTTGAAATAGATTTGCATCGACATCACCTTTATCCAATAATTTGTTTGGCACTTTATAGTCATTTACTGTTTTAACTTCTAAGTCATAACCTTTTTCTTTCATTTTTTCCTTCGCATGTTCAACCACATCGCCATGCGGAGCCGGAGAAGCTGCTACCGTAATCTTTGTATTTTCACTTCCACTAGATTTCCCACACGCAGCTAATAATAAAATAATACCGATAAAACTAACGAACTTTACGAGTTTCTTCATATGTATACACGCCTCTTTCCAAAATAAAATTTAAAATAAAAAAACTTTCCCTAAAAAAATTAGAGAAAGTTAGATAAACCTCCTCTCATCTTCAAAAGTTTAGACAAACTTTATGTGAATTAGCACCTTTCCAAATAGAAGGTTGCTGGGCTTCATAGGGCACATCCCTCAGCCACTCTTGATAAGAGTCTTTTATTATTTTTATTAATCCTATCATCGTACTCAAGATTAGTCAATTTAAAATTTTACACCGGAGAATGAGGGGATGGTTTGGATGGCGGTGATAAGAGCATTAAGATATGTGAGTTTGGTGAAAGTTGTGGGTAATATAGGTATGAAGCCATGACTTAGTCCATCTCTTTGCTTTACTCAGAATTTAAGCCATGACTTGGACCATCTCTTGGCTTTATTCGGTACTTAAGCCATGACTTGGGCCATCTCTTGGCTTTATTCAGTACTTAAGCCACGACTTGGGCCATCTCTTGGCTTTACTCGGCACTTAAGCCATGACTTTCACCATCTCTTGGCTTTACTCGATACTTAAGCCATGACTTGGACCATCTCTTGGCTTTACTCGGCACTTAAGCCACGACTTTCACCATCTCTTGGCTTTACTCACCACTTAAGCCATGACTTCCTCATTTTTCTATACTTATCTCTCAAACCTTCTTTAACTACGCGACTCTATTAATCGAATTCTACTATTATTCATGTGTCTCGATACAAAAATTTTCTACATTACAATGTGGACATAATAGCTTTCTTGTTTGATAAGTATGATTAGATTTGAACCATTCTGAGAAAATCGGTTTAAATTCATTTTGGCAATTTGGACATAAGTAACTTACAACAGCATAATATTTTTTAACGGCAAATGCTGCATACAATAGTACGAACGGATAAACGATGATAACTGGCTTCCATTTTTTCTTTGTTATCGCCATGGCAATGCTTGTATATTGGCCAATACCGACAATCATAGATACAAACATAAATTTACTTCTAAATTTTTTCATTAGTTGATGCTTTTTAGATTTATTTTTTAAATTCAAGATATTAGATACTGGATATTCGCTTTCTTCACTTATATTCTTTTTAATAAACTGAATTTGTTTCAATTGGTCACTTTCGTTTCGAATATTTTCCTCTAGCTCAATGATTTTTTCACTTAACAGTACATTGAGTGTGTTGATAGACTCATTTGATTTCAACAAAGCTTTAATTTCTTTCAAAGAAAAATTCATATCTTTCAAAATCAACACAATCTTTAATTGATTCAAATCCGCTTCTGTATATAATCTTCTATTATTTTCTGATGTTTCACTTGGACTGACAATTCCTTTCTTATCGTAATACTGTACTGTACGAACTGTTACATGACATACCTTGGCTACTTGTCCTGTAGTCATTTGCATACTAACCACTCCTCGTATTAATAGATTTTATACTTATATTCTATTTTATGACGTAGCGTCACAATCAACTTAAAAATACAAATTAATTTACTTTATAGCCAGTCAGACTGCCGGAACTCTAAAAATCTTTCATCTCCATAAAATTGGTATATACAGCCATTTGAAAACGTTTGATATTTACAACGAAATTTGACTATTAATTTCATAAGCGTATAATATTGACCCGTGCTTTAATTTTAACAATAAAAACAAATAAAAATTGATTAAAAATTAGAATGGGAGATTTGATGAGTAATCATAACGAAAACAAAAAAATTAACCTGACCCAACTCGTACTATTAGGACTTGGTTCATTAATCGGTTCTGGATGGTTATTTGGGGCATGGGAAGCATCATCAATTGCAGGTCCTGCTGCAATTTTATCTTGGATTATAGGCTTTGTTGTTATAGGATCTATTGCTTATAACTACATTGAGATTGGAACAATGTTCCCACAATCAGGTGGTATGAGTAACTACGCGCAGTATACACATGGTTCACTGCTTGGTTTCATAGCATCATGGGCTAACTGGGTATCATTAGTAACGATTATCCCTATCGAAGCTGTATCAGCTGTTCAATACATCAGCTCTTGGCCATGGGATTGGGCTAAACCTACTAGCCAACTTATGCATGATGGTTCAATAAGTAATATTGGATTATTTGCAGTATTTATTATCATTATTATTTTCTCATTATTAAATTATTGGTCAGTTAAACTATTAACATCATTTACAAGTTTAATATCATTCTTCAAATTAGGTGTGCCACTTGTAACGATTATTATGTTAATTATTTCTGGATTTGATACAGGAAACTATGGTTCGTCATTAGGAGAATTTATGCCGTATGGTAGTGCGCCAATATTTGCTGCTACAACAGCATCTGGTATTATATTCTCATTTAATGCCTTCCAAACAATTATTAACATGGGATCTGAAATTCAAAATCCTGAAAAGAATATCTATCGCGGTATCTTAATTTCACTTTCTTTAAGTGCTGTATTATATATTATTTTACAAAGTACGTTTATCACATCTATGCCAACAGACATGCTTTCTGAAAGTGGTGGTTGGAGCGGTATTAATTTCGACTCACCATTTGCTAACTTAGCCATCATATTAGGTTTAAACTGGTTAGCTATTCTATTATATTTAGAAGCCGTTGTATCACCATTTGGTACAGGTGTTTCATTCGTAGCGATTACTGGTCGTGTATTACGTGCAATGGAGAAAAACGGTCATATTCCTAAATTCTTAGGTTCTATGAACGAAAAATACAACATTCCACGTGTCGCAATTGTATTTAACGCTATTGTCAGTATGATTATGGTTTCATTATTTAGAGATTGGGCAGTATTAGCAAGTGTTATCTCTACAGCAACACTTGTTGCATATTTAACTGGTCCAACAACTGTTATTTCATTAAGAAAAATGGCACCGAATATGCATAGGCCATTCCGTGCGAAAATGCTTGGCTTTATGGCGCCATTTTCATTCGTTGTTGCATCACTCGCAATATATTGGGCTATGTGGCCAACAACAGCACAAGTTATATTTATTATTATTTTAGGTTTACCAATTTACTTCTTCTATGAATATAAGACAAATTGGACAAATACTAAAAAACAAATCGGTGGGAGTATTTGGATCATTGCATATCTTATCATACTTGCTTTCTTATCATTTATCGGAAGTAAAGAATTTAACGGACTTAATTGGATCCACTACCCATATGATTTCATCGTCATTGCAGTTGTTGCACTTGTATTCTATAAATTAGGTACAACAAGCTACTTTGAAGGTATTTATTTCAAACGCGCGAAGAAAATTAATAAAAAAATGAAAGAAAACTTACCTGACGAATCACAAGAATAATTATTATTTAAAAGCAATCGCTAATCGAGCGATTGCTTTTTTTATGTTCTTATCCCCTTTTCACTCCTTTCTTTACATAAGTTATCCCTACTATGTATTCAATTTTAATAATATTCATGCATTTGCAATAATTCGTTGTGTCTTACAAACGTTGTCATATCAATATAATCACAAAGGTGTACACAAAAGTTAATAACATTTGTGATTAAAGCTTGTACAACTCTTTGATGACCTGTGTTAAATTATGATTAACAACAAAGGAGGTATTCAAAATACAAAAAGAAAACTTTAATATCATTTCAGAAATGATTAAAAACCCAAAAGTAAAAGGCAAAGACTTAGAATCAATGTTTAACATTTCACGAAGACAGCTTGGGTACAGGATTCAAAAGTTAAATGACTGGTTTAAAGAACATGATTATCCGGAAATCGAACGAACTAGCCAAGGTTATTTTATCGTTGATGACACCATTAAAGATTTTCTTAATGTTCCAATTGAATCCACCTATCAAGAGAATGAGCAGGTATATACGGCATACCAACGTGCACACCTCATTTTATTGATGTTGTTTAGTGAAGAAGAAGGCCTTTCATTAAATCACTTCTCAATTGATTTAGAAGTCAGTAAAAATACCATTCTAAATGATATTAAGAAATTGAAAGAACTTCTACAACCATACGAAGTTAATCTGAAATATAGTCGTACTAATGGTTATTACTTAGCTGGTAGTGAATTTGAAATTCGAAGGCTTCTTATGAGGCTCATCGATAAAGTCTTTACAATGCATATTGCTCAGTCTGATATCATCAAAAGTTTAAGTATTATTGATGAAAAAATTGAATTAATCAATAAACAAATCACTAAAATCGAACAATATTTAGACAGAAAATTCATTGATCAAAGTACACAAACATTACCTTATAAACTTTATTTAATTTTACGAAGAATTAAGCATGACAAAATTGTTTCATCATTTTCTATAGGATACGATGATTTATCGGATACGAAAGAATATCAAGCAACAGAAATTTTGACATCGAACTACCCAAATATTCCAAGACAAGAAAAGTTATTCATTACTTTACAGTTGCTGTCTACGAGTGTTCAGTGGTCAGATGTCAGTGATGTTCAACATATTCCAGAACTCAAAAAGGCACTTATAGACATGATCGTACAATTTGAAAAAATTACTTTTATTAAATTTAACGATCGAGATTCTTTGATTAACCAATTAATGCTTCATATGGAACCTGCTTTTTACAGAATTCGATATCAATTATCTGATGTAGAAGGTTTAGAAAATTCCTTAAAAGAAGATTATAAAGAACTCTTTCATCTCGTTAAATTATCTTCAAAACCTTTAGAAAAGTTCTTCGGGCAATCATTACCCGAAAATGAAGTTGCTTATTTAACCATACTGATTGGTGGCAGTTTAAGAAGGCAAGATGAAGAAATTGAACAAAAAGTAAAAGCTGTCGTTGTTTGTACACAAGGTACATCCATTTCTCAGCTCATGTTACAAGAGTTGCGAAGTGTATTCCCTGAATTTATATTCCTTGATGCTTTATCATTACGTGATTTCAATCAGTATGAATTAGACTTTGATATCGTCTTTTCACCGATGCATATCATGACACCTAAAAAATTGTATATCACGAAAACGATATTAACTGCTCAAGAAAAACATGAACTACGGCAACATGTATTCGGTCAATTAAATAATACGATGGAAACAGAAATACAAGTCGAAAAAATGATTTCGGCTATAAGAGAACATGCAACAATTCATAATGAATCAGAGCTTTTCAAAATCGTAAAAGCACAATTTGAAGATACGTATGCATATTCATCGGTTAAAGCATCAACATTATCTATCAATAGTACTTTGAACTTACAAGATTTATTACCAACCAATCATATTAATTTTGTAGAGCGCGTAGCTGATATTGGAGAAGCCATTCAATTAACGGCTAACCCGTTAGTAAGAATGAAATATGTCGACCCGCTCTATGTAGATAAGATGCATGCAGCATTTGATGATACGTATATGGTTATTAACCAAAATATCGCAATCCCTCATGCTGATGGTGATCAAGTCGTTCATAGAACTGCAATGAGTATGTTGATTCTGAAAGAGCCACTCGAGTTGAGTACTGGATTAAAGGTTCATATCTTCGTAGCAATCGCTGCTACAGATAAGTTCAAACATTTAAGACCACTACTACAACTAAGAGATATGTCTCAAGACGATGAAGCTATACAACAAATTGTTCAAACAGATTCAAAAATTGATGTATATAAAATCATTCAACACTTTTCAAAAATAGATTAAGTCAAAGGGGTTGCATAATATGCAAGATTTAAAGATCGATGTTTCTAACGTCATTCTAGATTTAGAAGCTAAGACAAATGTTGAAGCGTTGAGTAAGTTGTCAGAGGTCATGTACCAAAATAATTATGTTAAAGACACTTACAAAGACGCAGTGATAGAAAGAGAAAAATCATTTGCAACTGGTTTACCAACTGTATATTGCTCAGTGGCAATCCCACATACCGACATACAACACGTTCAGACGAGATCAATAGGTATTGCAGTACTAAAAGAAACCGTTCCATTTGTCATTATGGGAGAAATTGAAGAAACAACAGACGTGAAATTAATATTCATGTTAGCAATGGATAAAGAAGATGCTCAACTATCATTATTACAAAAACTGATGGGAATCTTCCAAAACGATCAATTACTTGAATTGATTGCCAATGCACAAGATAAACAAACAATTGTAAATGCAATAGATAAAGAATTAAGCGAAGTATAAAAAAATTAACAGGAAGAGTTCGATGTACACATCGACTCAAATTAGGAGGAAATTATTATGAAACAAGTATTAGTAGCATGTGGAGCAGGAATCGCAACGTCAACAGTGGTTAACAACGCAATTGAGGAAATGGCTAAAGAACACAACATTAAAGTAGATTTAAAACAAATCAAAATTTCTGAAGTTGGTGCATACGCTGACACAGCTGATTTATTAGTGACAACAGCAATGACGCAAAAAGAATACAAATTCCCAGTTATTAACGCACGTAACTTCTTAACAGGAATCGGTGTTGAAGATACTAAGAAAGAAATTTTAGACGCTTTACAAAGTTAAACAAATTCAAAATTAAAAACTAGCATGAGGTTGGAATAAATCATATTTCATCCTCATTCTTCTAAAAAGAGGATGGTGTAGGGAATGAATGGTTTTGTAAATTTTATTCAAGCATTTCTTGATTTAGGTGCAACGGTAATTTTACCGATTGTCATATTCTTATTAGGGTTATTTTTCAGACAGAAAGTTGGTGCAGCATTTAGATCTGGTTTAACGATTGGTGTTGCATTTGTAGGTATTTTCTTAGTAATTGATTTACTTGTAAATAATTTAGGACCTGCAGCACAAGCAATGGTTAAAAATTTAGGCGTAAGTTTAAATGTAATCGATGTAGGTTGGCCTGCTACATCATCAATTGCATGGGCATCTGTTATCGCTGCATTTATTATTCCTTTAGGTATTGTGATTAATGTCATTATGTTATTAACTAAAGCAACTAAAACAATGAACGTTGATATTTGGAACTTCTGGCATTATACATTCTGTGGTGCAATGGTATATGCCGTTTCGGGAAGCATTTGGCAATCATTAGTTGCTGCTGCATTATTCCAAATCGTCTGCTTAAAAGTAGCTGATTGGACTGCACCAATGATGAGTAAATTCTATGATTTACCAGGTGTATCTATTGCAACTGGTAGTACGATTTCTTATGTACCTGGTATCTTCCTTGTTAAAGGTCTTCAAAAAGTGCCTGGTATTAACAAATTAAATGCTGACCCAGATACAATTCAAAAACGTTTCGGTGCTTTCGGTGAATCTATCTTCGTAGGTTTAGTACTTGGTTTAGCAATTGGTTTATTAGCTGGATACAATGCTGGTGACGTTATTAACTTAGGTATGTCAATGGCTGCTGTTATGGTCTTAATGCCTCGTATGGTTAAGATTCTTATGGAAGGTTTAATGCCTGTATCAGAATCAGCTCGTACTTGGTTAAACAAACGCTTTGGAGATCGTGAAATTTATATTGGTTTAGATGCTGCTGTTGCATTAGGTCATCCAGCTGTTATCTCAACTGCTTTAATCTTAGTACCTGTAACTGTATTATTAGCTGTTATTTTACCTGGTAACCAAGTATTACCTTTTGGTGACTTAGCGACAATTCCATTTATCGTCGCATTCATCGTAGGTGCAGCACGCGGTAATATCATACATTCAGTTATCGTTGGAACAGTGATGATTGCTATTTCACTATATATCGCAACAGATGTAGCACCTATCTTCACAAGCATGGCTGACGGTACAAATGTGAAAATGCCATCAGGATCTTCACAAATTTCAAGTCTTGACCAAGGTGGTAACATCTTAAACTATATTATCTTCAAGTTCTTTGCATTGTTCAACTAACATTAAGGGGATGACTTTAAATGAAAGCATTAGTAAAAACAGCACCTGGTTTTGGTAATTTAGAAATTTTAGATAAAGAAATTCCAGAACCAAATGAAAATGAGATAAAAATAAAAGTTCATTATGCCGGTATTTGTGGTACAGATGTTCACACTTATGAAGGTCATTACAATGTAAACTTCCCTGTAACACTTGGCCATGAGTTTTCTGGAGAAATCGTTGCGCTTGGTGATAAAGTTGAAGGATTTGAAATTGGTGATCGTGTAACGTCTGAGACAACATATTATATTTGTGGTGAATGTGAATACTGTCAATCTGGAGACTACAATTTATGTAATCATCGTAAAGGTTTAGGTACTCAACAAAATGGTGGCTTCACACAATATCTTGTAGCAAGAGCAGCAAGTGTTCACAAGTTGCCTGACAATGTTTCTTATAAAGCCGCTTCTATGACAGAACCTCTCGCTTGTGCACATCACGCAGTGTCTAAAATTGAAATTAATCAAGGTGATACTGTTATCGTTATGGGACCAGGACCAATTGGCCTACTCGTCGCACAAGTCGTTAAAAGTAAAGGTGGAAAAGTCGTTATAACTGGTTTAGATAACGATAAAGCTCGTTTAGCAAAAGCAGAAGAATTAAATTTAGATCATGTTGTGAATATTCAACATACAGACTTAAAAGAATATGTTAACAACATTACAGACGGATACGGTGCAGATGTTGTATTAGAATGTTCTGGCGCTGTACCTGCTGCTAAACAAGGTCTTGATCTATTACGCAAAAAAGGTCTATATGTCCAAGTTGGTATTTTTAAAGATTCAGAAATACCTTTTGATTTGGAAAAAATCGTTCAAAAAGAAATTAGAGTTGTTGGTAGTAGAAGTCAGAAACCTGCCGATTGGGAACCATCATTACAACTCATGAGTACTGGACAAGTAAATGCAGAAGCACTTGTTACTGCTGAACTTGATATTACTGAATGGGATGAAGGTTACAATCACATTAAAGGCGGCGAAGGTATTAAAGTATTACTTCGCCCTATCGAATAAACAAATAATCTTTTAAAAGATAAAAAAGGAGAATGTTGATTATGGTTGAACACATGTTAGATTTTATGCTTGGGCCAATGAGAGGTATTACACAATTCTATATGGATAATTTACTCGTATGTAATAGTGCTGTCTTCTTAAGTTATTTCGGTTCTAAACTTTTCAAGAAGAAGAAAGTGACTTCAGAACAAACCTCATAATATAAATAGAGGGGAGGAAAATACTTTTGAAAGCCTTAAATTTATATGGTATTGAAGATTTAAGATTTGAAGAAACAGCTGTACCAAAGATAGATGCACCGAATGATGTCATTATTAAAGTTAAAGCAACGGGTATCTGTGGATCAGATACCTCCCGTTACAAAAAGCTTGGACCTTACAAACAAGGTATGACGTTTGGACATGAATTTTCAGGAATTGTTGAGGAAGTTGGTAGCGACGTATCGGGGTTAAATGTCGGAGATGCTGTAACAGGATGCCCCGCTGTCGTATGCCATCAATGCCATTACTGTGAAAAAGGTGAATACTCACGTTGTGAAAATTTATATGTGATTGGATCATATGAACCTGGTTGTTTTGCAGAATATGTGAAACTCCCAGCAAACAATGTACTTAAAGTACCAGACAATGTAGATTTAGATACTGCAGCAATGGTCGAACCTTCTGCAGTCGTTGCACATGGATTTTACAGAACACGTATGAAGCCGGGTGCAACTGTAGCAGTCATGGGATGTGGAAGCATTGGGTTACTAGCCATTCAATGGTCGAAAATATTTGGAGCAGCTAAAATAATCGCAATAGATATTGATGACCATAAGTTAGAAATCGCTAAGAAACTAGGCGCGGATTATACGATTAATTCTAAAGAAACAGACTTAGATGAGTCTATATTTGCAATACCTGAAAAAATTGATGTTGCTGTTGAATCAGCAGGATCACCGTTTACAATAGGACAAGTTCTGACATTACCTACTAAAGGTGGCGAAGTCTTACTATTAGGTATTCCATATTCAGATATCGAGATTCATCGTCAACATTTCGAAAAGATATTAAGAAATGAGCTTAATGTCATAGGTTCATGGAACGGTTTATCCGCCCCATTCCCAGGAGAAGAATGGGCAGCTACACTACATTATATGTCTACAGGAGAAATTGATGTAAAACCCATTATCTCCGATGTACTTCCTTTATCAAAAGGACCAGAAACATTTGATAACTTAGTAAACAGAAAGAAACAATACGATAAAGTAATCTTCCACCCATAAATAAACATAACCATATATCAATAATACCTTAAGAAGGAACAGGGGCACCATGTGTGCCCCTGTTTTTGTTGGTGGATGAAGGGGGATGTTAATAAAAGTACGGCGCCTATTTATCTTGTTTGGGCAGTCTTGATAAATACAAGGCGCCTATTTATCTTGTTTGGGCAGTCTTGATAAATACGAGGCGCCTATTTATCTTGTTTGGGCAGTCTTGATAAATACACTTCAAAACTTAAAGATGATACTTAATTATTATCAAGATAATATTTCTTTGGCTTCTTATTAATAAACCTAAAATTTGTATCAAGCACCCTTCTAATAGTTAAATTATTCTCCACCTCACACCATTTTTGGGCTTCTGATAAAGTAAAAGGCTCCCCTTTGCAGATATAGAATTCCATTAAATTATACAAGTACAATTTATTTCTACTAATTTCAAAGTGACAGAATTTACAACGTAGATATTTCTTTCGTTCTTCTACCTCAATCGTATTCAATCTCTTACATTTTGGGCATTTCAATCCTGAACTTAAACTAGCCATTGGGACTTTTTTAATATTGTTATAAAGATGTGAAAAGTCACTATGCTCTTGTTGAAACATATGTAAGATATTAGCATTTTCTATAGTATGATTATTTTTGAACATATATTTAAGTTTGTGTAATTCTGTTGGTAATAGAATATTGAAATGATTAGGCATTGTACCTCTTAAAGTGAATTTGGGGTTTGAAAAAATAAGATAGGAATGTAAGGGTTTATTAATATTCAAGTGGGATATTAAATGATTCAATTCATGATTGGCTCGTCGCAGTTGCTGAAAAGGTGTATAAAACATGTTTCCAAATTCGTTCATAAGCTGACCATCTTTAATCGTATAATCTCCAGAATAATGTTTAACCTCAAAGTGACATATAGCATCATCCGTTACAATTAAAAAATCAATTTGAACGCGATTTTTGTAGTTTATATGAAAATCATATAAATAATGAAGATCTGGATATTCATCAAGAATACCTTTAATGAAAAGTTCACCCTCCAGACCTTTAATATAGTTCCTCGTATCTTCATCAAGTTTATCTTGAATGATACGATTTTTGAGAGCCAGTAAGTATGTTTGACTGTTCATCGATGCACCTCCATAATTCTTTACAATTATTATAGAGAATGCGCAGGAAAAGATAAACTAAAATACTACAGTTCGTTATACTTAATTAGTAAACCTATACAACATTAACTTTCCTGCAGTTTATCACAAAATAACTTAGTGTCATATTTAGACTTTAAGATTATCCATTCATTTTGATTACTATATTTATCTTTTAAATCAAGTAATCTTTTATCATGATTGTCTTTAAAATTCCAAACAAATTTAATAAAACTCCAACTCACTCTTTTAGGATTTCCCCCTTCAGATTTTCTATAAAAACTTTGAAGAAACCTTTTAAAAACTCTAAATATACAAATTGCTCTACTATAATTTAACCAGATTACAATGTCAGCTTTCTTCATTCTCAACTCCAAAGTACTGTTATAATTGCCATCAATAATCCATTCATCTAATTGAATAATATTTTTTAATATTTCTTCAAAAGTCTCACTATCTATTGTTTTGTTACTATTTTGCCATTTTATTTCATCTAAATGATATAAAGGAATTCCTAAGTTATTATGTAATTTATTTGATAATGTTGATTTACCTGAACCTGGACATCCAATAACCATAATACGTTGTTTCATACTTTCACCTTCTTTTTATAAGATTTATATATTCTCATCCTCCACCACCAATCATTTACAATCGCTCCATCTATCGATACAATACACACAATAGTTTAACTCGAAGGGGCGTTTTATATGACTTTATTATCTATGACGATTTATGCAATTGTTTCTAGTTTCACGCCCGGACCAAATAACATTATGTCTTTAT
Source organism: Mammaliicoccus sp. D-M19 (assembly GCF_022386695.1). Lineage (NCBI taxonomy): Bacteria > Bacillati > Bacillota > Bacilli > Caryophanales > Staphylococcaceae > Mammaliicoccus > Mammaliicoccus sp. D-M19. The sequence continues at coordinate 62,890 of NZ_JAJNHW010000010.1, read as the reverse complement.
ATTATTCTAAACAAACTGGTCTGCGAGGTACAGTAAGATTTTGTATCGGTGTTGCGCTTGGCTTTTTTTTATTACTACTCGTATCTAATTTCTTTAGTTCTGCTTTGTATCACCTGTTCCCTAAAATACAATTATATATGAAGATTTTCGGGGCAATTTATTTACTTTATTTAGCATACAAAATTGGAACGAGCAAAGGTACGGATGCTCAATCATTTAGTAATAGATACAATAATATTAAATTTGGTATGTTGTTACAGTTCGTAAATCCTAAAGGTGTGATTTATGCGTTAAGTGTTGTAGCTGCATTTATAACGCCAAACTATGAACATTTCTCTATCCAAATCATCTTAATTACATATTTAGCACTCATCGGATTTCTATCCTCTTTCAGTTGGAGTGTCTTTGGTTCAATCTTTAAAAAATTTATTAATCAACATGAATTAGCATTCAATATCATAATGGCACTACTTCTCGTATATACTGCCTTCTCCATCCTCTTCACATAAAAATGCCCCCTAATCCATAATTGATGGTATAGGGGGTATTTTATTAACTGTTTTGATCATTTCTTATTACATATGCATCCAAAAGTATTCTGGATAAAACTTGTAATGGTAACCGTGACCTAACTTCATATTCAGGTAAATAATTTTTATCAGATTTAAATCCTAATAAAATGATATCGCATAGTTCATATAGTCTACCTTCTTTATTTGTTGTTAAACAAATTGTTTTGACGTTTAAGTTTTTACAATATTCAGCAGCTTCCACCAGTTCTTCTGTTTCACCATTCAAAGAAATAAATATTACTAAATCATCTTTTGTAAATGTTTTTGATTTTATGCGAATTATGTTCGGATCATTATGCTCCTCAGTATATTTATTTAGTAATTGCAGTTTGATTGTCATTTCATTTGATATATGTTCTGAAAATCCTCTTGCAAATATAGTAACTTTTTTACTGTATTTAATCGCTGATATAGCATCCTCTATTATAGAAGATTGAATGTATCTAATAGTCTTATCAACTTCTTCTTTATTTTTAATAATCGCAGTTTGTATTTGACTATCAATGTATTCTACTTGTTCCAATGATTTTGGATTGGTATTAGAAATCTCTGTTGCAATTTGAAACTTAAAATCCGTAAAACCACTGTAGTCTAGCTTTTTCATACATCTTACTATCGTTGAAGTAGATACATTAGCATCTTCGCTCAATTTAATAATAGAAAGATTTACCATATCAAGATAATTTTTTTCTATATAGTTAATTAAGTATTTATCACTATCACTTAACTTACTATAAAAATATTGTACACGTTGTTGAAAATTCATGTTAACCCTCCTTATGTAAATATTTTCACTTTATTTTTACTATATCATAGAAAGTGTAAACATTTTCATTCTTGCTCATGCCATAATCATTATTAAGAAAGGATGTTTGCTTATGATATACACTTGTACATTAAATACAGCTATTGATATGTTCGTTCATATGAATGATTTTAAACCTGATTATGTAAATAGAAGTATTTATGATGAGTTTCAACCTAATGGGAAAGGTGTTAACATATCTGTAATTTTAAGTAAATTAGGTACTCCTAATATCGCAACAGGATTTGTAGGAGGATTTAGTGGGAAATTTGTCAAAGATGAATTAGAAAAAATGAAAATTCAAACAGATTTTATTGAAGTAGAAGGTAATACTAGAATTAATGTATTTCTTAAATCAAACCAGGGTGAATATAAAATTGTTAATTCGGGACCTACCATTAAGAAAAATGAGATAAATTCATTATTAGCCAAAATAAAAAATTTGAATAGTAATGATATTCTTTTTGTTTCTGGAAGTCTTCCCAAAGGCATTGATGGTGAAATTTTATTAACAATTGCCAAATTATCAAATTCAATAGGATTTAAATTAATTATTGATACCAGCCATCCTATTCTAAAAGAAATTATTAAATATAAACCGTTTTTAATCAAACCTAATGAAGAAGAGTTACAAAACCTTTTCCCTATCCATGATCTAAAATCTGATAAAGACATCGCATATGTATCCAACCTACTTATTAAAGAGGGTTGTCAAAATGTTTTAGTATCTGTTGGAGAAAATGGAGCATATTTTTTCAATAAATATTGTAGTTATCATTGTACTGCTCCTAAAGGTGAAGTTTTAAATACAGCTGGAGCTGGAGATACAATTTTAGCAACATTTTATCATACTTTGCAAGAGACTTTAGATGAAGCTACTGCTCTTAAAAAAGCTGTTGTTGCCGGTTCTTCTACGGCATTTAAATCAGGACTCACAGATTTTAGCGATACCGAAGAATTATTGAAAGAGATTAAAATTTCAACATTAAACGTTACTAAACAGGGGTGATATTTATGAAATATCAATTTTTAGGAGTTACAGGATGTCCAACGGGAATAGCACATACTTTCATGGCAGCTGAAGCACTAGAAAATGCTGCCAAAAGTAAAAACGTAACAATTAAAGTAGAAACACATGGACAAAGAGGAACTGAAAATGAATTTAGTAAAAAAGAAATTGACGAAGCAGAAGTCATCATTATTGCAGCTGATAAAAATGTAAATATGGATAGATTCAAAGGGAAGAAAGTTATTAACGTTTCAGTATCTAAAGGTATTAAACAAGCAAATCAGTTACTCGATCAAGCTATTTCAGGTGATGTGGCAATTTATCAATCTGAGAATAATCAATTAGATAATTCTAAGCATCAAGAAAATACTTCGTCTAATATGTGGCATAAAATATATGTTCATTTAATGAATGGTGTTTCGCATATGCTTCCTTTCGTAGTAGCTGGGGGTGTTATGACTGCTATATCATTCATGTTTGGGATATACTCCGCTGATCCAAAATCTGATCAATACAATGTAATCGCTGAACAAATGAACACAATAGGCGGCTTAGCTATGGGTCTAATGGTTCCTATACTAAGTGCATATATAGCACAATCAACAGCCAATAGGCCTGGTCTAGTTATAGGTTTTATCGTTGGTATGATAGCTGATACAAATGGTACAGGATTTCTAGGAGGTATTGCAGGAGGTTTCTTAGCTGGTGGCATCGTATTATTATTACAAAAATCTCTAAAAGACTTACCTAAATCATTAGATGGTTTGAAAGCAATATTTTTACTACCTGTTTTAGGTATTTTTATCGCAGGCTTTATAATGTGGTATTTATCAATACCTATGGAATTTATTAATAAAGGTATGATGGATTTTTTAGCAGGTTTCCAAAACTCAAATCCAATAATTTTAGGTTTAATTGTCGGTATAATGTGTGCGTTTGATATGGGTGGACCAGTAAATAAAGCAGCGTATGTTACAGGTACTGCTCTATTAGCACAAGGTAACCATCTTTTCATGGCTGGAGTATCAGCTGCATGTATAGTTCCTCCATTAGCAACTGGATTCTCAGTATTACTATCTAGAAAATATTACAGTCAATCTGAGACGAGTGCTGGATTAGTCAACTTTTTACTTGGTTCAACACATATCACTGAAGGTGCGATTCCATTTGCTGCTAAACGACCATTTATTATTATCCCAATACTTATGGTTGGCTCGTCTATAGCTGCAATATTCACATATATGTTGAAAGTTGAAGTTCCAGCCCCACATGGTGGATTTATAGTATTGCCTGTAGTTACTCATCCAATATTCTGGGTAGTATCAATAATTATTGGTGCTCTTGTTGCTGGAATATTGATGTCTATCGAACAAAAAAAATATGTTACTAAAAGTAATGAGTCTGATGAACAACCTAAAATCATATCTACTAACAACTTAGTAGACAGTAAACGAGTTTTCTTAAATAAATCTTTCAACAATAAAGAAAGCGCTTTAGAGTTTATTGCCCAACAATCAGTTGAAACAAATGTTTCAGATAATTTCAATTCTGTCTTTGAAGGTTTGAAAGCACGTGAATCAGAAAGTAGTACGGGCATGGAGAATGGTATAGCTATACCTCATGTATCAGATAAATCAATTAGTAACGCAAGTCTAATTGTCATTAAAATGGATAATGAAATTGAATGGCCATCTTTAGATGGGAAACCTACTAATTTCTTAATAAGTATATTAGTACCTGAAAATAATGGTGAGGCACATTTAAATATTTTAGCTAACCTATCTAGAAAATTAATGGATAAAGAATTTACAAATCAATTAATATCTTCAAATTCAAAAGAAGAAATCGTAAATCTATTAAGTGGAGTGAATAAGAAATGAAATCCTTAAAAAAACTAACTAACAATAAAGGCATTATTACTGCATTAGCTATAGATCAAAGAGGTGCTTTAAAAAGAATGATGGGCGAAAATATTTCAAATACTGAAATATCTAATTTTAAAGAATTAGTCTCAAATGAATTAACACCTTATGCATCATCTATATTATTAGATCCTGAATTTGGTAAAGAAGCAGCTAATATAAGAGATGAATATTGTGGTTTAATTATGGCATATGAAAAAACAGGTTATGATAAAAAAACACCAGGAAGATTTCCTGACTTAATTCCAAATTGTTCAGTCAAAAACTTGAAATCTAAAGGTGCAGATGCCATCAAACTTCTAATCTATGTAGACATTAATGAGTCAGAAGAAATAAATAGTCAAAAAGAAGCTTTTGTAGAAAGAGTTGGTAGTGAATGTGTATCAGAATCATTACCTTTTTTCCTAGAAATTTTAACATATGATGACTCTATTGGTGATGAAAAGGGAATTGAGTTTGCTAATATAAAGCCATATAAAGTGATTAATGCCATGCGTCTTTACAGTGAATCAAGATTTAATGTTGATGTACTAAAAGTAGAAGTTCCAGTTAATATGAACTTTGTAGAGGGATATGCTAAGAATGAATATGTTTATACAAAAGAGGAAGCTGCTGAATTCTTCCTGGAACAATCTAATGCTACCAACCTACCGTTTATATTTTTAAGTGCTGGCGTGTCATCACAATTATTTATAGATACATTAAACTTCGCATATAAGTCAGGATCTAAGTTTAATGGTGTATTATGTGGAAGAGCTACATGGAGTGATGCTGCAAAAGTATATGTAGAAGATGGTATTAATTCCTCAAGAAACAAACTGAAATCAACCTGTAAAAATAATATTCTAGAATTAAATAAATTAGTTGAAGAAATTGCTACACCCGTCTAATCCTTCTCCATCCTCTTCACATAAAAAAATGGGAGCGGGACAGAAATCTAATTTAGATAAAAAGATTTCGTAGTCCCGCCCCGGCAAGGATGACTAGAGTTGAAAAAAGCTTGCTGCAAGCGCATTTTCAATTCAGTCATCTACTGCCAAGATACTAAAAGAGTCAGAGACGTTACATTATGTCCCTGACTCTTTGTATTAACTATTTTGTTTTGAGAATGCTTGTCCGATTGCGTCTAGTTTTTCTGGTGCGTCTGAAACGCCCATTTTCACTTCTATGAAATGCATTTGATTAGGTTCATTGTTAATTTTTAAGAATACATTTTCTAAATCGGCAGATGTTTCTACGTCGTGTACGGCTACTGTATCTTTACCGCCAAATACGGCTGGTAACATTTTGTAGTCCCACATTTGAATATCATTATACACTTGGTGTTCGCCGTGGATTTTTCTTTCAACTGTGTATCCATCATTATTAATAACAAAAATAACAGGTTTAAGGTCATTTCTAATCATTGTTGATATATCTTGTGCTGTTAATTGTAATGAACCATCACCAATTAATAGGATATTTCTTCTATATAAATTAGACATTTGTGTACCGATTGTTGCTGGTAATGTATAACCGATTGATCCCCATAATGGTTGTCCAATAAATGTATTATCTTTGTATAAGTTAAGGTCATACGCACCGAAGAATGAAGTACCTTGTTCTGCTAAAATTATATCATCTAATCCGATAAAATCTTGCATCATTTTAAAGTAAGTTTCTTGTGTGAGTGGTGCATTATCAACTGTGTAATCACCTTTTTCTGGACGATTATTTTCTGGGAAATGTGCTTCATTTTTATATTCTATATCAAGTAATCCGTTCATTAAACTTGGTAATGTAAGTTTTGATGAAATTGTATCATTTAATTTGAAATCTAAGTGATTGATCATTACGACATCATCAATATCAAATCCATAAGAATAACCTGCAGTCGCTGAATCTGTTAATTTAGCACCAATATTTAAAATAGCATCACTGTTATCTACATAATTTCTAATATCTTCTTTTGCGATACTACCATCATAAATACCCATATAATAACGACTTTCTTCATTAAATGCACCTTTACCTAAAGAAAGTTGTGCAACTGGAATTTGTGTTTGTTCAACAAAGCGTTCTAATTCATCATGTAATTTAAAGCTATTAATTTCATGACCAGTAATGATAACAGGTTGCTGAGCTGTTTTTAATTTTTGTTGTACCATTTCGATGTATTGAGAAACATCTTGATTGATCATTTCGGCTGGTTTGAAAGCTTCTTCAACTTCAATTTCTGCTTGTGCTACATCGATTGGTAAATGTATATGGACAGGTCTTTTTTCAGCTAATGCTGCATTAATTAATCTTGGAATTTCAGTCTGAGCATTTTCTACTGTTATATAACCTTGAGCAGTTGTAATTTCTTTAAACATTTTTCTATAACTATCAAACTTACCTTCACCTAATGAATGGTGAACATATTTACCCGCTTCTTCAACAACTGTTGTTGGTGCACCTGTAATAGCTATTACTGGCACGCGTTCTGCATAAGATCCTGCAATACCATTAACTGCACTTAGTTCACCAACTCCAAATGTAGTGACCATTGCACTGATACCATTCATTCTTGCATATCCATCCGCAGCATAACTTGCATTTAATTCATTCGTATTGCCTACCCATTCCATATCTTCTCTACTTACAATATCATCTAAAAATGCTAAATTAAAATCTCCAGGAACACCAAATACTTTTTCTACTCCTACCGTACTTAATGAATCCATTAAATATTCCCCAACACGTTTTTTCATATCCGATTCTCCTTTTCTATTTTTACGAATCAATTTAAGTCAATATAGTTGACCTATTAATGTAAAAAATAAACCTTTGATTAAATATCAAATGTTTAATAATCCCTATAACAATTCTTAGTATATACCTACTTTGAAATTAAGTCAATATTATTGACCTAAAAATGAAATTTTAGCAACTATCCTTTATAATAGTTGAAAAGGAGTCGACACGATGGATAATAAAAACAATTATGATCATATGCTTTTTTATTTCGCGTACAAAACATTTATCAATACAGCTGACGATATTATTAAAAATCATGGCATGAACAGACAGCATCATAGATTTTTATTTTTTATAGATCAAATGCCAGGTATAACAATTAAAGATTTATTAGATACACTTGAAATATCTAAACAAGCATCTCACGCTTCATTAAAAAAATTAAAAGAAAAAAAATTAATTAGATATGTAGACTCTGACAATGATAGACGTGTAAAACATTTATACCCTACAGAAGAAGGTAGTGCTTTAGTTCATAAATTGAACCAAGCGCAAAATGAATTATTACAGCAAACGTTTGAAGAAGCTGGTACAGAGTGGCATGATTTTATGGAGCACCTTGCAAGTATGAAAAGTGGATTTAAAAATGTTAAATCTATTAAGCCAAAAGAATAGCAATCAAAAAAGGGAGCTGGACAATACGTCCTGCTCCCTTTCTTTATATATTTAAACTAATCACTTTGTCCATATGTACGCAATGAACTATAAACTACAATACAGATGAAGTATAAAATAACAATGATAATGAAACTATATGGCACATGTTCTAAATAGAACCAGCTTAAATGCAAATTAGTAAATTGATTCAGCTGCTGAATGACATATCTTGCGACTAATAGTCCTGAAAATACGACAAATAATATGCGTGCGACTTTCTTAACTATTTCTATCATTATTATTTCATCTCCTTTTTCCTACTTTAATTTTCCAATGTGTAAACATTCGCAGTATATATTCTAGCGGACCATATCGCCAATGCTTTTGATACCATGATGCTAAAAGCATTTGTAATACATAAATTAAAATAAAACTAATCGTCGTCACTAAAAGTACATCTTTTCCGAAGAATCCTAATCCATAGCCATATAATATGAGTGTTCCGATAATACTTTGTAAAATATACATCGATAACGACATTTTACCGAGACTTTCAAACCCTCTAAATATTACGTTTTGTTGATACGTTTGATATAAGTATTTAAATAAACAAATAAAGCCAATCGATAACAATATACCGAATATCATTGTGATACTCTCAGCCGCATTTTCATTCGATAACCATAAATAAGAGGACTTCCCTAATATCGATACTGGTATAAGATATATAAACCATTTAGAAATGCGTTGGTCTTCGATACGTTTTTCAAACCATTTATATTTAGATAAACATATGCCTAGGGTGAAATATGGAACTTCTATAAAGAAAATCATTACAAATAACCATCCTATATTATCGCCAAGCATTGATTTTAATTGCATGAATTGTGGATCTTTAATATTGTCATCCGCTTCACGAATGTCCCAATAACTACCTTCACTAAATAATGTTTTAACTTCGTGCACATACGAAGCTTTATCACTTATTTCTATAATAGGACCGGAAGTATCAAATAAAGAAACAATCGACAACGCTAATATCATCCCAAATCCAACGATTGTAACCCATTTAAAAAATTTACGATTCAATGATATAAATGGAATCACGATTAACATTGATAGTGCATAACCAAATAAGATATCTCCTTCCCATATAAAATAAGCATGTAAACTACCTAATATTAATAAGAATATGGCTCTTCTTAACAGTTTAATTCTTGGACGTTTAATTTGTTTACTTTTCATAGATTGATAAAGTTTATCTAAAGAAAATCCAAATAAAATCGCAAAAATAGGCATAAAGCTACCTTCAAATATAATCTTGATAACATAATAAATGGTTTGATTCACACCACTTAAATAATATTGATCTATGTACAATTGCCCTGTTAAACCAAATTGAAAAATTAATAAATTGGCCATAAATATGCCAAATAAACTAAACCCTCTTAGTGCATCGGCAACTTCTATTCTGTTCATTCTATTCACCTCACATATTATATTAGCAAGTTAAAATAAAATCCGACTTATATAAACCTTAAATCTGACTTAATTTTACATATACCAGTAGATACATATAAAATGAAAATATACAATTATATAGAGGTGTAAAAATGACTGCCAAAATATTAATAGTAGAAGATGATTTAGATATACAAACATTGATAAAAATATCCTTATCTAATAAACAATTAGGTGATATATATTTAGCAAGTGACAAACCAGAAGCTGAAGCGAAATTAAAAGCGCATCGCTTTGATGTCGTGTTGCTTGATTTAAACTTAAAATCAGAAAACGGCTATGAACTCGTCAAATATATTAAACATGAAGATACAAAACTTATAATCGTGACAGCGAAAGATTCAGATTTGGATGTTTATAAAGGGTTTGAAAATGGTGCCGTAGATTATGTGAAGAAACCATTTGATCCTATTGAGCTTGCTTATCGCGTATCTGTACATATTAAAAATATCAATACGCATCACAATAAGAACTTGCAAGTTAATCTAGATACAACTGACGTCATTACAAATAATAAGAAAGCTAATCTGACTTCAAGAGAATATGACCTTCTCGCTTATTTTATTAAAAATAAAAATCAAGTTTTGACGAAGAGTCAAATATACGAACGTGTATGGGGTTACTCCGTAAGTGTGGATGACAATACATTAATGGTTCACATTCGAACATTACGCAAAAAAATAGAAGATGACCCGAATAATCCTCAACTTATACAGACAGTTCGAGGTAAAGGTTACATATATAGAGGTTAATGAAATGAATAAAAGGTTCACATGGAAATTCACGAAATACATTTTTATTTTTCTTACGATTACTTTTATTATAGGTGTTATTGGCATATGGCTTTTCTTTACAAATGTTATAAAAATTTCTTATTCCGATTTAGATGATGTTGATGATTTTTATATGGATTTTTCAATATCAAATGAAGAAAACGGCTATAAACTGAATGATGATTTAAAACAAAAATTAAAAGACAGTCATGTTCAATTATATATTATCGATAAAGATGCCAATGTCCTTTATCCTAAAAAACAAATGAATTTAAAAAATAAACTTGTTGAAAACTTATATAATACACAAGCTATTCCATTTCGCAGTGATGACTATAGCGTCATATTAATTTATCCAAAATCACACAATCATGCTATTCAATCAACAGAAAATATTGATACAAAGAAATTGATAAGTAGCTTGTATACCAATAATTACAATAAATATTATCATGTCGAAAAGGATAAACAATTAACATTTATAGATAATCCTGCTTATCATAAAGTTCAATATACAGATGAGTTTAATGATATTGAAAATAAGACATTTAAATTTTTAGCACTATCTTATTTATTATTGCTGTTACTCAACATGATTTTAGTAATCATTTTCGCATTTATCATTTCTAAAAGACTTTCTAAGCCATTATTCTTCTATACGGATTGGATAGAAAACCTTTCTAAAGGTAAATTGTTTAAACCAAGCTCTAAACACTACAACAAAAGAAGCAAAAAATTATTTAAAGAACTGAATGATTCTGTAGAAAGCTTAAACCTACAACTGACTGAAGATAAAATTTATCAAAATCAAATTAATTACTACCGCGAGAAATGGCTTAATCAGCTATCTCATGATTTAAAATCACCTTTAACATCTATTTATGGTTACGCCAAACTATTATCATCAGAAGAAATAGATACTAAGAAATATGCAATTTTAATTTCAGACAAAGCTGCATATATGACTGAGTTGATTGATAGTTTAAACAATAACTTCAGATATGAAACAGATCAAATGACCATTCATAAAGAATCATTCGATATTACAGAAACATTAAAGCAGCTGAGAAAGACCATACAATACGACAAACTTGAAATTATCAATCAGTTAACAGAACAAAGATTTTATGGGAATAAACTATATTTTGAACGTATGATGATGAACCTTATAGATAATAGTATCGACCATAATAAACGTAATCCAAACATTGAAATCAACATTAAGAATATAAATGAAGGTTTAGAAATTAATTATAAAGATGACGGTGTTGGCATAAGTAAGACGACAGAGAAACATATGCTTCATTCAAATTACACAACAAAAGACAACAAAGAAGGACACGGTATCGGTTCAACGATCATTATGGATTGCATCACATTTCATAACGGAACCTTTAAAATTATGCCCACTACAAAAGGTGTAAACTTCAAAATCCATTTAAATTAAGGAGCTGAGAAGGATGAAGGAGAAGTTGTTTTATAGTGTGACGTATGGATTGTATATGATTTCAATTCTTGTATTAACCCAACTTATTATCTTCAACAAAGTGGATTTAGCGTCATTAATTGGTTCAATAATCGGAATTTCACTAGTTATGCCACTAGTTTTAGCAAGTGATATATATAAAAAAGAAAAATATAATATCTTTACTAAAGAATACTTAATACAGTTTAGCTCATTAATTATCGCATTCATCTTAATTAGATTATTTGTTTCTTCCGATTACAGAATATACCCTATGATGGTGATTGTTGTTATTTTGATTACATATGAAATCATTAAGAGAAGAAAGAAAAAGAAGCTCGAGAATTGAGCTTCAGGTGTTTAAGTCACTAGACAAATTGTATTTTTTCATGATATTCTATAATCAAATAAAGGTAACGTGCTGGAACACGTTACCTCAACAAGCCCGTTTAAGTGACGGTAGCTGTACATAATTTTAATAACCTTCTATATGCACGCTAAAGCGAATAGAAGGTTATTTTTTATGTTTTTTATTCATAAAAAGACGCTCAATTCTTGAGCGTCTTTTGTTATTTATGAACTTGTTTGAAGTTCGTCTTCGTGATAATTAAAGTACTTATTAGATATATATTGTTGAACGATGAGTACGATCGCACTTGCACTCCAATATAATGGCAGTGCTGCTGGTGTGCTCATACTTACAATAAATATCATAATTGGACTGATATACATAATGTATTTCATTTGTCCTTTTGATTCTTCTGGTAAATATTTTGTTGATAAATATGCTTGTAATAAATAGAGTGCTCCAGCAATCAGAGCCATAAATATATTTGGTGTACCAAGGTTAAACCATGCGAAACTATGACTTGCAAGTGCATCATTATGAGATATTGCAAAGTACAATGCCATTAGTATCGGCATCTGTATAATCATTGGTAAACATCCCATATTTAAAGGATTTACGCCATGTTCTTTATATAAAGCCATCATTTCTTGGCTATATTGCGCACGTTCTTGTTCATCTTTAGCTGATTTCATCTTCTCATTAATTTCATCCATTTGTGGTTTTATTTTCTTCATTTTAAATTGCATTTTCTTCTGTCCTTTAAAAGAACGCAACATAAACGGCATAACAATTAGTCTTACACATATGGTAACGATGATAATGCCAATTCCGTAACTATTATTAAAGAATGATGCAAAGAATTTAATCAAATAAATGAATGGTTCTACTAATGAAGTATAAAATACACCACCTTCTTGTGGTGCACATCCACTTAGTAATATCGATACTGCTAAAAATGCTAAAACTGTATATAATTTTTTCAAAATTTCTCCTCCAATATATTAATTATGCGTTAATATATTGGACTAGCGTCTTCTTCATCGACGGTCTTGGATAAGCAACGTGTTCTCCACCTTAAAATAGGGACTATCCATTCAAAAATGTATTGATCCTCTACTTCAGTTGAAAACCTTACAATCCAATCTTTGTGGAGCTTGATGTTTGCTTGCATTTGCAAGTAGACAAACAAGAGCGTTAATAACACAGGAATGAAATAATGTATGCTAAATGCAACATAATTAATTAATATCTCTTCACCTAATAAACCTATGAGCCATTCCATTACGCCTTCACTCCTTTCCAATCGAATTTACTACGTTAAATATACATGGTAAAAATATGATATTCAAATAATTGCACTCTTTAAATTTTGCAAAACCTATTGTATAATCACAATATTTTGATACAATTGAGAAAGATTATCAATATCAATGAATTGGGGAGGTTTTTTAATGAAAAAGGTATTAATTTTAGTATTAACGTTAATTTTATTTGTTGCAGCATGCGGGAACAACAATGACAATAAAGATTCAAGTAGTAAGAAAGATTCAAGCTCTGATACAAAGTCGTTTACGATGGATAATGGTAAGAAAGTTGATGTACCAAAAGATCCTAAACGAATTGCAGTATTACATCCAACATATGTCGGCGCATTAGTTAAGTTCAAACATACACCAGTAGCAGTACCAGAATTTATTAATCAAAATAAGGTACTTAAAGATGTTACGAATGATGCTAAAAAAATAGATCAAACAAATGTTGAACAAGTTGCAAAAACAAAACCAGATCTCATTATTACAAGCGCACAAGACAAAAACCTTAATAAACTCAAAAAAATTGCACCTACCGTTACTTTTGATGCAATGACTTCTACATATAAAGATAATACAACTAAATTAGCAGAATTAGTCGGCGAAGAAGACCAAGCTAAAGAGTGGATTAAAGAATGGGATAAAAAACTTAGAGATGATAAAAAAGATTTAGAACCACTTATCAAAGGAAAAACAGCAACAGTCTTACAACAAACACCAAAAGGACTTATGGCATTCAGTGATGAATTAGGTCGAGGTACTGAAATTTTATATAGCGGTTGGGGCTTGAAACAACCAAAAGAGCTAAAAAAAGCAACAGAAAAAACAAATGCTATCACAATAACTCCTGAAGAATTCGATAAATATTTAGGTGATTTTGTTGTAATCGCAGCAAACGGAAATCAGAAAGCACCATTCGAAGATACAAATGTTTGGGCAAATACAGAAGCTAAGAAAAATAATCACGTCTTTAAATTTGATGTAACAGAAACACAATATAACGATCCAATTTCATTAGAAAAACAAAGAGAAATATTCTTAAAAGCCTTTAAAGAAATGAAATAAATATGAAAAGAGCTAGGATACGTGTCCTAGCTCTTTTTTTGATGGGGAATGTGAAATTGGGTGGTTTCTTGGCTTTATTCAGTATTTAAGACAAGACTTGGGACATCTCTTGGCTTTACTCAGTACTTAAGCCATGAATTTAGTGATCTCTTGGCTTTACTCAGTACTTAAGCCATGACTTCAGCTATCTCTTGGCTTTATTCAGGCGTTAAGCCATGAATTTAGCGATCTCTTGGCTTTACTCAGTACTTAAGCCATGACTTCAGCTATCTCTTGGCTTTATTCAGTATTTAAGACAAGACTTGGGGCATCTCTTGGCTTTACTCAGTACTTAAGCCATGAATTTAGTGATCTCTTGGCTTTATTCAGGACTTAAGCCAAGACTTCAGCTATCTCTTGGCTTTATTCTGTACTTAAGCCAAGACATCTAACTTAAAGCAACCACTCCAAAACACCCTCCCCTCTCTCTAACATCAGACAACCCGCAGTCTACCTTGTGCTTAATGAACGTCTACTGACAAAGGTTAGAATGATGATAACTATGCCTATCAGCATACAGAATAGACCTAATTCATGTATACCATTTGTGATGTGGTCACCTTTGAATAAAGTACTAATGAGCGTGGATGATACGATTGCACCGATATACATCGCAGTTCTTAATAATCCTGCTGACATGCCTATCATTGATTTTGGTGCTTGATGATAAAGTGCATTTTGATTTGCTAAATTTAATAATCCTTGTGGCACACCAAAAATTGCAGCTAATAATATTAATATCCATAATGGTGTATCGGCATGAATAAATTGGAAGCCTATCATTGTTATGAGTGCACAAATTGTGCCTAAATATAGTTTGAACTTAATTGATAGCCTTGTACCTGTTAATTGTGCCATAAAAATCCCAACCAAGAATTGAGGTAACATCATGAGTCCTGCATGTGCTGCAGTCAATCCTCTCCCCTCTTCTAGCCATTGAACATATCCATATAGCACACTATAAGAAATAACAGCTGTAAGAAGTGATCTTATATAAGTATTATTTAAAGCACCATTGTGAGCAAGTACTCTTAGATCAATAAATGGTTTTTTAGATTTGAGTTCCATGATAATAAAAGCAATCAAACTGAACAGTCCAATTATAAATAGATAAAAAATGGATTGATCTGGCTCCATAAAGAAAATCATCCATGTTGTTAAAGTAATTGTAAACAACGTTATACCTATAAAGTCTATCTGTTCTTTTAATGCATTTAATTTCTTTGGACTTTCAACTTTTGGATAATATAAAAATCCAAATACGAATGAAAGAATGGAAAGTGGAATATTGACTAAGAATATAGCTTGCCAACCGCCACTATGAATTAACAAACCACCGATTGTTGGACCAATAACAGAAATTGTCTGATTGGATATAGATAGCATTGTTAATATTTTACTTGGACTATCTTTAGCTGTGCGCTTCCCCTCATAACTGATTAAATACATTGCTGAAGGATAACCTGCACAAGTACCAATACCAATAAGAAATCTTGCTAATACTAATCCATAAAAAGATGGTGTAAAAATCGCAATCAAACTCGCTACTCCTACTAAACTTGTAGCAAATAAAAATAATCCTCTTGGACCAAATATATCTATAAGTTTACCTATAACCGGTTGACCAATACTTGTTGCTAAATATAACGATGACACAAGCCATGTTGTTTGATAAAAAGGTATACCGAAGGCTTGTGCAATTGGTATAAGTGCAACAGCTAACATAGAAGAATTAATCGGATTCAATATTGATCCTAAAATCATCGGTGGGTATAGTTTCGTATTAAAGGCTTCTTCACTCGAAACTTGACGCATAAAAATTATCTCCTATCTATACGATTGTATTTGACCATTCTATCGTCTCAGTTACTTCCGCATACCTAGGAAAAATCTTATGAATTAGAAATTGATGTGTTTCAATATCTCTGTCTGTCATCGCATCTGATAAGACTGTTAATTCAAAGTCTTTATCTGCCGCTTCAACTAAAGTAGATAACACAACACCACTCGTTACAACACCTGTTAAAATAAGGTGATCCACTTGCATACCACGCAATAACACTTCTAAATTACTACCTGTAAAAGCGCTAAAGCGATGTTTTGTAACAACGACTTCATCTTCATTTGGTGCAAGTTCGTCTATAATTTGAGTTGATGCGTCATTCACACTCATTTGTTGTCCACTTGCTTTAATACGTGAAAATGATTTGTTGTAAGGCGACACTTCATAAAATCCTTTTGAAAAAGCTACTCTCACAAAAATAACTGGGATTTGATGTTTCCTAGCACTTTCGATAGCCTTTTTATTTTTATCGATGATTTCACTCGAATTAGATAAGCTACCAACAATACCATTTTGCATATCCATAACTAATAAAGCAGATTGATTAGACATACTTACACTTCCTTAATATTCTTTTTAATGCAATGTTATCACAGCAATATTTCTCAAGAAATATTTTTGCCTATCAAAAAGCCGAAACAATCCTGACTGTTTCGGCTAAATAACTCTCTATACACTTTGAGATTTTTTTAATAAATATAAGAAATAAGGTGCACCTATAATGGCTGTTACAACACCTGCAGGAATTTCGAGTGGAGGAAACAACCCTTTACCTATTGCGTCTGCTACTAATAGGAATATTGAACCTATTAAAGCTGACAATGGTAACAATTTAGTGGCTTTTGGTCCTGCTAGTAGCCTTGCTATATGAGGTGCAATTAACCCTATAAAGCCAATTGTTCCTGTTACTGACACAACAGAACCAACACAAATTGCTGCCATTACAAGATATACATTTCTAATGAGCGATACTTTTTCTCCTAAACTGACAGCAGATTCATCACCTAAACTTAATATGTCAATTTTACGAGCAAATAAGAAAATAAGCGGCAACACCACTACTCCAGGTATAAAGAACCATAAGTCATCATAATTCCGTCCCCATACACTTCCTGACAACCACAATAAAGTCGTATTAATATTGTCTGGATATCTAATCATGAAATATTGTAGACCTGCTTGGCATATTGCACTTAAAGCAACACCGATTAATGCTATTGTGTATGTACTTGCTTGGAACAATTTACCGATA
Organism: Mammaliicoccus sp. D-M19; assembly: GCF_022386695.1. Classification (NCBI taxonomy): domain Bacteria; kingdom Bacillati; phylum Bacillota; class Bacilli; order Caryophanales; family Staphylococcaceae; genus Mammaliicoccus; species Mammaliicoccus sp. D-M19. Next base: position 45,590 of record NZ_JAJNHW010000010.1, on the reverse strand, counting down.
AGCATTATAAGCATGATGAGTACAACTGCACCAATAAATGAAGCAATACCTAAGAAATAAAATGGTAGTGCTGGTAACAATAATGTTTGCGCAACCGCAAACAATCCTGCACCTTTTGTGACACCAATAATATCTGGCGATGCTAAAGGATTTCTCAGTATGCTTTGGACAATTGCTCCAGATACACCTAATAAACACCCACCTATTAACGAAAGAATCATTCTTGGCAATCTATAATTATAAATGACAAAATCATAATCATCTGAAAAACCAATAAATGTAGATATAATCTTTGATCTACCTATAAACTGAGAACCAACTTGTAGATTAATGAATAATGCGACCAATAGTACGAGTGAAACGATGATATATTTCCATTTAAGTTTCATCCTTTTTGAACACTCCTTCCATTTTTACATAAGTAAAGGAAGAATGGACCGCCTATTAAAGCTGTTACAATCCCAACGGGCGATTCATAAGGATATGCAATAATATGTGATAACGCATCTGAATATACGAGTAATACCGCACCAATCAGTGCCGTTAATATAATATGTCTTTCATAACCGCCTCTAATCAACCTCTTAGATATATGAGGTGCAATTAACCCTACAAAACCAATTGGACCTGCAACAGATACAGATGAACCTGCTAAAATAATAACCATTAAACCAAATATAATATAAATCATTTTCTTATAAACACCTAAACTTGTAGCTAAATCATCACCAAGTGAAATAACCGTTAAATGTCTCGCTAACATAATGGTGATAATCGTACCGATTACAAACCATGGTAATAAGACTTCCACACTATCCCAATCTTTACCGTTTAAAGAACCTGTTAACCAATATAGAATATCTGTGGCATTTTCATTCATTAATATCAATACTTCAGTGACCGAAGATAGTAACAAATGAATGGTCATACCCGCTAAGGCTAAACGAACTTGATTATTCTCGTGTCCATAAATAAAGGTATAAACAATCACGCCACCTAAAATCGCACCAATAAAGCCAATATACGCACTTTGGTTACCATTATAATCAGGAAAGAAAACCAATGCCGCCACGAGCACTAATGAAGCACCAGCATTAATACCAAATGTTTGAGGTGAAGCAAGTGCATTCCTCGTAATACCTTGCATGATTGCACCTGCTAACGCTAAACTCACGCCAACCATAATCGCAACTAATACTCTTGGTAGTCTTACCGTTCTAATAATTAATGTATCTTTCGAGTGATCATTATGTAATAAAGCATGAAATATCGTTTTAAAACTCATAATTGATGAAGCAAAGCTTAAATTTATAAAAATCCCTAAAATTAAAATTATGACTGTTACTATAATGATTATCGTTTCTTTTTTCATAACATCACCAACTCAACTCAGAAATAAAACAATGAACGGACAATTGTATGTACGTTCATTGTTCAAGTATTTATTTCTTTTCGTTATATTTTTGTAAATCTTTTATGATATATTCATTGGCATTAATACCTCTGAATCTCGTCCAGAAGTCTCTATCTACTTGATATATTTGACCTTTTTTATATGCTTTAAGATCTTTCCAAATCGCTTTTTCTTTCCAATCATCTGTTATTGGATTCTTTTTATCAGTTGTAAAAATGATTTTATCCGGATTAATTTTAGATAAATTTTCTAAATTAACATCTTCATATGCATTTTTAGATTCTACAGCATTATCTAATCCCAATTTCGTTAATAGCTGGCCAGCATAAGAAGTAGATGTATGAGCTTGAAATGCATCTTCTCTCGCAACTGCAATCAATACTTTTTCACCTTTGTTTTCTTTAGTAGTTACTTTATCTTTAGCTTTTTTAATTTTTGCATCTTGGTCTTCAAGTAATTGTTTAGCTTTATCTTCTTTACCTAAAGCTTTACCAATTGTTTTAAATGAACCATTCACATCATCATAGCTTGCTTCTCTACTTTTCAATACAAGTGTTGGTGCTATTTTCTTCAAGTCTTCACTTATACCTTTATGACGTTGAACATCCGCTATAATCAAATCTGGTTTAAGTGAACTGATAGATTCTAAGTTTGGTTGTTTACGCGTACCAACTGACGTATATTTCACATCTTCACCATATAATTTTTTAATAATTTCTTTCTTATTATCGTCCGCAATACCAACTGGTGTATTGCCAAGATTTTTAACTGCATCTGCAAAAGAATACTCTAATACGACAATATTTTTAGGATTCTTCTTAACTTTTTGAGTACCTAATTCATCTTTTATTTCTATTGTTTCAGATTTCTTAGCACCTGCTTCACTACTTTTATTATTGCCACACGCTGCTAGAAACATTGCCGAAACAACTAATACCGCCATAAAAATTCTTGAATATTTATTCATGATGTCCTCCTATTAATTGATAACCGTTATCAATTATATAATATTCAGAAAATGATGTCTATAGTCAATTTTGAATATTTATTTTATAGAACCCTTTATTTAACTGTTATATAACAATTCATATTTATCAAATAACTTTACTATAATTTTAATTCAGACTATAAAAAAATACATATGCAAATAAAATGCAAATGTATTTTTATTCATATATTATGGCTTTTTAATAAATGCGTACAAACTAACAATCGCGATAAATACGATTCCGATTATGACTGAAATTCGTGTTTCACCATTGAACATCATACCAATAACAACCAGTATAAGCATAATAATTGTGATAATATTACTGACCGGCGCGAATGGCATTTTAAATGGATGGTCTTTAATTTGTTCTCTCTTTCTAAAATTCATATGACTAATTAAAATAGCGAACCATGGCACCATACCTGGAAGCACACCTGCGCTGAACACATATACAAATATATTCGTATCTTTACCTAATAATAGTGGTAATACAATATCTAAGACGATTCCGAAGAAAATACCGATTGATACTGCGATAACAGCAATATGGGGGACACCATTTTTATTTGTTCTATAGAATATTTGAGAAATTTGTTTTTGTTTAGACAACGTATAAAGCATACGACTCGTACTAAAAATACCAGAGTTACAGCCTGACATCGCTGCTGTAATTACAACAAAGTTAATAATTGTTGCGGCAGCCGTAATACCTACTTTTGCAAATGTTGCAACAAACGGTGAACCAATTTGATTCACTTCATCCCATGGATAAACCGTTACAATAACGAAAATCGAACCGATATAGAATATTAATATTCTCCATACAACACCGTTAATGGCTTTTACAATATTTTTCTGTGGATCTTTCGTTTCACCGGCAGTAATACCAATTAATTCGATACCAATATAGGAACCAAATACAATAGATAATGCAAAGAAGAAACCACTTAGACCACCAGTAAAGAAACCACCACGATCCCATAAATGACTAACACCAATCGGATTAAAGTTATTACCTATTCCGAAAATTATTAAGCCTAAACCTGCAATAATCATTAATATAATCGTTACGACTTTTACAGCGGCAAACCAAAATTCAAATTCACCAAACCACTTAACAGAAACTAAGTTTGCAGAAAGCAATATAAGAACGACAGCTAAACCTGGTATCCATGAAGGTAAATCTGGCCACCAAAATTTAAAATACGAACCTACTGCTATAACCTCACTCATACCGACAATAATCCAATTAAATGTACTACTTGCAGCTGTTACAAATGAAAATGACGGATGAATATAATCATTTGCAAACTTAGCAAATGAACCTGTATCTGGATAAACGTAAACCATTTCACCTAAAGCTCTCATAATTAAAAATACAAATACACCTGCAATCGCATAAGCTAATAACACGGATGGTCCTGTCCACTTAATCGTACTTGATGCACCCATAAATAGACCAACACCAATTGTGCCACCAATCGCAATCATTTGCATTTGTCTTGACGTTAACTCTCTTTTTAAATTATTATTCATGTCTGACCCTTCTTAATATGTATGTTCTAAATTTTCAACCTATAATTATTAAAATATTCTATAAATATAGCATTTTTAATAATTGGATACCAAGAATTTTCAAATAAAAAACTAATATTTTCATATATTCAATCACAAAATCTACACATTTGTGCTAAATACTACCAGATATTTCTGAAATTGTTTATAATATATAACTATATTTAAAAATCATACTCATAGATAAAGAAAGGATATTCCTAATGTCTACAATAAACGAAGTAGCAAAAACAGAGTTACACTGTCATTTAGACGGATCTGTCAGCATCGAATTAATCCAACAACTCGCACGAGAACAACATGTATCTATTAATTTAGAAGATATTCAAGTAGATCAAAATTGTGAAAGCTTAGACGACTACTTAAAATCTTTCGACACCATTTTAAAAGTGCTACAAACAAAAGATAGCTTAGAAAAAGCTGTTGTCGACGTCGCACGACAAGCACATCACGACAACGTTAAATATATAGAAATCCGATTTGCACCACTTTTCCATACAGATAAAGGCTTAAACATTGAAGAAATATTAGAAGCTGTTAACAACGGAGCAATCGAAGCTGAAGATACATATGATATTAAAGTCAATTTGCTAATTTGTGGCATGCGACATCACGACAACCAAACAAACATCGACCTATTTAAATCAGTAGATCAGTTAAATACAAACAATCGTCACATCGTAGGTTTTGATTTTGCGGGTCCTGAAGAAGCCTTTCCAACAAAGGTCATACAGGAAGCTATACAACATTCTACAGATTCTGGCCATTACTTAACATTGCATGCCGGTGAATGTGGATGTATACATAATATAATAGAAGGAATCGAACTCGGTGCACAGAGAATAGGACATGGCGTTGCAGCAATTCAAGATAATCAAGCATTATCGTACATTAAACAACACAACGCATTATTAGAAATTTGTCCGACGAGTAACTTACAAACAAAAGCAATCCAATCAGTAGAAGAACTTAATATTAGAAAGCTCATAGAGCAAGGTATCCCATTTAATATTAATACAGATAATAGAACAGTTTCGAATACAAACTTAAACCAAGAATACCAACTCTTATACAACCATCAGTTGTTAACAATACCAGAAATGAAAGACATTAATATTAAAGCAATAGACCATGCGTTTATATCAGACATTGAAAAAGAACAATTAAAGACGAAATATTAAAATACCAAAAGGCTGAGACAGATCATACTGTCCCAGCCTTTTAAGTTTCTTGATTGTTATTTACTTGATTCTTTTTTTATGAAATATTTATTTTCAATAATGTCAGTAATGAATAATACAATAAACCAACCAAAAATATATAACGGATTCGTAAATTGATTATTCTGGTACATACTCAATATGTATAATGACATTATTACCAAAAATATTATCATTACAACTAATCTAAATATCATAAATTTCTTGAAATCCTTTGCTTTCTCGCGTCCTCTCAACCAATCTCTAAATAAAAGAAAAATAATAAAAATCGGAAATAAACAAATAAGTACTTGTTCAAGACTTAGGAATAAACCTAATAATAAACTTAAGGCAATAATTAGAAATACAAATACCACCGTTAATAACTCTCTATTTTTAATTAACTGTTTCATCATACACCCACCATCTTTCAAAATAACCTTTTACCTTTTAAACGCATTCATCTTCACATTGATTTGTTTAAGGAATTTTTCTATTTTTGCTTGTTGTCTGCCATTTACCTTTTGACTATCTGGTACGATATCTTTTATATCTTTTGTTGAGATGGTACCTTTTTCTGCTTTATCTTCTATTTTTTGCACTTGTTGATCTAAATTTTTAATTGTTTGATTGTAACTGGTAAAGTACTGACTGATTCTATTTGTTTCTTTTTGATAACCTTTTGGGAGTGTATTATTTCCTATATAATTTGAGAAGTTCTGGTCATTCTTTTCTAAAAGTTTTCTACCTTCTTCTAATTGATCTGCTTCTCTCTTCGTTAAAGGTTGTTCGTCCCATACTTTTTCTTCAATCTTTGTTGTCACTTTATAAATACTTTCATTTGTATCTAAATAACGTTGAATACTTTTATGTATTTCTGACTTTGATAATTTTTCATTTGTTAAATCAGATTCAAATAAAACAGTTGGCAACTTTGCATTTTCATGTTTATTTGCCTCCTGTTCTGATTGATTGTGCTCATTATTTTTACTTGCTGAACTTTCTTCGTTTCCACATCCTACAAGCAATAAAGCTAAACTACTATATATGATGACTGACTTAAACTTCTTCATTTTATCTCTCCTATATATAATTTAAATCTTTCAATATATATGCTATCACTAGTTCATTTTAATTTCTACCATATTTTAGTAATTATTACTTAATTGTTAACCTATTAATAATTTAGGTTTACAATAAAGGATATTATTAGTATTCTATTAATAATTAAAGAGGGGGAATTTTAATGACTTTAGGAAATAACATCATCAATGGTCATCACTTAACTTTTGATGAGGCTTTAAAAATTTATCTAGATGAATCGATTGATACATTAACACTTGTTCAAGAAGCTTATAAAGTTCGATATCATTATTATGGTAAAAAAGTAAAACTGAATATGATTTTAAATGCCAAAAGTGGTATTTGTCCTGAAGACTGTGGTTACTGTGGTCAATCAAGAGATGTTAAACAAAAATCTCAACGATATGCACTTATTCCAGAGAATCAAATTGTCGATGGTGCTAAAGTGGCTTCTGAAAATAAAATTGGAACATACTGTATTGTTATGAGTGGTCGTGGTCCTAGTGATAAAGAGGTTTCTCACATTACTGATTCTGTTGAACAAATTAAAAGAAATCATCCTCAACTTAAGATTTGTGCTTGTCTCGGATTAACAAATGAACAACAGGCGGAGTCCCTTAAAAACAGTGGTGTAGACCGATATAACCATAATATAAATACTAGTGCTAATTATCATGATGAAGTTGTGACAACACATAGTTTTGATGATCGCGTAAATACAATTAATATAATGAAGGAAAAGAATATCTCTCCATGTTCTGGTGTGATTTGTGGTATGGGTGAATCTGACGAAGATATTATCGATATGGCTTTTACATTGAATCAATTAGATGCTGATAGTATTCCAGTCAATTTCTTACATCCTATAAAAGGTACGAAATTTGGAAGTATGGATGACTTAACACCTATGAAATGTATTAGAATTCTATGTATGTTTAGGCTCATTAATCCTACGAAAGAAATACGTATTGCTGGTGGTCGTGAGGTAAATTTAAGAACGCTTCAATCATTATCTCTTATGGTAGCAAACTCTATTTTTGTTGGAGATTATTTAATTACTGGTGGTCAACCAAATCAAATGGATTATGACATGATTCAAGATTTAGGATTTGAAATTGATTATTAAATTATTATTAGAATTTTCAATTTATTATATTATTTTTTAATGTAAAATGTTATAATAAACATATGCTTTCTATTACACTTTAATGTGTTGTAGAAAGCTTTTTAATTTTTAATAATGTAAGCGCTATATTAAACTGAGGGGGATAAAAATGGAAGAACCAAATACGCTGCTGACAATAGTTGGACTCGTTATTATTATTTCAATTGTCGCAATGTTAATTATGAAGAAAATTAGTCCAGTTGTAGGAATGATTTTAATACCTGTAATTGGCGCATTAGTTATTGGTCATGGATTTGGAGATATTCGAAAATATGTTGAATCCGGTATTGATCAAGTATTTAATGTAGCAATCATGTTTATTTTTGCGATTATCTATTTCGGTATTATCTCAGATAGTGGTTTATTCAGACCTTTTGTTAGAGGAATGATTAAATTAACACGAGGTAATATTATTATCGTTGCGATTGTCACAACGATTATCGGTACTTTTGCACAATTAGACGGTGCTGGTGCCACTACTTTCTTATTAGCAATTCCTGCTTTATTACCATTATACAGGGCACTAAAAATGAGCCCATATTTATTAGTACTACTTCTTGCATTAAGTGCAGCAATTATCAACATGGTACCTTGGGGCGGACCAATGGCAAGAACCGCTTCTGTCCTTAAAGTCGATAATATCAACGACTTATGGTATCAAGTTATACCTATTCAATTAGTCGGAATCGTACTCGCAATTCTATTCTCTATCTATTTAGGAATCCGTGAAAAAAGACGTATTGCTAAAGCTTTTCCTAATGAGGATGTTGTGAAAATCAATATGGATGAAATTATTGCAAACTATGAAAAAGACCAAGAAGAGAATGCTACTATTAAAGGTGAAGCTACAAAGCATACTTACATACTTTGGCTCAATTTAATACTTACAGTCATCGTCGTAGCTATGATGTTATTAGATATTGTACCTCCTGAATTTGCATTTATGCTCGGTGTTGCAGTCGCATTACCATTAAACTTTAGAGATGTCGATGAACAAATGGAGCGTATTAGAGCACATGCACCAAATGCCTTAATGATGGCAGCTGTTATATTAGCAGCAGGTGTATTCCTAGGAATACTTAATGAAACAGGTATGTTAGAATCGATTGCACTATCGTTAATTGCAGTATTACCAACAGTTGTAGGACCATACTTACACATTATAATCGGTGTATTAGGTGTTCCTTTAGATTTATTAACAAGTACAGATGCTTATTATTTCGCAATCTTACCTATAGTAGAATCAACAGCCAGTCAATTTGGCGTTCCATCACAATCAACAGCCTTCTCACTTATGATAGGTAACGTAATCGGAACATTCGTCAGCCCATTCGCACCAGCAGTATGGTTAGCCGTTGGACTTGCAGAAATAAATATGGGTAGATATATCAAATACGCATTCTTCTGGGTTTGGGGTTTCTCCATCCTAATGCTATTTATCGCTATCTTGATGGGCATTGTTACGATATAGAATGTGATTTTTGAAAAAAGTGAGGATGTTTAGGGTTTATGCTATGACTTGGGCTATCTCTTGGCTTTATTCAGTACTTAAGCCATGACTTGGACTATCTCTTGGCTTTATTCAGTACTTAAGCCATGACTTGGGCTATCTCTTGGCTTTATTCAGTACTTAAGCCATGACTTCGGCTGTCTCTTGGCTTTACTCAGACATTAAGCCATGACTTCGACTATCTCTTGGCTTTACTCAGACATTAAGCCATGACTTGGACATTCTCTTGGCTTTATTCAGTACTTAAGCTAAGACTTGGGCCACAACTCTTACCTTCACTCACCCATTAAATATTTTCACACAAAAAAGCTGAGACACGGATGTCTCAGCTTTTTCTAATCATCTTTTATTTGTCATTTGATTCAGCTTTACGTTCAATTTTTGATAATGTTTTTTCTGCAAATGACTTACCACCGATACCGAATGAGATAGCAAATGCTACTGCTACAGCACCTAAGATTAGTAAGAATGCTACATTAACAATGCTTTGAGCAAAGTTTAATTGATCTAATGTCATAAATACTGAAACGATGATTACTAAATATTTAACGATTTCAGATACGAATACGTTACCTGTAGATTTTTTAATTAATTTAGATAGTAAGTTACCACCAATGAAACCAATTAATAAGATAATTGCTGCTGAAATTACTAATGGTAAGTATCCAATAATTGCTTCACCAATTGTATTTAATACTTCTAAATTAACTGTATTTAATGATTCAACAACAAAGAATAAACCAATGATTGTTGAAATTACCCAGCCTGCAGCTGAAGGAATATCAATACTTTCTTTATTCTCACCAAAGTTTACATAGTGATTATATTTACTAACATTTAAATTTGTTAATAAGTTTTTAACTAATGTACCTAATACTTTTGCGATGAATAAACCAACAACTAATATAACAATCGCAACAATAATTCTAGGTAAGAAGTCTAATACACTACCCATCATGTTTTTAATCGGTGTTGATACAGAAGTCATATTTAATGCATCAAACACTGATGGTAAGAATAATAGGAATATAATGAAGTAAGCTAATTTACCAAATGTCTGAATTAAACCTTCAGATCCTGATTTGCCACTTCCTGATTCAGTTAACCCCTTTTTCTCTAGCCATTTCTCAAAACCAACTGCGTTTAAACCTTTCACAATAATTGTTTTAACAATTACTGCAATTAACCAAGCGACAATTAATAATATAATTGCACTAATTAAGTTTGGTATGAATGCTATAATGCTGTCTAAAGCATTTAAGAATGAATCTGTTATTTTACTCATATTTAATTCCTCCTTTCTTGATATGTTACCCTAGTATAATAATACTAATCATATTTTTTATAATAATTTTTGATTTGTTTAAAAAACTATTCTGAAAGCCTAAATAATTTGAATAAGTAATTAATATTTTCAAAAAAATAAACGAGCAGATGATCAAACATCTGCTCGTTTCACGTAAAACACAATCCCCTTTAATAATACTTCTACCTAGTATCTTTCACACGCAATTTTATCTTTATCTCTATCAAATTTTGGTAAATATGCACGATGACCATAAGTCACACCATTTGGAAATACTTTTCTTAAATCTGTGCAATTTTGATAGTTACGTTTTTCCTTAGCACCCGGTTTTTTGTAATTATATCTTTGGCTTGGTGGTAACTGTTTTGTTTTCTTTTTTACAACTTTCTTTGCCGTTTTTTTCTTTACAACTTTCTTTGTAGCTGCATCAACTTGACTATGAATTGAAGGCATTGTAAAAGATAACACACAGATAATAGCTAGCAGTAATTTTAAAATATTATTTCTTGTTCTCATTTCTCTTCCCCTTTAATTTTTTATAAATATAGCACAATTGATTGTAATTTTCTACTGTATTTAGCAAAATTCTTTAAAATTATTTTCTTTTATTTTTTCTGGATTATTAATATAAAAAAGACCATAAACTTTAAAATTCATGGCAACTATGTATCATATTCTTTTCATCATTCTTACTTCTTTTAATGCTTTACTAACATCACTTATTTTACCATCTTTTTTAAAGCCATGTTTTTCATAAAATTTAATCGTAGGATGATTATCTTCAAAAACCCAAAGACTTAATTCATCATATTTATCCTTCATTTGTTCTTCCGCTTCTTGCATTAAACGTGTGCCTATTCCTTGGTTTTGATATGCTTCAAGTAAGTAAATGACCATAATTTCACCACATGTATCACTTGTATCTTCATCTTTGTCTTTACCATACATTAGAAATCCAATCACTTCTTCATCAACCTCTGCAACAATACACGGTGCATTAAATTTATGGTGTCTTTCAATATATGATGATAACGTTAATTGATCCAAATAACTATCTGGAACAATTCCTCTATATGTCGTCAACCAAGACTCATAATGAACTTTAGCAATCGCTTCAATATCTGATTCTTGTTTATTTCTGATTAACATCACTTTAACCACCCACATTCTATAGAAGTTAAATATAATTTTACTATAAGTGTCTATTAAATAAAATAGTAAAAGTCCGAGACATTCTCATTCGTCTCAGACTTTATATTCCTTACATTTCCATATCATGTATTTTCATCATTAAACCATGTGGTATATCATCATGTTTGACGACTTCTTTTTTATAAAATGTTTTGCCGTTATCGTTTGAAATTAATTTTACAAAATCACCTTTTTTAGGTTTGAAATCACTTGTTGATTCGATTTTGATATTTTCCGTAACTTCATTATTTTTCTCACTTACTACTTTTTCTGCAGTTGTACTATTCTCCATATATCCGTAGTAAGTACTTTTTTGCGTTGAAAATAACAATAAAGCTGCGACTGCTAAAGCTACGATAGCTAAGCCACCTATTAATAATATTGCTGATTTTTTATTCATTGAGAATCCTCCCTAATGTACATCATAATGCGTATAAGCATTTTATGAAATAATCACGCATCAATCTTCTTAAATTCGACATATTTATTTAGTATTTTTCTCTCTTAAAAAAATCATTAAAAGTTGAATAACTTGCGATAAATGGTAAAAATCATCATACTATAATTGAAAATATCTAAAGGAGTGGAAAAAATGAACCAAGAACAATTTGAAAAAATAAAAAATGGTAAAGGTTTTATAGCTGCACTAGATCAAAGTGGTGGTAGTACTCCAAAAGCTCTTAAAGATTATGGTATTGAAGAAAATCAATACAGCAATGAAGATGAAATGTTTACACTTGTTCATGAAATGAGAACACGTATCGTAACATCTCCAGCCTTTACTTCTGAAAAAATATTAGGTGCTATTTTATTTGAACAAACAATGGACCGTGAAGTTGAAGGTCAATATACTTCTGACTACTTAGCTTCAAAAGGTATCGTTCCTTTCTTAAAAGTAGACAAAGGTTTAGCAGATGAAGAAAATGGCGTTCAGTTAATGAAAGTCATTCCTGGTTTAGATGAGTTATTACAACGTGCAAAAGAACGTAATGTATTCGGTACAAAAATGCGTTCAAATATTCTTGAAGCAAATCAAGAAGCTATTGCTAAAGTTGTAGAACAACAATTTGAAATTGGTAAACAAATTATCGAAGCAGGATTAGTTCCAATTATCGAACCAGAAGTGAACATTAATGCTAAAGATAAAGAAGAAATCGAAGATATCTTAAAAGAAGAAATCGCGAAAGAACTAGATAAATTAAACGACGATCAATACGTAATGTTGAAATTAACAATTCCAACAAAACCAAACCAATATAAATCATTAATCGAACACCCTAACGTTGTTCGTGTCGTTGCATTATCAGGTGGTTACTCAAGAGAAAAAGCAAATGAATTACTGAAAGAAAATGACGGACTTATTGCAAGTTTCTCACGCGCATTAGTAACTGACCTATTCGCTGGACAATCAGCAGAAGAATTTAATAACGGATTACAAGACGCAGTAAATTCAATCTATGACGCATCAGTCAATAAGAATTAAAAACATAACAAAAGGCTTGGACAATTTATTAGTGTCCGAGCCTTTTTTATATTGGGGTTAAATAAAGTTTCTCAGTCTTCGTGCCCCTTTATTCTTTCTTATTTTCATGTGATTGCCCTTTTAAACCAAGTTCATTCATTAAACGTTGAATTCTCTTATGATTGACTGGTTTTCCTAATTCTTCTCTAATGTAATGATAAATACGTCTATATCCGTATGTCTCATTAGATTTATGATATATATCTAAAATATCTTTCTTCAATGCTTCGTTTTCTATATCTCTTTTAGATGGTTCACGATTCAGCCAATTATAATAATTCGATTTTGGTATTCCGAAAATTTGTAGCAGTTGTTTAACTGGATACTCACCTTTTAAATCATAAATTGTTTTATACGTAGCATTTTTGAAAGCTTTTTTGTCTTTCTTATTTTCCTCTTCCAAATATTTATCGCGCACTTTTAATACATATATTTCTATCTCTTTCTGTTCTTCAAGCGTTAATTTTTTTGCACTCATTTTATACACCTCAACTTCAGAGAATTTAAAATTAATTTGCTTTAAGTATACATATTTAATCGTACCTTTACATCAACCGAGTAGCTATTGAAGAACTAAATACTTTTAAAAAAAGATATTATTTTTATGTCAACCGGTTGACATACTAAAAGTTTAGCTATAGAATCACATTAAGAAAGCCCTTACATCAAGGAGGTTATTTAATTGGAATTCGGAAATTCATTTAAAACATTTAAAAATCAGTCATACTTGCAGTCATCATTTACATTACTGTTATTCTTTGCGTCATGGTCAATTTGGTGGTCTTTCTTCCAAATTTGGTTAACGTCTGAGAAAAATGGTTTAGGCTTAACAGGAAGTGAAGTTGGTACGATTTATTCTGCCAATTCTCTAACTACTTTAATATTGATGTTTTTATATGGCATTATACAAGATAAACTCGCTATTAAAAGAACGTTATTAATTTTTTGTGCCTCATTGTCTACACTAGTTGGTCCATTTTTCATTTGGATCTATGCACCATTAATTCAAAATAATTTTATGGTTGGCATTTTTGTAGGTTCTATCTTTTTATCAGCTGGATTCTTAGCAGCTGCTGGTATTTATGAAGCTGTGTCAGAAAGATTTAGTCGATATTTTGACTTTAAATACGGACAGGCTCGTGCTTGGGGATCATTTGGTTATGCTGTGTCAGCTCTAATAGCAGGATTCTTATTCGTTAAAAATCCTGAATATAATTTTTGGGTTGGTTCAGTGATTGGCTTATTACTATTATTAAATCTTATTTTTATAAAACCTAAAGTTGAAGACAAAGCAAAACATGAAATTACGTATGATGATACAGATGCTTCAATTCCTAGTTTCAAAGAAATGATCGCATTATTAAAATTACCACACCTATGGGTAATTGTTATCTTTATTATGTTTTCATGGTCATTCTACACAATTTATGATCAACAAATGTTTCCAGACTTTTATACTAAATTATTCGAAACACCTGAAGCTGGTCAACAAATGTACGGTACGTTAAATTCCATACAAGTATTTTTTGAAGCATTAATGATGAGTATTATACCTATTGTCATGTATAAACTTGGTGTCAAAAACACTTTAATGTTAGGTATTTGTTTCATGGTAGCAAGAATCGGTCTTAGTGGTTTACTAGAACACCCTATTTCAGTTTCAATGATAAAAATGATGCATGCAATTGAGGTGCCATTATTTATGCTACCTATGTTTAGATATATCACGTTACACTTTAATCCGAAATTATCAGCAACTCTATATATGATAGGCTTCCAAATTGCAGCACAGATTGGACAAGTTATTTTATCAACACCACTTGGAAATTTACGAGATCATATCGGGTATGGTGATACATTCCTAATTATTTCAGGAATTGCACTGTTAGCTGGTATATTTGCGATATTCACATTCAAAAAAGACGATGAAGATGTAAACGGTGATCCTTTCATTCGTCAAAAAGATATAAAAGAAAAAGGAGCATAATATTATGACTAATCATCAAATTGAAGTTACTAATGAACGATATAGACTAGGTTATCACGTAATGGCAAAGTCAGGTTGGATTAATGATCCAAATGGATTTTGTTACTTTAAAGGATATTATCATATTTTCTATCAGCATCATCCATACAGTGCAGACTGGGGACCAATGCATTGGGGGCATGCAAGAAGTAAAGATTTAGTACACTGGGAAGATTTACCTATCGCTTTAACACCTGGCTCAAAAGAAGATAAGGACGGTTGTTTCTCTGGTAGTGCAATCGTTAAAGACGATACTTTATATTTATTCTATACCGGTCACCACTATTATGGTGATAATGATCCAGAACACTTTTGGCAAAATCAAAACATGGCATATAGTATAGATGGTGTAAATTTCACTAAATACGAACATAACCCTGTCATCGCTTCTGAACCTGAAGATAACACGCATCACTTTAGAGACCCTAAAGTTTGGGAGGATAACGGCAAATATTATATGATACTCGGTAGTCAAGAAAAGGATGGTTTAGGAAGAGTTATATTATATCAATCATCAAATTTAAAAGATTGGGATTATATAGGTGCTATAGCTAAGTCGGAATCATTAGAAGATGAAGGTTTTATGTGGGAATGCCCTGACCTATTTCCATTGAACCAAAAAGACGTCCTTCTTTGTTCACCTCAAGGTATAAAAGAAACAGATAAGAAATATTTAAATCTATTTCAGACTGGATATTTTATAGGAAATTTAAATGATGATAAAAATCTTTTCACACGTGACCATTTTAAAGAATTAGATTACGGGCATGATTTTTACGCTGCTCAAACTACTTTGGCACCAGATGGCAGACGTATATTAATCGGTTGGATGGCAATGTGGGAAAGTCCTATGCCTGAGAAAGAAGACGGTTGGGCAGGCGCTTTAACGATACCTAGAGAGCTAACATTAGAAAATAATCACTTATATATGAAACCAATTGAGGAATTAAAAGATTTAAGAACACATTCAATAGATGCTGCAAATATCACTTTGAAAGAACCTGAATTAATTGTCAGCAAGTCATCTCATATAGAAGTGAATATTGAGCATCAATTTGAACATACACAAGAAACAATCACTAAATTCGAATTAAAAGACGCTCATAATAAAATATTATCTCTTGAATATAACGCAAATAATAATGAATTATCATTGTATAGAACAGATAAAGATGACTATAGGTATGCCACAATTCAAAGTCATCAAGACTTAAAACTACAAATATTTATTGATAAAAGTTCTATCGAAATATTTATTAATGATGGTGAAGCAGTATTTACTGAGCGTTACTACACTGAAGATGATATACAAGTATGGATTAGTTCTACTGAAGATGTTCCAACAAACTATCAAATTTATCAATTAAATAATCAAGCTATTCAATATTAAAATGACTGAGGGACTGAAATAAACAATTATGTTTCAGCCCCTCTTTTACATTAGTGATAACAAATATTTATTCATACTATCTATGTTTGCTATAATTATTGCTAAGGTTAAATATTGGATTGAGAGGGATTATAAATGAAACCTAAATTAGATGATGTTGCAAAATTGGCAAATGTATCAAAAACAACTGTTTCAAGAGTACTAAACAAGCGTGGCTATTTAAGCCAAGAAACAATCGATAAAGTGTATGACGCAATGGCAAAATTAAATTATCAGCCAAATACTGTAGCTCGCCAACTTTATAACAAGAAAACTCAAATTATAGGTTTGATATTCCCTACTGTCACTAATCCTTTTTTCGGAGAACTCGTTGAAGAATTAGAAAAGAAACTTTATTTGCAAGGTTATAAAGTCATTATCGGGAATTCAATGAACGATCCTGAAAAAGAAACTAATTATTTAAACCAACTTTTATCTAATCAAGTAGATGGTCTTATTGTCGGTACGCACAATCGCGACATTGAACAGTATAAAAATGACAACTTACCTATTGTTGCAATTGACCAAATTATGAATGAAGATATTCCGATAATAGAATCTGATAACTATTTGGGCGGACAACTTGCAACAGAAAGATTAATTAATAAAGGTGCAAAAAAAATAATCCATACATCTGGTCCAGATTATCTCAATTCACCAACCCATAGACGTCGATTAGCCTATGAAGATAAGATGAGAGAACATGGTTTAAATCCAATAAGTTATTCAGTGGATTTCAATATTCCTTACGAAGATAAAATTCAAATTTTCAATCGTATATTTAAGGAACACCCTGATGTCGAAGGTATCTTTGCATCAAACGACCTAGATGCTGCACTTATTATGAACATAGCAAAAAATTATAATAAAAAAATACCCGAAAATTTATTACTCGTTGGTTACGATGGGACAAAAATCATGCGTACTGTATTCTCAGAACTTACAACGATTATTCAACCAATTGATGAAATATCAACGAAAGCAATAGAAGTATTAAATGACAGAATGGAAAACAAAGACACTTTAAAAGAATATATCTTCCCCGTTACAGTTTGGGAAGGCGGTACATGTTAAGTTTAACCAAGATAATTTATATAATTAAAAAACCAGTACAAATCCATCTTATAATGCATTTATACTGGTTTATTTTGTTATTTCCTTATGTTAAATGTGTTTCATTGAGCTGACTTAATTCGGAAATAATTTTCCTGCTATCTGTATTTAATTGTTTAACAAATACCGTATTGTTTTTATCTTCGAATTTTTTCACCATTGAATCGATTGCATTGACTGCTGAGTCATCCCATAAATGAGCGTGTGTAAAGTCTAATTCAATCTGACTATTCTCAATAGAAAAGTCTAGCTGATTCATCATTGAATCGATTGAAACAAAGAATATTTGTCCGGTGAATGAATATTTATAATAATGATTTTCTATCGTTTGATGAACATGAACATTTGATATTTTAGTAGCAAAGAATAACGAACTAAATATTACGCCGACAATAACGCCTATAGCTAAGTTATGTGTAAACAACACGATTATCACTGTCAAAATCATAACGACAGCATCTGTTCTTGGAGCTTGCTTAACGTACTTAAATGATTTCCAATCAAATGTACTTATTGATACCATCACCATAATACCCGCTAAAATTGGCATTGGGATTTGTACAACTACATCTCCTAATAATAGGATAAGAATGATTAAGAAGACACCCGCCGTAAATGTTGATAATCTACTCGTTGCACCTGATTTTACATTGATGACAGATTGACCAATCATAGCACAGCCACCCATTCCTCCAAATAATCCTGTGATGATATTAGCAATACCTTGGCCTCTAGATTCTTTATTTTTATTACTATGAGAATCTGTTGCTTCATCAACAATTTTAGCAGTTAATAAACTTTCTACTAATCCTACAATTGCCATTGATAAAGCATACGGCAAAATGATAGTTAATGTCTCTAAGTTAAATGGAACTTGTGGTATTAAGAAATTCGGAAATGCTCTTGTTATCGTACCTAAATCGCCAACTGTTCTTACATTAGAACCTGTTACCATATATAGCGTTGTTAATAAAATAATTGCGATAAGTGGTGCAGGAATGGCTTTGAAATATTTTGGTACAATATAAACAATAAGTAATGTAACAACTATATAAATATATGTACTTATTGAAATACCGAATATATGCTCAAGTTGAGACATAAAAATCATAATCGCTAAGGCATTTACAAATCCAATCATGACTGACCTTGGTATAAACTTCATGAGTCTACCAATTTTGAGAATTCCTAATAATAACTGTATAATACCCATGAGTATCGTTGCTGCAAATAAATAATCGACACCATGTTCTCTTACTAAAGGTGTTACAATAAGCGCAACAGCTCCTGCAGCTCCAGATATCATAGCAGGTCTACCGCCTACTATTGAAGTTGTCGTAGCAATAATAAAAGCAGCGTACAATCCTACCATTGGATCTACACCTGCAATTATAGAAAACGCAATGGCTTCAGGTATAAGTGCTAGCGCTACAACAATACCAGCTAGTAAATTTTTCCCTGGATTAGAAAGCCATTCTTCTATATAAGATTTAAACATTATACATACTCCTATTTTATATATTTTCAATAGTGCTATTATAAACAAAAGAGTTTCATATGTATACATTTATGAAACTATTGAGGTGAAATTTATGAATTATGGTTATATTAGACCAATCGAATTATATGATACAGTCGCTGAACAACATTCAAAGTTAAGCAAATTTTCGTTAACAATTATTGAAGAATCTCATGCACAAACTGAAATCAGAAAAGAATTAAATACTTTATTTTATAGTAAATTACAAAACGGGGATAAATTATACATAACTGATTTATGTATTCTTGCAGATACCTCATACCAATTAGAAGAACTCATTACAATTGCCCAGGAAATCAATGTGGATATTCACATTATTAATGCTCAAATAATAATTAGCCAACATGAACAAATGAATTTTAATAAAATTTTAAATCTAATTAATCAGTTTCAAAGTGATATGATTAAATTCAGAACTAAGTCTGGTATTGCAAAAGCCAAAACAGAAGGTAAGACTATCGGAAGACCAAAACGAAATGATCTTAATTTAAAAAATGCCATCGAAATGTACCATTCTAAGAAATATACTTTAGAAGAAATTAAAGAAGCGACAAACATTAGCAGAGCAACATTGTATAGACACTTAAATAAATAATAATTAGGGACACAATTCTGGAAAATGTCCCTTAGACATGCTGTTAGGGACACAATTCTGGAAAATGTCCCTTAGATATGCTGTTAGAGACACAATTCGGAATAATGTCCCTTAGACATGCTGTTAGAGACACAATTCGGAATAATGTCCCTTAGACATGCTGTTAGAGACACAATTCGGAATAATGTCCCTTAGACATACTGTTAGAGACACAATTCGGAGTAATGTCCCTTAGACATGCTGTTAGAGACACAATTCGGAATAATGTCCCTTAGACACTCTGTTAGGGACAAAATTCGGAGTAATGTCCCTTAGACATGCTGTTAGAGACACAATTCTGGGAAATGTCCCTTAGACACTCTGTTAGGGACACAATTCGGAGTAATGTCCCTTAGACATACTGTTAGAGACACAATTCGGAATAATGTCCCTTAGACATACTGTTAGAGACACAATTCGGAATAATGTCCCTTAGAAAAACCCTCTCTTATTACCATTATTCAGAATTATGATAGTTAGCGCGTTCTTATTACCACTTTTCGGAATTATGGTAGTTAGCGCGTTCCCATATAACAACTAAAGGCTGAGACAATTTCTGTCTCAGCCTTCTTACTTCTCCTATTATTTCATAACGCCTGCGTCTTTAGGGTGGACGCCATGTTTATAGTAATCTATTTCTTCTGGTTCTAATGGTTTTTTACCACGAATGATGTCTGCTGCTTTTTCTGCTAGCATCAATACTGGTGCGTGGATATTACCATTTGTTGTACGTGGCATTGCTGATGCATCGACTACTCTCAAGTTCTCCATACCGTGTACTTTCATTGTTAATGGGTCAACTACAGCCATTGGATCTGATGCTGGTCCCATTTTTGCACTACATGATGGGTGAAGTGCTGTTTCTGCATCTTTTTTAACCCACTCTAAAATTTCTTCATCTGTTTGTACTGAAGGTCCTGGAGATATTTCTCCATCATTATATGGTGCTAAAGCTGGTTGTTTCAAGATGTTTCTTGCAACTCTAATTGCTTCTATCCATTCTTGTTCGTCTTCTTTTGTAGATAAGTAGTTAAAGACAAATTTAGGTTTTTCAAATGGATCTTTAGATTTAATCTTCAAGCTACCTCTAGAGTTAGAATACATTGGTCCAATATGTACTTGGAAACCATGTTTCGTATCTGCTTTTTGTCCATCATAACGTACTGCTAATGGTAAGAAGTGGAACATTAAGTTTGGATAATCAACTGTATCATTAGATCTTACAAATCCTCCACCTTCAAAGTGGTTACTTGCTGCTGGTCCTTTTCTACCGAATATCCACTGTAATCCGATAAATGGCATTTTAAATTTATTTAAACTTGGTTGCTCAGACACTGGTTTAGAAGATGCATGTTGTACATATACTTCTAAGTGGTCTTCAAAGTTTTCACCTACACCTGGCAAGTGAACACGTGTCTCTATTCCTAATGAATTTAAATGTTCAGAGTCACCAATTCCAGAAAGTTGAAGTAATTGTGGCGTATTGAACGCACCACCTGATAGAATGACTTCTCCTGCAGCAACTGTATGTGTCTTACCATTTTTCTTGAATGTTACACCAGTTGCTCGTCTACCTTCATAATTGATTTCTGTAACAAAAGCTCTTGTTTGAACAGTTAAATTCTTACGTTTCATAGCTGGTCTTAAATAAGCAAGTGATGCTGAAACGCGTCGACCATTATGAATTTGGCTATCAAATGGTCCAAATCCTTCTTGTCTAAAACCATTTACATCAGGTGTCTTATTGTATCCAGCTTGTACGCCCGCTTCAAAGAAAGCTTGGAATAATGGGTTTGTTGCTGGTCCTCTTCTTAATTTAATTGGACCATGGTGACCACGATATTGATCTGATTTATCTGCTCCAAAAGCTTTTTCTAATCGTTTAAAATATGGTAAACAATTCGCAAACTTCCATGTTTCCATGCCTTCAGGTTCTCCCCAACCTTCATAGTCCATTGGGTTTCCTCGTTGATAAATCATACCGTTGATTGAACTTGAACCACCGAGTACTTTACCTCTTGTATGTGCTACTTTTCTACCACCCATATGAGGTTCGCCATCTGTTTCATATTTCCAGTCGTAGAAACGATTACCTGATGGATACATAAGTGCTGCTGGCATTTGAATCAATAAATCCCATGGATAGTCACTTCTACCCGCTTCTAATACTAATACGGTCTTATCTTTATCTTCACTTAAACGATTACCTAATACAGATCCGGCACTTCCGCCTCCAATAATTATATAATCATAAGATTGCTTCATCTCAAAATCCTCCTATATACTCGTTCTTCTTTGTTGTATTTATTTACTAAACCAATTCACCGGCTCAGGTTGAATATTTGTATAAATGTGTTTAGAAATTAAATATTCTTCTAAACCTTCTTTACCTAACTCTCTACCAATACCAGATTGTTTATATCCACCCCATGGTGCTTGTGCAAAATATGGATGGAAGTCATTAATCCAAACAGTACCCATTTTCAATTTATTGGCTACACGATTTGCTTTAGCGATATCTTGCGTAAATACGCCGCCTGCGAGTCCATAAATAGAATCATTCGCTAATTCAATCGCTTCTTGTTCATTAGAGAATCCTTCAATTGTTACGACAGGTCCAAATACTTCTTCTTGGACAATTCTCATAGATGTATCACAGTTTGTAATAACAGTTGGTTCAAAGAAGAAACCATCTTGTAAGTCTGCCCTGTCTGGTCGTTTACCACCAGCAGCAATTGTCGTACCTTCTTCTTTCGCAACTTCTATATATTTTTCAACTTTATCGCGATGTTCTCCTGAAATTAATGGTCCCATCTCAGTTGTTTCATCAAAGCCATTACCGATTTTAATTTTGTTAACACGTTCGACTAAAGCTGCTTCGAATTTATCTTTAATATCGTTATGTACGATAATTCGTGACCCTGCTGAACAAACTTGACCGGCATGGAAGTAGCCACCATTTAATGCTTGATCAATTGCTAAATCAAAATCTGCATCATCGAATATAATATTCGGATTCTTACCACCTAGTTCTAATGCAATATTCGTTACATGGTCTGCTGCACGTTTCATAATATGCTTACCTGTTTGAATACCACCTGTAAATGAAACTAGATCGACTTCTTCATGAGATGCTAATACTTCACCAACTTCAGAACCTTTACCTAGTACAAGGTTGATGACCCCGTTAGGAAATCCAACTTGTTCCATTAATTCAAATACACGAATTGTTGTTAATGGGGTAATTTCACTTGGTTTCATAACTAACGAACAACCTGTTACAAGAGAAGGTGCTATTTTCCATGAAGCTTGAAGTAACGGATAATTCCAAGGCGTAATTTGCGTTACAACGCCTACAGGTTCTTTTACTAATTTACTTTCTGAATGAGGTATTGGAGAATCAATAATTTCACCACCATCATGTCCTGCTAAACCTGCAAAATACATAAATACATTATGAATATCATCCATATCTGCATATGATTCTTCTAATGTCTTACCAGTATCTAATGTTTCAAGTTCTGCTAGTTCTTCTTTATGTTCTTTAATTAAATCTGCAATGGCTCTAACTTTACGACTTCTATTCTCAGTCGTTTCACCTGACCATTCACCAGCTTCAAACGACTGCCTAGCTGCTAAAATTGCTTTTTCAGCATCTTCTTCTGTACCTTCTGCTACTGAAATCACAACTTCTTGATTATATGGATTCACAATGTCGCGAGTCGCTTTATTAGAAGCTTCTACCCACTCACCATTTATAAATTGACGTCTAGATAAATGCTCTATATATCCCATTCAAAATACCTCCGTTAACTTTGTTAAATTTTTATTTAACGAACTTTACAAATTTTATGTTAGCATAGAATTATGAAAGGCGTCAAATTTCCAAAGTTCATTTATGGTTTGTTTTTAATAGGTATTTCAAATAGACAAGTAATGGAAAAGCAACTACAATGTAAAAGGATTCATGGTACAATTAAGGTAACTATTGGAGGTGTATGTAGTGGTACGTTCAGATAACTACGAAAAACAATTAGACCAAGCTAAAGACATCGTGATTAACGGTATTGGAGAAACGATGGATTTATATGGTATTAATCGAAGTGTCGGAAATTTATACGGGACGATGGTATTTGAAGGTAGTATGACACTAGATGAAATGCGTGAACAACTTCAAATGAGCAAACCAAGCATGAGTGCTGGTGTTAAGAAACTACAAGAATTTGATATCGTCAAACAACAATTTACAAGAGGAAGTAGAAAACAACATTTCATCGCTGAAAAAGACTTCTTTATCTTCTTTAATAACTTTTTCTCTAGAAAATGGGATCGAGAAATTTCTATTAATATGGATTCTGTTAAAGACGCAGAAATCTTGCTACAAAAAATCATAGATGCAGATGATGTCGATGAAGAAACTAAAGAAGAAGCAATCACCATTCATACACAATTAGAAGAATCAAAAGTATATTATGAATGGTTAGCAAATATCAGTAACGCTATTAAAACTGGAGAGATATATAAGTATTTCCCAATACCAAGTCATGATGACAAATAAGTAAAAGCGCGAGGTAGCAATGCATACCCCGCGCTTTTGTTATTTTTGTTGGCTCCAGTATTTGCATCTTTGGCTAGAACTGCTTTTAATGGTATCAGTATTTGCACCTTTGGCTAGAACTGCTTTTAATGGTATCAGTATTTGCACCTTTGGCCAGAACTGCTAATAACGGTATCAGTATTTGCATCTTTGGCCAGAACTGCTAATAACGGTATCAGTATTTGCACCTTTGGCCAGAACTGCTTTTAACGGTATCAGTATTTGCATCTTTGGCCAGAACTGCTAATAACGGTATCAGTATTTGCATCTTTGGCCAGAACTGCTTTTAACGGTATCAGTATTTGCACCTTTGGCCAGAACTGCTTTTAACGGTATCAGTATTTGCATCTTTGGCTAGAACTGCTTTTAATGGTATCAGTATTTGCACCTTTGGCCAGAACTGCTTGTAACGGCTACTTTATTTACAAAACTCGTGAAAATTGTAAATAGTGACAGCCTTATGAACACTTCTTGCCAAACTTGTTCATAAGCACTCCACCACAATACAAAAAGCTCACAACACTAGCTAGCGTTGTGAGCTTTATCATTATAAATATTGATTTTCTTTTAAGTATGCAACGATTTTATCTACAGATTCTTCTACACTTTCGTTTTCTGTATCAATGACTATTTCAGGGTTTGATGGTTCTTCATATGGTGCATTAATGCCAGTGAATTCTTTAATTTCACCGCTTCTTGCTTTCTTATACAGTCCTTTTGGATCTCTTGATTCACACTCGTCTAAACTACATTTAGTGAAGACTTCGATGAATTCACCGTCTTCAAGGATATCTCTAACTGTATTACGGTCTTCTTCATATGGTGAGATGAATGCTGTCATTGTGACAACACCTGCATCTACCATTAATTTACCGACTTCACCGATACGACGGATATTTTCTTTTCGATCTTCTGGACTGAATCCAAGGTTTTGGTTTAATCCATGACGAATATTATCTCCATCTAAACGATATGAAGTGATATTTTGTTCAAATAATGCTTTTTCTAATGCTACAGATATTGTTGATTTACCTGATCCTGATAAACCAGTAAACCAAATCACAACACTTTTATGACCGTTACGTTCTTGTCTTTGTGCTTTTGTTACTTCAGAATCATGCCATGTAATATTTGTTGACGCGCTCATTATTCCACTCCTAAAGAAATTAATTTTGTCTTAAACCTTTGATTAATACATCTGCTACTTCTGGTCTTGAGAATTCTTTTGGTAATTGTTCACCGTTACGAAGTTTCTCTCTTACTTTTGTTCCACTTAAATGAACATGATTTGATTTGTCATGAGGACATGTCTTTGCTGTTGTCATGTTGTCACAAACTGTACAGAAGAATGCATGTTCAAATTTAAAGATTTGAATGCCAATTTCATTTTCATATTGTGAAATTAATTCTTGTGCGTCATATGTACCATAGTAGTCACCGACACCTGCATGGTCACG
Source organism: Mammaliicoccus sp. D-M19 (assembly GCF_022386695.1). Classification (NCBI taxonomy): domain Bacteria; kingdom Bacillati; phylum Bacillota; class Bacilli; order Caryophanales; family Staphylococcaceae; genus Mammaliicoccus; species Mammaliicoccus sp. D-M19. The sequence goes on along the minus strand of NZ_JAJNHW010000010.1, from coordinate 19,838 downwards.
ACCGACGATAAAGTGTGTACAGCCATAATTCTTACGTACTAATGCATGTAAAATGGCTTCACGTGGGCCAGCATATCTCATTGCTGCTGGATAAATAACAAGACGTGTTCTTTCTTCAGGATAATAATGTTTCAAGATAACTTGATAACTTTCCATTCTTATTTCAGCTGAAATATCATCAGACTTCGTTTCACCAACTAAAGGATTTAATAATAATCCATCAACTGATTCAAGTGCTATTTTTTGAATATATTCATGCGCACGATGAACTGGGTTTCTCGTTTGGAAACCTACAACTGTTTTCCATCCTAATTCTTTAAATAATTCACGTGTTTCACTTGGGTCTAAATGGAAATCACTAAATTCATCATGCTTTGGTCGATCAACTAATTGGATTGGACCAGCTAAATAAACATTACCTTTTTCATATACACGTTTCACACCTGGGTGATCCACATCTGTTGTGCCGTATACATTTTGAGCTTCTTTAGCTTTATCATACGTATATTTCTCTTCAAGTTTTAACACACCATATAAATGATTGTCTTCTCCATATAAAGCGATGTCTGAACCTATTTCATAGTTGTTTGCTTCTTCTTCAGTAACCGGTAATGTAATTGGAATACTCCATACAAGTCCGTTTTCTAGACGTAGATTTTCAACGACACTGATATAATCTTTCTCGCTTAAAAACCCTGTCAGTGGACTGAAACCACCAATTGCGATTAATTCTAAATCTGATAGACTCCAAGGATTTAATGTTAATTTAGGATATGATTGTGCCGCTTCAATAAGTTCTGCTCTTTCTTGACCTGTTACTTGGCGATTAATTAATTCTCCACCATGAGCTTCGATTGTTTCTTTAGTCTTTTGAGTTGCTGATACCATCAATATTCACTCCTATTAATTAATTTGATCTACTTCTTTTGATTTTTGATTTTGAATATTAAAAGGAAATTTATTATGTTGGTAAAGTGTGAATAGTACTAGACCTAACCAAGCAAGGATAATAATACCTTTTATAATATTGACTGTTGCTTCACTGCTAATTAAAGTACCTAATAAAACACTACTATTTGTAAATATGATTAGACCACCGACAAGTACTGCTAAAACATACACCGGTAAAGTCTTCACTAGCCATGCTGAGAACGGTGCTGCTACGACGCCACCAAATGCTAACGCAACGACGAGTAAAATATTTATTTGATTCCAACCTAAGAAGATAATAAATCCTAATGAAGTTGAAATTGTCACAAAGAACTCACTCGCTGAAACTGTTCCGATAACATATCTTGGTTCAATTTTATTTCTTGATAGTAATAATGGTGTGTTGACTGGACCCCATCCACCACCACCAATTGCGTCTAAGAATCCTGCAATTGCACCTTGTGGAACAAGTAATAAAGCTGAAAATCTGCCATCTTTCACTTGTTGGTTTTGCTGTTTTTTAAATACAAATTGATAAATAATATAAATTCCCATTGATAATAAGAATAAGGCGATGAATGGTTTAATAAAATCACTGTGCAAGTTGCTCAATACACCCGCACCGATAAATCCAGTTATCGCGCCTGGTAAAGCAAGCTTTAGAATAATAGACTTATCAACATTTTTAAACTTTAAGTGTGAAAGTCCTGATGCTGCTGTTGTTGCCACTTCTGAAAAATGAATGGTTGCAGATGCGATTGCTGGTGCCACTCCAAAAGTTAATAGTAATGATGAAGAGGTTGCACCAAATCCCATCCCAAGAGAACCGTCTATAAGTTGTGCTAAAAAACCTACTAATGCAAATATTGTTAACTTTCGCATACGCTACTCCTCTCTGGCTTTCTATTTAAGTTGTCGTTTCAACCAATTGATGAATTTATTTTGCTCATCCGTATCGAAATATTGATGAGACAAAATGTTCTCTAATAATTGGTTTTTTTCTGTTTGCTCTATTTCTAGTGATTTAATGATTGTGCGACATTCATATAAAAAATCTACATATTCTGTATAATCTACTGAATATTGTTGATCTAATTCTTTCAAAATATTACGCACTAACTTTGGGCTTGCACCATTTGATGTGACGCTTATCTGCAACTTACCTCTATTTAATGTCCCAGGAAATATCACATTGCCATCTTGTGCATCACCAACCATGTTAATCAGACAATGTTTAGGGGTATTATCTTTAATGACATCGGTTATTTCTGGTGAGTTCGTGGCATTTATAATAAAATCAACATGCTCTATATCAGATATTTCAAAGTCCTTTTTGTGCCATTTCAATTTCCCTTCAATTTCATATTGCTTTAAATGGTCTGTAAGTTCTGGTGAAATAACATGAATCAACGCTTCACTATCTATCAGTGCGTTCACTCTACGTTCAGCAATTTTACCGCCACCAATAACTTTGACGATTTTATCTTGTAAATCTAAATTGATTGGAATGTATGCCACAATAAATCATCCTTTAATCTGATATTTAAACTGTTTGAGTCGTCAGTGTTTCTAATACGCGATCTTTCAATGCTGCTTGTATGGATGGATGATGACCTAAATGTTCGCATACGATGATGTCGCTTTTCGTATTATGTTCTGCTGCTGTTTGCTCTATGTGACGCTCCAAGACACCTGTAAACCAAAGATACGGTGCAATGAATACTTGTGAATATTCTTCATGTAATGCATCTTGCAAAGCTTCTTCAAAAGATGGCTCACAGGCAGCTAAGTAACATACTTCTACATTTTTAAATGCTGTCGATTCATATAAAGCTTGACCTATAGCTGTTATATCTATCTTCGTTTGCGGATTGTAACTCCCTCTTCCAACAACAAGTAATTTAGCATCTTCTTGAATCTCGACTTTCGTTTCTTCAATACGTTCTTTAAGAATGGCTGTTAATCTTGGTTGAACACCTAAAGGCTCTCCATAAGTAAATGTTACTTCTGGATATTGTGTCTTAATTTCATCTATCTCTTTCGGTATATCTTTAAAATAGTGACCTGCACTTAGTAATAATACGGGTATAACGGATATCTCGGTTGCACCTTTTGCTATTAACTTTTCGACGCCTTGCTGAATATCCGGTTGTGCTAATTCTAAGAAACAAATTTCTTGTAAAGGTATATCAATAGACTGTTTCACTGATTCTATAAAAGAAATTGCCTCATCTGTCGCTTCTTTAATTCTGCTACCGTGACTGACATATAACACGCCTATCATTGTATCCCTCCAGTATTAATAAATAAGTTGTGGAACGTTCTGTTCTGATGCCACTTCTTCAAACCAGCTCATGCGTTCTCTTAGTTTGACGACTTCTCCAATAACAATCATTGCAGGGTTTGTGATTTGTTCTGATTTCTCTACGATGTCTTCTAAAGTCCCTGTCACTGTTACTTGTTTCTGTGAAGTTCCACAATGAATTAATGCTACTGGTGTTTGAATATCTTTACCATGTTTCACTAATAATTTTTGGATGTCAGGCAACTTCTTTACACCCATATAAATACAAAGTGTCTCAGGTCCTAGTGCTAAGTGTTTCCAATATTCATCTTCATCAACACTGTCTTTCATAACACCTGTTATAAAGGCAACAGATGAACTATAATCTCTATGTGTTACTGGAATACCAGCATAAGCTGGTGCTGCAACACCAGCAGTAATACCTGGAACCACTTCGAACGGAATATCATAGCTATTTAATGTTTCTGCTTCCTCGCCACCACGACCAAAGATAAATGGATCGCCACCTTTAAGTCTTGTTACGGTGTAACCTTCTAGAGAAAGTTTTACGAGCAATTCATTAATTTCATCTTGAGTTAAAGAATGCTTATTCGGACTTTTACCACAATAAATCATTCTCGTGTCTTCAGTTGCATAATCTAATAATGCTTTATTAACGAGTCGGTCATATAATATGACATTAGACTGTTTAATGGCTTTAATACCTTTAACCGTTATTAAATCTGGATCGCCCGGTCCTGCACCAACCAAAAATACTTTCCCCATTCTTACACCCCATTTTCTGATTAACTGTGGAAGTCTTGTCCTGAATGCACTTCTTTAATAATGCCTTTACGGATAACAAAGTCTCCAAAGTGTTCTCCATCATTTTTTTCTTTACCGTATTGAATCAGAATTGGTTTTAAGCTTTCTAAAATCTCATCTTCACCAATATTTTCTTTAAATAGTTTATTTAAACGATCTCCAGTGAATCCACCGCCAAGATACATATTATATTTACCTGGCGCTTTACCAATAAATGCAATTTCAGCTAATGCTGGTCTTGCACATCCATTTGGACACCCTGTCATACGAATCGTTATTTCTTCTTCATTTAACCCTGCTTCATCTAAAAGTCCTTCTATTTTATTAATAAGTGTTGGTAGATAACGTTCTGATTCAGCCATCGCTAAACCACACGTTGGAAACGCAACACATGCCATTGAATTTCTTCTAAGTCCTGTGTAATGTTCACCATCTGTAATTCCGTATTTATCAATAATTTTTTGAATTTGTTGTTTTTTACTTTTAGCTACATTGGCAATGATTAAATTCTGGTTTGGCGTTAGACGGAAGTCTCCAGTATGAATTTCAGCAATTTCTCTAAGTGCTGTCTTCAATTTGTAGTCAGATGTATCTTTGACACGTCCATTTTGAATAAATAATGTAAAGTGCCATTTTCCGCTTCCTTCAGTCCAACCGTATCGGTCACCATTATGTTTAAATTCAAATGGTTTTGCCTCTTCAATTTCCCAACCTAAACGTTTATTCAATTCTTCACGAATAAAATCAACACCAAGACGGTCAACAGTATATTTAAATCGTGCGTTCTTTCTGTTTTCTCTATTACCATAATCACGTTGGATAGTTAAAATCTTCTCACAAACATCTACCGCTTCTTCTTTAGGGAAGTAGCCTAATAAACGTCCTACTTGAGGGTATGTCTTCGTATCACCGTGTGTCATACCCATACCGCCACCGACTGTCACATTAAATCCGACTAATTGATCATCTTCAATAACTGCAATCAATCCGATATCTTGTGAATAAACATCAATATCATTTGATGGTGGTACAGCGATACCTATTTTGAATTTTCTTGGTAAGTATGTCTTACCGTACATTGGTTCAACTTCTTCTTTTGTATCGATAATTTTTTCATCGTCTAACCAAATCTCGTGATACGCACCAGTTTGAGGTGATAAGTGATCACTTATTTGTGTAGCAAGTGTATCTACTTCTTTGTGCACGCCTGACTGATATGGATTTGGATTACACATGACGTTTCTGTTAACGTCACCACATGCTGCTAATGAATCCATGACTGCATGATGGATACTTTGCATTGAACTTTTTAAATTTCTTTTCAAGATGCCATGGAATTGAAACGCTTGTCTTGTTGTAAGTTTGATTGTGTTATTAGCGTATTCTGTTGAAATATCATCCATCGCAACCCATTGATCAGCAGTAGCCGTACCACCTGGAACTCTAACTCTAATCATGAAACTATATGCTGGTTCTAACTTTTGTTTACGACGCTCATCACGAATATCCCTATCATCTTGCATATAACTACCATGGAATTTAAGTAATTTAGTATCGTCTTCAGCTATTGCGCCAGTTATTTCATCTGCTAAACCTTCTTTAATTGTTCCTCTTAAATAATTACTTCTATTCTTAATGTGTTCCATTTCATCTAATTTGTCGGATAAATTAGTTTGAGTGCTCACAATATTGCCCCCTCTTAATAAATATCTCTTTGATATCTTCTCTCTTTTTTTAATTCAGTTAAAAATTCTTCTGCTTCTTCTTCGTTATAATGTCCTTCTTTTTGAATGACATTTAAAATGGATTGATGCACATCTTTAGCCATATGTTTTTCATCTCCACATACATAGATTGCTGCACCTTCTTGAATCCATTGATAAAATTCTTTACTGTTTTCTTCAATTCTATGTTGTACATATACTTTTTCTTCTGAATCTCTTGAGAACGCGACACTTAATTTATCAAGTACGCCATCTTTCAACCAACCTTGCCATTCCGTTTGGTATAAGAAGTCTGTCGTAAAGTGTTGTTCACCGAAGAATAACCAAGCTTTATTAGTAAGTTCTAATTCTTCTTTTTCTTGAATATATGATCTAAATGGCGCAACACCTGTACCTGGTCCAATCATAATGACAGGCGTTTCACTTGTTTTAGGGAACTTAAAGTTCGGATTCTTCTTCAAGTAAATCGGTACTGTATCACCTGGTTGTAATCGTTCTGCAAATTGTACTGAGCAAACACCTTTTCTATCTCTATCATGAGAGTGATAACGAACTGCTCCTATAGTAAGATGTACTTCATCAGGTGCTGCTTGATGACTACTTGCGATTGAATATTCACGAGCTGGTAATTTTCTCAATATTTGATGCAAAGCATCTGGTTGCAAATCTTCAGGTGGAAAATCATTTAATAAGTCTATTAAATCGCGACCTTCAACGTATCCGTAAATCCATCGATCTTTTTTAACTTTTTCAGATAACACACCATTACCGAAGATATTCGCAGCCTTTGTGACGATTGGTTTTGTTAATTTTGTAATTTCGAAATGATTAGTTAATGCATCACGTAAACTTAATGTATCGCCTGAATCATTAATTGGCACAATTTCTTCTGGATCCCAAACGAGTGTTTCAATTAACTCTGATACAATTTCGGGATCATTTTTAGGAAATATGCCGATACAATCGCCTGGTTCAAATGAATCATTGAAACCTTCTAAAGAAAGTTCGATATGTCTAACTTCTTTATTTGAACCTCTACCGTTTAAATTAATATTCTCTAAAATTTCAGCTTCATACGGATTAGAGCGTGAATATGTTTGAGTAGCTGATAAATCTTCAGCATCTAATTTAACGGGTTCCTCTGCCGTTTGACCTGATACTTGTCCGATTGAATTTAAAATGTCTTCCATCCATTTCTCAGCAGGTTCATCAAAGTCTAAATCACAATCTACTCTTGGATGTATTCTCTCTGCACCTAACTCTTCTAATCTCTTATCAAAATCTTTACCCGTCTGACAGAAGAATTCATATGATTCGTCTCCAAGTGCTAACACTGAGAATCTAACATCATTCAACTTAGGTGCCTTACGACTATGTAAAAACTCATGGAATGTAATTGCATTATCTGGTGGATCTCCTTCTCCATGAGTCGCTGTGATAATAAATAAATCTTCTACTTTCTTTAAATCTTTTGTCTTAAAATCTTCCATACATGCAAGATTGACATTGAATGATTTTTCTTTTAATTTACTTTCTAACGTTTCAGCTAAACCTTGAGCATTACCTGTTTCAGAACCAAACAATACCGTAATATCTCGCTTCTTAAACTTAGGTTCACTGCTTACTGCTGTAGATTGCTCAACAACAGGTGCACTTGCTTGACCACCTTGCACGACTGACGCCGATAAGTAACCACTCAACCAAATCTTTTGTTCAGTTGTAAGTGTTGCAAAAACTTGATTTAACTTTTCTGACTGCTCTTGATTAAAAGGGCTATTTGTTACTGATAATTCCAAAGATGTCACCTCATCCTGTCCAATTATTTAAGTTTTAAATACTATTCTTATGGGAATAGTCTGATTTATGCTAAAAAAAGATTAATAAATCTCTTAATTAGATTACTTAGGTTTATTATTTACTGTATGCAAACCACATTCAGTTTTGTTGAAATTCGTCCATCTTCCTTCACGTGAATCACCTGAAGAAGATACTTGAGCTGTACAAGGAATACATCCAATACTTGGATAATTAAAGTCATGAAGTTCATTGTAGGTTAAATCGTGGCGTTCAATATATGCCCATACGTCGTCCCAAGTCCAATAAATTAAAGGACAAACTTTTATAGATTTAAATCTTTCATCTTTATTAATAAAATCGGTATTTTGTCTACTTGGAGATTGTTCTCTTCTTAGTCCTGAGACCCAAGCAGTAGCGCCCGATAATACTTCTTCTAACGGTTTAATCTTTCTGATATAACAACATTGATTCGGGTCACTTGTCCATAGTGCCGGTTCATATTGATCTGCTTGTTGCTCTAGCGTTAAATCTGGCTTTTTAAGTTCAATATTTAATGTTGGATATCTTTCTTTCACACGGTCAATCAAATCGTACGTTTCTTGAAAATGCAAATCAGTATCTAAGAAGACAATTTTGGCATCTGGTTTAACTTTTGATATTAAATCTATCAAAATCATACCCTCTGCCCCAAAACTACATGAATATACGATAGAATCTCCATAATGTTCATACGCCCATTTAATTATTTGATATGCACCTTTAGTTTCATCGTCAATATCAATATCTTTAAAAGGATCAGTGTCAAAACGTTCATAAGTTAACACTTCGGCCATGATATATAACGTCCTCCTTATACTTATTTCTACAAGCTTTTATGTTTAAAATCAATGTTTTTAGCAGAAATTATTTTAAACAGATAAGTTTACTAAGAAATAATAAATTATGATGATTAGCATACCCGATACATCATATGATGTCAACTATTCTTTTTAAATTTTCAGTCTATTTAATGAAGAAATTATTCACTGAAAATGTTAGGTATTGTGAACACTTCAGTGTTAGTTTGTTTTTAACTGGGGCTTAGTTACAAAACTCCGCGGAGTTGTTTCTAACAGCACCCTTATTTACAAAACTTCCTGGATTTGTTTCTAACAGCACCCTTATTTACAAAACTACTCAAATTTGTAACTACTCCTATCGTTATTCACACTTCTCATCAAAAATGCTTCTAACAAAATTAAGATATAAAAATTCCAACAAAACCATAAGATTTTGTTGGAATTTTTATTATAAGTTATCGTCTTCTTTTTCTGCCCGTACTTGAACGATTCTTAATGATCGTCGTTCTACTGCTTTTAATTTTTCAGCTCGTTCTTCTAATTTAATTCGATCTCCGCCTAGTGTCCGGATAAATGAAACCATCATCATCACAAATATAACGGTTAGTGGCACACTCGCTAATATGGATGCGGTCTTCAAGACGTCTAACGCGCGTTCTCCACCTACTAACATTAATGAAAATGGCAATAAGCATAATGCAAACGCCCAGAATAATCGATTTGCTTTTAATGGTTCGTCTATGACTTCTTTTTGAGTTGCTGCTGCTAATATATATGACCCCGAATCAAATGTCGTTGCTAAATATAAGAATGCTGAGATTAAGAATAGAACAATCATTACTTTTGGAAATGGTAATTGATGCATCACTTCTATTATAGTGGCTTCAGCGCTATGTTGATTCAAGAATTGAATGACATCAAATTGTCCTGAAATTTGTAAGAACACTGCATAGTTACCAAAGATACCAAAGAATAATACACATCCTAAAGTTCCATAAATAATTGTACCTAATACGACTTCTTTTAACGTACGGCCTTTGGAAATTCTGGCAATAAATAAGCCAATAAATGGCGCATATACTAACCACCAAGACCAATAGAATATCGTCCAATCTTGAGGAAAGTTTGTTTCTTTTCTATCTCCTACACCACCAAATGGTTCTAACCATGTTGCCATTCTAAAGAAATTCTTCAACATATTTCCTAATCCTGATACAGTCGTTTCCATAATAAATATCGTTGGCCCAACAATCAGTACGATTCCTAAAATTAAGAACGTTAGCCAAACGTTAATATCACTTAATTTTTGTATACCCTTTTTCAAGCCAGTATAAGAACTAAATGCAAAGATGACTGTAATGATAAGTAAGATAATGCTTCTCATAACCATATTCTCACCGTCAAGTCCTGTAAGTCGCTCTATCCCAGCAGAAATCATTGGTACACCCAATGCTAATGATGTCGCTGCACCGCCTAATAATCCAAAAATAAATAAAATATCTACAATTTTACCGAGTAATTTATCCGTTTGACCTTTTAAAATTGGTCTACATGCTTGGCTGATTTTATAAATTGGTTTCTTCTTAACAAATACTAAATAACCAATTGGCAAAGCAGGTAACACATAAATCGCCCAAGCTATTGGTCCCCAATGAAACATGCCATACATTGTTGCGTATTCGAGTGCTTCATCCGTCATACTACCTGCCCCATACGGCGGCACTTGATAATAGTATGCCCATTCGATGACACCCCAGTATAGAATATCAGAACCGATACCCGCACAAAACAGCATCGAAATCCAACTAAAATTATTAAATTCAGGTTTATCACTTGCTTTACCTAAAGTGACATTCCCGTATTTCCCAAACGCTATGTATAATACAAATGCAAAAACAATCAATCCAAGTAATAGATACCATGATCCTAATGAGTCTGAAATAACATCATTAATACTTGTGATGACTTCTTGACTAGCTTTAGGGAATACCATCATCGGTATAACAGCGATAAGTAATACTGCAACCGTCCCATAAAATGTCCACCAGTCCATTACTTTATGTTTCTTCACTTCTGAACACTCCTCGTTGTCGATTAATGTACATCGTTAAATAATCATTATTAATGAACACGATGATTTAAATCACAATGAAGACACTATAGAACTTTAAATAAAAATGCAAATTACATACAATGAAAAGCATCATTACTTATGAATAAATATATATAATACACTTTTTATAATCATTATAAATATTGCTACAACGGTTGTGTTAAGTTAAAATTTAACGAACGTAACAAATCTAACGTTCTTTTATTATGAATTTTTATACATATTCAATGAATATAAATTTATATAAAAAAGAAGGAGATATGACATGAAATTTGCCATATCTCCTTCTATATCTCATTAAATATAAGTGGTCATTAAATAAAGTACTGGTAACATAATCGCACTGAGTACAGCTGTTAAAATCATACCAATTGTACTAAATGCACCTGCTTCGATATTGGATTCTAAAGCTTTTGCTGTACCAAAAGCATGTGAAGCATTACCATACGTTAAACCTTTCGCTAAATCACTTTTAAACTTCGCTTTACTAATATAAAAATTACCTAAAATACTACCAATTAAGCCTGTCGCTATAATAAACATAACCGTTATCGTATCTGTTCCACCCATTTGATGAGACACTTCAATGCCTACTGCTGCTGTCATCGATCTAGGTAAAATTGTTACAATCGTTGAACTCGGATATCCCATTATATATAGGACACCATAAATAAGGACAAAGTTAACCATGATACCTGCCAATACACTTGAAATAATAATTTTGAAGTTCGCGACAATCAACTTTCTGTATTTATATAACGGATACGCTAAACTCACAACTGAACAATCTAAAAATTGATGAATCCATGAACCACCTACCATGTAGTCTTTGTAATTCATACCTAAGACTAATAAAATTGCGACAATCATAATTGAAGCAATCAGTGCTGGATTAAGAATAGGATGTTTATATTTAATTTGTAGTTTCTTAGCGATGATAAAACAAGCTAATGTTAAAAGTACCATCAATAAAGATTGTATAATCATGATGCATTCTCCTTATCCGTTTTATTAATATTTAAAAACTTCTCACAAACATAACCAGATGACAGTGCTACTAAACTTGTACTCACAATGAGTAACACGACCATAATGATATAACCTGGTCCAATCTGATCTGCAATATCCATAATACCTACAATTGAAGGCACGAAAAACAAAATCATAACATTAATTAATTTATTAGCACCGACTTCTATCCATCGTTCAGGTAAAATACCTGTTAGAAGTAATAAAAATAATAATGCTAGTCCAACAATACTACCTGCAATTGGTATATGTAATATTTCTTGAAGCCATTTACCAATTTGAGTAATCATATATATGAGAGATACTTGAAAAAGTATCTTTATAAACAATTTAATCATATAAACTCATCCTTTTAATAAGACGTTATAGACAATATTATAGGACGGTTCAAAGTATTAATAAAATACATATTATCGATTACAACTATTCCACTTCGGAATAGTTCAATTATATTTTTATTGTTCATAGCAAGAAACAGGCTAGAACATTATGTTCCAGCCTGTTTCTTGATTAATGATTCTTTTAGAAATAATATCCATTCTTTCGTAACTCTGTTAACATAGGCACCTTTTTTCCAAATTAATCCGAGATGCCAATATATCTTTTCACCTTCAAGTTCAATCATTGTCACATCATCACTCATTTGTTCAGCAATACTTCGTGGCACAATAGATAGACCAAGTCCTCTTTCTATCATATTGCTGATAAAGGTAAGCTGTGATATTTTAGCAACTGTCTTTGGATAGAAGCCTTCTTTCCGGCAGTTCTCAATAATCATATCTCTTAAATAGTAGTCATCGTGGAACAAAACAAATTCTTCATCTTTCAATTCACTGATTGATACTTGATGTCTCTCTGCAAGTTTATGTGACTTATTCACTACTAAAAACAATTCCTCTTTATAAAGTGGCACGCTGTTATATTTAGATGAATCTACAGGTAATGTCGTCACACCAATATCTACTTCATCTTTATTAATATAATGTTCTACCGCTTTACCGCCACCTTCAGTAACTTCGTATGTGACGTTAGAATATTTACCATGAAAATTCTCAAGACTGTCTGTTATAAGATCCACTTTAATCATAGGTGACAACCCTAATCTAATATGTCCACGTTGCACTTCAAAGATATCATTCAATTCGAGCGTCAAATGATCAAATAGCGTTAAGAATTCTACTGCTTTATCGTAAAATACTTCGCCAGTATCTGTTAGTTTAATGTGTTTTTGTGAACGATCAAATAGCGTGACATCAAATTCATTTTCAAGATTTTTTACAGCTTTACTAATTGTAGATTGCGCTACAAATAAATGTTCTGCAGCTTGTGTCATACCACCATTTCTAACAATTTCCACAAAATATTTTAACTGTTTAAACTCCATTTGCTATACCTCATTTCATGGATTTCATGACAGAATTAAAGCGAACATATAAATACGATAAGTATAATAATCGGAATGATATATCTCATTAAGAATTTCCATAATTTAAACCATTTTAAAGAAAGTTGATTCCCCATTTGGAATTCTCTTTTTACAATAGCTTGATCCATTCTAAACGAAATAAATATTGCGATTAGTAAACAGCCAATTGGCAATAGTATGTTGCTCACTAAATAATCTGTAGCATCAAATATAGACTTCCCAAAAATCGAAACATCTGCAAGAACACCATATGACAGTGATGATGGAATACAAGCGATAAATGTCAGTAATCCTAATACCCATACTATTTTTGAACGCGATCTTTTGCCTTCTTTTTCAAAAGCTGAAATGATAATTTCAAATTGACTAAATGAAGAAGTCAATGTCGCAAATAAGAATAACAGTAAAAATAACGTTAAGAATACTGAACCAAATGCCATTTGGCCAAATACATTAGGTAATACGATAAATAATAATCCAGGACCTTCAGTAGGTTCTAATGAAAAAGCAAATACAACTGGGAATATCGCCATTCCCGCTAATATAGACACGATAATATTCATAATCGATACCGACATAGCTGACGTTGGTAAACTTTCTTTTTTACTTAAATACGAACTATAAGTAACCATACATGAGAATCCCACAGCTAACGCGAAGAATGACTGACCTAACGCATATAACACGCCTTCAGCTGAGAAGTCTTCAAAGTTGAAACTAAAGAAGAACGATAATCCTTCAGATGCGCCTTCTAAAGTTACTGCTCTCGCAACAAGAATAATAAAGAATATAAATAATAAAGGCATTAATACATTATTTGCACGTTCAATACCTTTTTTAATACCGAAGTTTAACACAACAACATTCATTAAAATAAAGACAAACACACCGATTAATACAGTAAATGGCTCTCCTATAATTTGTTCAAAGACTTTACTGTAATTTGTATCATCAGATATAAGATTGCCTGTTAATCCTAATGCTGTATAAATTGTAATCCAACCACCTACAACACTGTAAAAGGATAATAATAAGAAACATCCAATAACACCAAGTCTTCCCGTTATTCTCCATGGTGATTTGGGTGCTAGCGTATCATAGGCAGCAACAGCTTCTTTGTTTGTTGCACGTCCAATGATAAATTCAGAAATCAACATCGGTAATCCGATAAATAATGTAAATATAATAAATAACAATAAGAAGGCGCCACCACCGAATTGACCTGCAACATAAGGAAACTTCCATATTGCGCCAATACCGATTGCAGCACCTGCTGATGCCATAATAAATCCTATCTTAGATGACCATTGATCTCTTTGATTGACCATGTTATCACTCCATTCAGTTCTTCCTTAATTGAAGTATAACGTAAATTAATCATCTACACAGTAAGAATTTTTATGACATTTGTTCTACATCTGTAAATATACTGCCCATTTTTTCAGCAGCATTATCTGAAAACATTAACTCTAAATTATCTTGAGATTCTTGTGCGTGCTCTTCAGAAGCTTTGTACATTTCATCTTCGTATGCTGTTATCACATCTTCTAAATTGTCATGATTTTTAAATGCACGTGCTAATAAATACGCATCATATAAAGCTGTATTAACACCTTCACCAGCGAATGGACTCATAACGTGAGCAGCGTCACCTAACAATGTCACATTCGATTGACGTTCCCATTTAAAACCAATTGGCAATTTATAAATTCTTCTAAACAGAACTTTATCATCGGCATATGAAATGTATTTTAACAGCTCTTTATCCCAATCTTTAAAATCTTGTAATAAACGTGATTTTAGTTGTTCGGGTGACAAAGCTTTATACGTATCTAAATCTTTATATGGCATGCGATAAGTGACATAAACTTTAATCGATCCATCACCGTTTAATTGTCCAAGTATAGCTTGATCCCCGCCAAGCGCCATTATTTTACCATTCTTATTAAAAGCAGCTAAATCTGGAAATTGTTGTTTCACATCAGAAATGTTTAGTTCGACCATTGATATGCCTGTGTAGCCGATTTCTTGCTCTGTAATAAATGGTCTCACTTTAGAAAAGGATCCGTCTGCACCTACTACAACATCAAAGATTTCACTCACATTATGATTAAAAGTAACTTTCACTTTATGATTATTTAACGTTTCGATTGCTTTAAATTCATAATGATAACGGATGTTTTCTGGATTAATTTCGTTAAGAATCATATCGCAAAGTTCGCCACGATCAATCTCTGGTCTTCCGCCTTCACCTTCAGCATCATCTTCAAAATACAATGTGCCATCTGGTCCAAGAATTTTTGTGTCTTCGCCTTCAAATCTTGCCATACTTTTAAATGTTTCAATAAGACCAGCTTCTTTAATCGGCAATTGTCCTGATTCTTCGTGAATATCTAATGAACCACCTCTGTTGCCGTTAATATCACGTTCACCTTTTTCAAATATAGTAAATGGAATTCCTTGTTTTTGTAGTAACAAACCGAGCATTAAGCCACCAGGACCACCACCAATAATTGCTACTTTATTATTTTTATTGCTTTTCAACATTTTTACCTTCTTTTTAGTTTTTATATAAGTTTTTTGCTTTTTCTTTTGTTTCATTTATAAATGATTCGAATTTCGCTTTTTTCTCATCATCTTCCACTGCTTCTCTTCCTGCTAACATAATTTCTTTAAATAAATCTCTAAGTTGATTTCGTGCATCTTCCATTGCTTTAATATCAACATTTTGGAATCCTTCTAATCGTTTCGTAAATTCATCTTGATTGATGTTTTCATTTAAAAATGCTTCGCCTTCATCTGTAATTGTATAAACTTTTTTATTACCATCTTTAGAAATTGATACAAAGTCTCTATCTTCTAACATTTGCAAAATTGGATAAACTGAACCTGGGCTTGGTGCATAGAATCCTTTAAATCTTTCTTCTAAATCTTTAATGACTTGATAACCATGTTTCGGTTCTTCTTTTAACATTTTTAAAATAATAAATTGTAAGTTCCCTTTCTTAAAGAAACGATCTCTTCCCGGATGACCGCCAAAACCTTTTCCAAAATCAAAGCCATCACGATTCATCATATGGCCTCTGTGATTGTTAAATCTTCCCTCAAAATTTCTTCTAAACATATAATCACCTTTCTCCTTTTCGATATATCGTTATATTATCCGATATATCGAAAAGAGTCAAGCGATATATCGTAATAAATTTTATCGACATCTTTTCATACCATATTTTTACAATTTTATGTTATTTTCATGGAACTCCCTAATACTGAGAATGTTTCTCATATAATATAATTGAGATATATAGAAGGTAAATATTTTAAAGGAGGTCATTACATGATTACTAAAGAGCGTCATGTTGCTGATGTCGTAACAGATATTCCAAAGTCTGCTGATATTTTCCGTAAATACGGTATCGACTTTTGTTGTGGAGGTGATGTATCCATTGATCAAGCTGTGTCTAATAATAAAAAGGTCGATTTAGAAACATTGTTAAATCAACTCAATAGCATACCTGTCGATCAACAAAATTGTGGAATTGATATTAAATATTTAGATGCTGCTTCACTTATTCAGTACATTCAATCTCGATATCATGAAGTATTGAGAACTGAGTTCCAAAACTTAACACCTTATGTTACAAAGTTGGCTAAAGTTCACGGTCCAAGTCATCCATATTTATTAGAACTAAAGGACTTATATACTAAATTGAAGTCTGCATTATTAGAACATATTGACGAAGAAGATCATCAGTCGTTCCCTAAACTTTTAGATGTATCAGCAGGTAAACAAGTTAATCAATTAAACGAAACCATTACATCCCTAGTTGATGACCATGACGAAGCAGGACAATTATTACGAGAGATACGTGCCATCACAAATGATTACCAACCACCTCTAGAAGCATGTGGTACATGGAGACTTGTCTATCAACGTTTAGAACAATTAGAACGCGACACACATGAACATGTTCATTTAGAAAACCACGTATTATTCAAGAAATACAAACATCTACTTTAAAAACTTTTTAAAGGAATGATTCATTATGAAAAAAGAAGCTGGACATACATTTTTAGCAAAGTTAGGTAAGAAACGATTAAGACCCGGTGGAAAAATTGCGACAGATTGGCTCATTAAAAAAGGCCATTTTACGAGAGATAAATATGTATTAGAAGTTGGATGCAATATGTGTACGACAGCTATGCAAATTGCGAAAACTTACGGATGTAGAATTGAAGGTGTCGACTTAAATGCTAAAGCTCTAGAAAAAGGTATTAAAAATGTATCATCTGCAAACTTATCTCATTTAATTAATGTTCAAAAAGCTAATGCGATGAACTTACCATTTGAAGATGAACAATTTGATATCGTATTAAATGAAGCGATGCTTACAATGTTGCCAATCAAAGCGAAAGAACAAGCATTAAAAGAATATTATCGTGTCTTAAAACCAGGCGGCATCGTATTAACACATGATATCGCAATTATTAATGTTAAATCTAAAGATGAAATCATCTATCATTTAAGTGATGCCATTAACGTGAAAGTAACCCCACTACCAACAGCAGAGTGGTACAAACTTTATCAAGATGCTGGTTTCAAACAAATAGAATCGCACATCGGCGCATTAACACTTATGACACCTGCTGGCATGATACGAGATGAAGGTGTTCTAGGTACATTTAAAATTATTAAAAATGCCTTAAAGAAAGAAAATCGATCTATGTTCTTTAATATGTTTAAAACAATGAAACGATATAAAAAAGATATGAATTATATTGTTCATGCTGTTAGGAAATAACCGTCTCAACAGATATAATAGTTATAATATAACTATTAACTGAATTGGAGATGTAAACATGAAATTAAATAAAATGGATCATGTAGGTATTATCGTTGAAGATTTAGAATCTGTTAAAGCATTTTTTACTACGTTAGGATTGGAACTGATCGGAGAACAAAATATTAATGGTGAATGGATCGACAATATTTATGGTGTAGATGCTTTAGAAGCAAGTATTGCTATGATGAAAGTTCCTCACGATGAAACAGCTATAGAACTCATACAATTTCGTGACCAATCAACAACGACTAACAAATCTTTACATTTCCCAAGAAATATAGGCGCTAGTCATTTTGCATTTTCAGTTCAAAATATTGAACAAGTTGTAGAACAATTGGCCACAACATCTTCCAATGTGATTGGAGAAATTACGCAATTCGAAGACATGTATAAATTGTGTTATATCAAGGGTCCAGAAGGCATATATATCGAATTAGCTGAAAAACTCAAATAAGTTATGGTAAAAACATTTTGGTAATCAGGATAAATGGTTTCTAAAATGTTTTTATTTGTATTTTAGTGGAATATTATATATAATAAATGTAAAAAAATAGGAGGTTGATAGATGGAACTCACACGATATAATAAGGCAATCTTTGGTCGAATAGATGCCAATCAAGACACCCAAGAAATTTATCGACAAATCCAAGGTGAAGAAGGTGAACAAATTGTACAACAAATGTTAGAACAAGAACTTAAGTTAAATTATGTACATAACATTGAATTAAATATAAAGAACAAAATTCAACTCGATTTCCTCATTGTAGATGATGATATGATAATCAATTTAGAAGTCAAACACTATAAAGGCGACTACTATATCATCGATAATCAAATGAAAAATAGTTACGGGAATATATTCCAAACCCCTTTTTTACAAATGAAAAGAGCCGAATATGAACTCGAACTGATTAAATCACATCTCAATATTAAACGAGATATAATATCTTATCTCGTCTTTACAAACCCCACATTTACACTTCACTCTGACATACCTAATCGTAAACAGGTACTGTTACCAACAGAGTTACACAAAATTCCAAAGCTATTTAATAATTTTAAAGTAGACGAAAATAGAGCCATCCTCAATAAAATCAAAACACTTAAACAAGATTTTTCGAAGACCTACCCTAGACATATAATTCCATTCGAACAAATCAAACCAGGCTTAAGATGCCCACATTGCCGTAAAATCAACCAAATACAATTAGAAAAACGGATGAGATTCGGTCATTGCATGTATTGCTCAAGACAGATACAGAGACAGTTACTCTACTTAGAAAATTTAAAAGAATTATACGTATTAAAAAATGGGCCATTTACATTGAAAGAAGCAGAACTGTGGTGTGGTGCGGATGCGCATGCTATCAGAAGAGTATGTAAACGTCATTTTAAAAAGAAGGGGAAACATAAAAGTTATTTTTATTTATAGAATAGTACCTTCTTAATCAAAGAATTTGGGCTCTTCTCGGCTTTACTCCTACTTTAAGCCAAGACTTGGGGGATCTCTTGGCTTTACTACCTCTTTAAGCCAAGACTTAGGCGATCTCTTGGCTTTACTCCTGCTTTAAGACAAGACTTGAGCCCAAATTTATAAAATGACTATATGTTTTCCTATATTTCTAATTTTGAAAAGTGAATCTACTGATCCCCATCCCCCATAGATTCACCCCCTCTCAAAAATCAAAACCACCCGTTTAACGGGTGGTTTGTTCTGCGGCTATAAGCTTCTATTACTGACCAGCCCTAAAAGGGCACTGAGAAGATCAGCCAAATGTACTACTTTCCCAGCAACCCTTAAAAGGGTTGTTTTATTTTGTCTTCTTTCGAGTTTCTTCCCCAGTAAAAGGATCTATGTACTCTATCATTGTTAATTGTTCTGCTACTATATCCTCTTGTAATTGATTTCTTATATAATTTTCTATCACTTTTTTATTTCTACCAACTGTATCTACATAAAATCCTTTACACCAAAATTTTCTGTTACCATATCTATACTTTAAATGGGCATGTCTATCAAATATCAT
>NZ_JAJNHW010000009.1:0-126078 GCF_022386695.1 Mammaliicoccus sp. D-M19 | reverse complement strand
AAACACACATAAATCACGCCCACCCAAAAATTAAAATTTCGGATTAATTTTTGGGGGCCACTTCATTAAGGTGGGGCTTTTTAATAAGATAAACTCTGTTCTATGACTTCATCAGTTATTTCTATGTTGAAAATATTTTCTTTATAAACTTTTGACCATGCAGTACCATTTTGATGAGTGTAGTCTACTAAGTCACGAGCTGAAAATTCAATGAATTTTTCTAAAGTATCTAATATTGATTTTAAAGCACCAGATCCTGCTTCAGAAAACAATATTCTACTATAAGATGGTTTAATTAGCATATCAATTTTTGAAAGAAAGACACTATCATCTTCCTTAAAATCTAATTTACTATAGCCCTTATCTGAATACATATCATAAACACTTTTTACGACTGGACCGTATTTATACGCATATATTTTATCTTTAAATAGACTAGTACCAGTGAGCTTCATAAAATCTTCATAGCACAAATATAATAGCTTTTGTAATTTCAAATGTGTTATATTTTCTCCAACGCTCAAAATAAATTTAGCTACATCACCTGCTGTTAATTCTATTTCATTTTTGTACATATCAATAAACTGAAGTTCGTCTTCAAAAAAAGCTACATCATGAAAGAAACTATCTTTATCTTTGATTGACTGGACATTTCTCGAATCAGTTGAAATTACATGAGATGATACTTTTAAATCACCTACTTTTTTCACTACTTTTTCTAAAACATCATTTACTTCTTTATAATCTTTATCATTATCCAATACTTTATGCCAACCAATTCTATGCCCTAATTTATGATAGGGTGTAATTATTACAAAATGTTCATACATTTTTAATCACCTCTGCTTATTCAAAGTTTTAGTCCACTCTAGATAACCTTGTTTATGTTTAGAGTGCAAAATTTTATTAGATTCCTCGTCTTTATAATTCCATATCTGAATTTCCCAAGGAAAATACGAATTATTTTCACCATATATATAAATATGTATTGCTTTATAACCATAATTATCTTTCTTAATAAATTTAATACGCTTTTCATTAGAAAAATAATTAGATAAAATTTCTAATGCTTGCTCTAAATCATCAAATTTACAAATAAATCTTACCCCGAATAAATCATTCAGGCATTTATTTATTGGTATTTTTCCTTTTTCATTTTTTTCAAAACGATATGTCATCAATTTAGATAATCTTGATTGAGGTTGTTTTAGTCTTGATGATGATAAATGAATATCTTTTTGCTTTAATTCTTGGACTATGACCAATTGTTTAAATAATAATTTACGACAATAATTATTTATATAATCTTCAAATGCAAAATCTAAAATAATTTCATCTCCATTTGAACTAAGTATATCATCAACTCTTTTTTTGTTTAAGTTAAAAGGTTTTTTATACTTTCTAAAAAACTCTAAAGAATGTATATGTTGATGATGTTTTAAAACATTTATGAGTTCTCCAATGTGGTTGCAATTTAATTGATACATTTTTTCACCTTTAGATTAATATATAATTAATATACCTTTAGTATAATTTTTTGTAAACAAAATTTAAAATTTAGGATCACGATTTAATATAAACCTTAATATATACGTAAGTTCAAATTCAGCGAATAGATTTCTTTCACTTTATAATTCCTATTTAGATTGTAGAGAATATATAGTACCTCTCTATTCATTTAAGTACACTTGTTATTGTCTAAACTATTAATATAATCCTCAAAGTTAAATCCAGTTTGTGTAATATATCTTCTTTGTACATCTGTTTAATCATCAAGTTTTTGTTGATTTTCTATAAGTGAGAAGGCTTTTGGAATGTCTTAATCATACTCTGACTTTAAACACTTTATTTGAAATATTACAACTTCTCAACCTAATTAAGAGATAAGTTATTTAAATTGCTTTTACCTGTTCTAAGTTCTGATATAACATATTGTCTAATTCCTGTTACTTTATGAGTTGCATAACCAGTAATGTATCTGTCAATATTTGAATTAATTCGTTCATTTTAAATTATACAAAAAAATACTCCATCACATATAGGAACAGGGTAAGTTACGGAGTATTTTATTATTATACTTTTTAAACTAAAGCAAATATATTCCGTTTTTCTAAAATATTTATATAACATATAAACGACAAGATGTTGTAATCGTTTCATCTTCCATCTTAGATATAATACGTTTTAGTTTTTCAATTCATAATTAGAGTCCATGTTGTCCTCAGCTACTTTTTCGTCATCTCTTTGAGATAAATACAATAAATCATCTGAAACATCTAATAATCGGTGATGTTTATTAAGCTTTATTCCCATGACACTATTACCCTTTCTAATTTTAATTTTTTTATACCTATTTCCGACAAATTACTATATTTAAACTAATGAAGAATTAGTCTCTACTCTCTTTAGATTTGATTCATTATTATAATTAATCTGATTTACACTCTTCATCTACTTACTCATATTTTTTAGTTTTATTTGTGATACGCTTCTACTTATCAGTTAGTGATGCGGTTTTCAGTTTGTTTAACGGCTCAACTACATATGTTTGTACTTTTCATTTATATGGTACCCTCCTTTACCACCTTTTTTCATCAAAATTAAGATTAATTTGCTATTAGTACATACTTATTATTTTGGTTAATTCAGTTTTAACAGCATTTTTCAAACTAATAGGAGATTCCACTTTGACATTGTCACCACATGTGACTATTAATTTAGCTATAAAATCTATATCTTTCGTGTTCACTTTTGATTTAAACAAATATGCCTCTTCTTTAATATTTTCAATCATATAGTCACTCCATAGGTATCCTTTCAAGATATTTAATCCAATAATATTACTTCTAATTTGTATATCAATCGTATTTTCGTTTTCAATCATGAACTGTTGAAAATTCTGCATAGTTATTTCATTACATTCTTGAGTTTCTCCTATTTCATATACTTCTTTTATTTTAGAAATATTTAACAACTTCACTAATTTTGATCCTATATTAACAACAACGAAGTACCAC
This sequence comes from Mammaliicoccus sp. D-M19, assembly GCF_022386695.1. NCBI lineage: Bacteria > Bacillati > Bacillota > Bacilli > Caryophanales > Staphylococcaceae > Mammaliicoccus > Mammaliicoccus sp. D-M19. The sequence goes on along the minus strand of NZ_JAJNHW010000009.1, from coordinate 123,061 downwards.
TTTTGATTTTTATATAAGATACCAATACCTTTATATTGACCATTCAAGTAGTTTTGTGAATAACAGATTTTAAATGACTTACTACCAATTGTTAATCTAATGATTTCATTAAATAATTTATAACTTTTGACCTGATATGTATCTTCATTAAAATATTGAAATACCCCATTATACTGGTTTATCAGTTCTTTTTTATTCGAATTATTATATAACTTTTTTAATATTTCTTGGTATTCTGTTTGAAAAGGTAGCTTACTCACATTTGAAATACTTGAAAGCGTAAATACTAAAGCTTTCAATTCTTCGTCTGTGATTGCTATTTTCGTTTGGTTTCGATTACCTATAGTCGTATAGCCACCATTTTTCCCTGTACTACTATATAAAGGCACTCCTAATGCTTCAATTTCCTTTATATCCCTTAAAGCAGTACTACGAGAAATATTAAATTCTGACATTAAATCAATTAGCTTGAACTTTCTATTTTCATTACAATATTCAATCATATGATATAACCTAACAGATTTTTTCATTTTTATTCCCCTTTTAGTATCAATAGTTGATACCAATAAAGTATATACTCTATTTATAACAAATCTAAGGAGGAAAAACTATGAATTTTCAAGTAAGTCCCTATTTTTTAATTTCTGAAAATGCAGATGGTTTGAAAAGGTTGTATGAAGAACTATTTGATGCTAAAACGCTGTATATCCAACGCATTAAGGATAGACCGATAGATAAGCAACTTAACATCGATGAAAATGACTTAAATAAAATTGACCAATGTGTCCTTCAATTTGGAGATATAAAAATTATGATTGCAGATGACACTGAAGGTTTGCCTATAACCCAAGGTAATAATATATCTCTTTGTATCACTTTTGACCACGTAGAAGAAACTAAACGTGTGTATGATCAGTTAATAAAAAAAGGCAGTGAGGTATTAAAAGCATTTAGTCCAGAGTTCTATACTGAAGGGTATGGTTATGTAAAAGATCCTTATGGTATCTCCTTACATTTATTTACGAAGAGAAAAGTTTAAACCAACTTTCAACTATTTTATTACAGATGTTAGTCTTTAATTATATAAAAAATCCTCTTACATATTTTATACGTAAGAGGATTATATATAACTCATTTTTAATTTCATTTATAATACAATCAAAATTTTACTGGTTCTAGTAATTCAATGATTTCACCGTTTGGACCTTCAATAATTGCATTTACGACTTCAACTACTGGCTGACCTAATGATAATGATTCATATGCGTTAAGTATTTTAACGTTATTGTGCTTTAAATGAGCTACTACTTCTTTTATCGAATCTACTGTTAACGCAAAGTGTAATACATGCCCATGTATATTCTCATTCTGTTTCTTAAGTTTGTTGCCCTCACGTGGAACGCTCGCATATTTATCAAATACTTCAATATATGTTTGTCCATCTAACGAACGTAGCATACATGCTTCTTTAATATGGTATTCTTCTAAACTCCAATGATGGGCTTTTTTAAATTGTAGTAAATTTGTATAAAACGAAATCGTTTCTTCATAATTTTCTGCCATAATAGCAATATGTGCTAATCCAAACACCTTCATTTCCATCCCTCCTAAATAAAAGTATAATAGTTGAAAATACTGTATTACATGATATAAATAAAGTATATTCACTTAAAACTTTATTTAATAAGGAGTTATTCATTTGGATAATACTGATAAATTATTAATCACACTTTTAAAAGAAAATGGCCGATTATCTTATAAACAGCTTTCACAAATGGTTCATCTATCACAACCTGCTGTAAAAGAGCGTATCGAAAAATTATTAGACACTAATATTATTTCAAAATTCACTATTGAAACAGGACGTCTAAAAAACCAAATATCAGCTTTTATACACATCAAAACAAGCAAGTGTAACGAACTAGAGGAAATCTTAAACAGTCTGAAGAATGTTGAGAAGGTGTATCGCATGGCAGGCTATTATAACTACTGTGTAGAAGTTCAATGTGAGAGCCACAACCATTTGTTAGATATACAAAAGTCATTAAGACCTTTTGGACCTTCGCAATTACATATCATTACCGAACGCCTTTAACTTAAATTTCGAGATGTAAGCTTAAACTTTTTATTACTTTCCTAATGAGTTCATTCATTTTTTGTCAGTAATTTCTGTCCTATTTTTACTTTTATTTAAATTATCGAGATAGTATGTTGTAATTTTATATTCTAGCAAAATCTAAATGTAGCATGAGAGTATATAAAAAAGTCAAACTATCACTTCCATCAATTCTCATATCATACACTAATTAAGCAAGTGCATTATTAACTACTCTTGCATTTTGATCTAAAGTACTGATAATCTATATACAAATTTATCTTCAAGTTGAATAGTAATTATCTAATAAATCCACCTTCACTATTAATAATCTGTCCTGTAATCCAAGAGCCTCTATCAGAAAGTAAGAAAGCAATTAGATTTGCTGTATCTTGTGGCATACTCAATCTCCCAAATGGAAAATTAGTATCAATCCAATCTTGCAAATCGTAGTCATCTAAATAACCTGTATTGGTTACACCTGGATTTATTGCATTCACAGTAATATTTTTAGTAGCCAAATCATGTGCTAATGATTTTACAATTTCAACCAGTGCTCCTTTGGATAATGCATAGCTTATCTCATTGGGCATAGGTCCTAGGCTTTGACCTGAAGTCATAAAAATGATTTTGCCTTTTTCTTTTTGAATATGTTGTTCAACAAATAATTTAGATAGTAATATACTGGACTTCGTATTAATTTGCCAATGTTTCTCTAAGTTTTCTGCTGTTGTTTCTAATAAATAACCATCATAACCTGAAAGTGCATGATTACATATTAGAAAATCAACCGGTCCATTTTGTTTAAAGAATGATTGAACATCGGCAATGTATTTATCATTCTCAAAATTGGCATGTATATGCTTGAAGCTTGCGCCTTCTATAATATGTTCTTGTATATCTTTTTTAGCGCTCTCAATTGATGTTGGTTGTTCTTCTGTTTCAAAATATTGAATATATACTGATGCCCCTTGCTTTGCACATTCCAATGCAACTGTATATCCAATACCACTTTTCTTGCCTACACCAGTAATAAAAACACACTTATTCTTCAAAGGTAAATTTTCTACAGTCATTACTCTATTTCCTCCTCTTTAGTTATATTTTAGTACTAACAATTTAGTCCGTTTCTCAGTGCAGTAATAGATTCATCAATCGCCTTTTTACTAATATTAGCTTCTGGTACCATTGCTTCGAATTCGTGATATCCTCCTGGATACAAATGAAATTCTACAGGCACGCCCGCTTCTGTTAAGACTTGCACATAATTCATTGTCTCATCTCTAAATGGATCTAACGACCCTACTGTAGTATATGTAGGAGGTAAGTTACTAAAATCTGTTTCATGCATCGGTGAAGCATATTTCGGAATCTCTCCCTCTACCCCTTTTAAATACATTGACCATGCAAATCTATTAAGTGCTTTACTCCATACACGTTGATCTTTAAATTCATTACTAGAATATGTTGAACAAGAAGCATCAATCATAGGAAATAATGGCATTTGAAATTTAATTTTTGGTCCCTTACGATCTCTTGCCAATAATGTTAAAGCAGCTGTTAAGCCACCACCTGTACTTCCACCAACTACTGCAAGCCGTTCAATATCAACATTCAAATTCTCTGAGTGATTTACAATCCATTGAAGTGCCAGGTAACAATCGTTTATTGCAGCTGGATAAGGATTTTCAGGTGCAAGTCGATAATCTACTGAGACCACAACACAATCCACATCCTCAACGTATTTCGCACACTTAGCATCATTACCTTCAACTGAACCAAACATATAACCTCCACCATGAATGAATAGCACGACTGGCAACTTCCCTTTCTGATCCACTGGCGAATATACTTTCAATCTAATCTGTATATCGTCATCATGCGCAGCATAATATTCCTTTTGGGTAATTTTTTCATCAGTATAAGGTTTTAATAACATTTTATTAGCAGAACGAATAGAAGGTAATCTCTCTTCAGTCAAATTCATAGGTTTTAAATTCTTAAATGTATCTAATAATTCTTTATGTACCTTACTTTCCATCTAACTTACCTCCACTAATTTACAATACTTCGATTCCATTTCTTCCAAAACTCATTTTTTAGACTACTTAATAACAGTCCTACTTATTTGTGTTGTAAGAATATTGGGAAGTTTTTTATTCGAACTTACACATTTCTCATACTTTAAATTAAGATAGAAATATTTTAATATGTTGTCTCCCTGAATTTTAAACTCTTGTTTTGAACACCAAAATTATACGAGCATTAATTCAATCCTTCATAGCATCATAATGAGCTTTATCTACATCTTCAATATACCTCATCAAAAATTTTGCTGAACCAATTACATCTATTGCTCTGTATGGTTTATGTGACAATACATTTATAATTGTTAAAAATGATCCTAACTTTATTTTTTTGTTATTACTCATTTCATTGCCTGTCATTTTTCTATAAACTTCTTCAATTTCTGGTTGGTTTGATTTCTGAGCTAGGTCACTATTTTTTAACTTAAAACTTAAAAATTCTTCAAACACTCTTCTAATGCTATTTATTGAATGATAGTAATAGCAATCTTCCTCAACTATGTCCTTTTGACTTTTTCTCGATAACTCGTAAATCTCTTGAAATAACTTTTTATAAGGCGTCTTTACTTTCTTAAATTTTTCTAAAAAACTAGTTCCCTGATGATCTTTGTACACTTCATAAAAATTATGATTTTCCCCTTTTAATCTATAAGTTATATCACAAAAGTCATTCCAAGAATGGGTAAATATAAATATTTGATTAAATTTGCTTTTAAGTACTTTTTTAATTAATTCTAAAACGTAAAATCTATTTGCTTCGTCGAAGCTATTAATAGGATCATCAATGATTAGCGTAGTAATGTTACTTTTAATGGTTTCTTGTTTCTCATCCTCAAAAAGTTCAAAATAAAAAAATAAAAATGCTATTAGATTTTTCTCTCCTTCACTTATATCTTTTATATTTAGTGATATATTTTCTAAATCATGATAAAGATAATAATTTTGTGTAGTTTCATCAGATTTCAACCTAATATGTAAATTAATACTTTCAAATACATCATTTAAGTAAATTTTAAAATCATTATAACCCGATTGATTTTCATGTAATTTCGATATTTTTGCATTAATTTCCTCATTTAGTTGTTCTTGGTTCTTACATTCATTTTCTTCATATTGAATACTTGAAAGTTCTTCTCTTATAGTTTGATTCTCTAATATTTCTAAACTTATAGAGCCAGTAACTATTACATTTATATTTTCTATTTTTTTATTTAATTCTTTTAATTTTATTTTCTTCTTTTCCTTACATTCCTCTTCAATTTCAGATAATCTGCTTATTAATGTAATGTAATCATCAGAAGGAAATTTAAGATTGTCATTCTCCATATTTCCTAATTTTTGTTTTAAAATTCTCTTAATTTCATCAATTGAGTCTCCCAAACTTTCTTCTTCTGACTTTTGGACCCCTAATTCATTAACAAATATATCAATATTAGATAAATATTGTTCATAATTATCCGACAATTGTTCAATTGATTTTTCGACATCTTTAAGATAATCAAAATCTTTTTTCTTTTCATTTAATAAATATATTTCTATTTTTTCTTTAATCAAATTATAATTTAAATTGTTTCCACAAAATTTACATATACTCTCTTCAGCATTATGCAATTCTAAACCATTACGCAACCAATCTATAACTTCAAAACTAGGAATTTTTATATCTGTATAATTATTTTGTAAAATCTTTGTTAATCTATCTACATTATAATTTTCAATTTTTAGGCTTGGAATCATAACTTCATAAATGCTATTATATTTATGATTAAGTGTTTCATCATTCGCTACAAAATTTCTTATACTTTCTATATTAGGCTCTATTTTTTTAGCATCTTTTAAATTTTTTTCATAAATAGCTATTACTTCTTCTATACTTTTACTTGATGATTTTAATGATATTTTAAGATTCCCTTTTCTTGACTTATGTATTTCGTTTATTAGTTCTCTTAACTTCCTTCTCTTCTCAACTAGTAACTTTTTAGTATCCGTCATATCAACAACTTCATTTTTCAGCTTGATTATTTTATTTTCAATTTCTACATTTTTTGTACCAAATGTTGCTTTTACCCCCTTAAATTTATTGGAATCTTCTAGTAAAAGAAGTTCATGAATATAATCAGTGTAAAAATACCTCAAGCTATCTGGATTATTTTCTTCTATTATTTCTTTAATACCTCTAGCTAATGAAGTTTTTCCCCTCCCATTAACTCCGTATATTATATTTATAGCATTGAATTTTAATTCTTCTTTCATACTGTAATTTTTAAAAGACTTTTTTGAAAAATCAGTAATTAATTCCAACATTATATTCCCCTTTTGTATAATATATTCACATCACCATTATGATGTTATATTTTATTTTTTTGCTGTTTTATCACCATATTGAATTTATACTATATTAATAGTTACTCCATTTTTAGTTTTATTTGTGATAAGCTTCTGCTTATCAGTTGATGATGCGGTTTTTAAGTAATAAGTTCATTAAAAAAATAATTGGCTTATTATGAACAACTAACAGAATTGATTCCAATTATACTACTTCACAATTTATATAGTAATCTTCAATAGATATGATTTTTAATTTTAAATTATTAACTACAATCACCTCATAATAATGGCTTTCTTCGCCTGTTAAATTACCTACATAGAAAGCTGGTGTTCCTTTTTTTACTTTTACCCGTAATTTGTAACCTTCTTCTCTTGATTCGTACCCTTTTATTAATGAAGTGTGTAAAATTCCAAGTTCAAACAAATCTACTCCATTTAAGTTTTTAGCATTTTTCTCCATTAATTTGTATATCCGAGGACTAACCGTTCTATAAGTAGTTATATCCTCTTTTACTTTATATTTATCAAATACCTCTAGAATTTCTTTGTGATCATTAGTACCACTTCTTAAATCTTCATTTATTTTTTCCCCACTACTAGCTAATATATATTCTTCAGTTGGTTGGCCGTTTCTACGTGTTTCAGTCTCATATTCAAGTACTCTATCTACATAACTATGTATATTTTCATGGGATAAATTACTATTGTCCCACTTTTCACCGACACGGCAAAAATAGCCTTTTTGTTTTAAATACCATTTTTTTAATCTAAACACAACTTAAAACCTCTCTAATTAATTATTATCTATAAATATTGTCCGTCGAATACTATTTCTTTAAAGAATCTACAGCTTTAAAAAACATTGATACGTTGTACTCAATATTGTTATGCTTTGTTTTTTTTCTAGGATAGTAGTAATTCTTATAATAATCAATTTTAGCTTCTAACATATTCTGTTCAATAGACAAAGTCGCGATTGATAATTCTTCTTTCAACGCATTTCCAAATCTTTCAATCTGTTCTTTTACATATCTGTACTTTTTAATGGATTCCTCTATCAGTTTAATTCTTTTTTGATTATCTGATTCTTTTTCGCATTCATCCACAATACGCCTAATAATATATAACCTAACAGTCGGTAATCTTATATCTATAAGTAAAATAATGACATATGATTGAATAAATGCGTTCAATCCTTCTTCAAATTCATGGCCAGTTTTCTTTTGTCCTTTAAATGCCTTCAAATATAATTCTATTAAATAAAATAATTCATTTAAAAAAGCCCATGCATATTCCTTTTCTAAAGCAACATAACTAATTAATTGATTAGTAAGATTATAATACTGAATCTCATTATGTAAATATTCCCAATGCTTCTCCATCTTTGTATATGATATTTTTCCTCCTAACCGTACATACTCATTTTCTTTTTTGGATCGATTATAGAGAATATTTGGCTTTGTAACCAATCTTTTTTGCGTCTTGTTTATATCTGCTAATGCTTTTGAGGTAATAGATGGGTCATAACTCAAATGTTCATCTACTTTCTTTATCGCAAGTAGTGATTTTAATTGTTCTTCATTTATAAATGGTTTAAGTTTAAATTCATTGTTTTGACTATTGATATACGTCATAGTATTTAAATTTCTATAAATTTTATTCATACTTCTAAATTCTGAGTCATCTAACAAATAATCAAAATTAGGGTTAAAGTGTTTTTGTATAAATGAAACTCTATGCATCTTTTGGTGTTCATTTAAATCGCTTAAACTTCTTAATAACAATAAGTCTTCATAAACCTCACCTGATATATCAAACTTTAGACAATCTACTAAACTGCCATACTTGTCAATAATTTCTTCTATCGTAGGTATCATATATACCCCCCTCCCTATTTTTTGTTCCGCGTCTAATTAAAATGCTTCATTTATGCTTATTATAGCAATCAACCATTGAGGTGTTAAGCATCTACAGTATTGATTGACTAATAAGACTTATTTGGAGGAACTTATGATGAAAGAAAAAGAATTTTATACACTAAAACGTGCTGTTACAAGCATCGCATTTAATTTACCTGTAGGCACCATGTTTATGTATCACGATTTGAATGTGAGGGCTAATGTTTTGTGCTCGACTGAAATTCAACAAGATGTTGGTCGTTGGTTTGCACATTTTGTAAAATATACACCTAACCTTCCATTCATTGTAGTTGGAAAAAAAGGTTCATCTTTGCTCTACCTTAAAACTGCACCAAATCCGATGAATCATCAAAATAACTGGAAAGGTGGTAACAACTAATGACTAACATCATCTTTAGTGAATATCCATACTGGCTTACTGAAGATTCATGGTATGAAGTTATACCACCGAAAGGTAAAAATGATCAGCAAAAGTCCATACGCTTATCTAGTCCAATTTTAATTAAAAACAAGTTTCTTGACCCCAAATCTGGGGTTGAGAAACTAGTTATTTCCAACGGACAAAATATTGAACGTATTGAAACATCAGATATTTTAACATCGCAAAAGTTACCTTCACTAATCATGTATGGCTTCAGCATCAATGAGAAGTACATTAAATCATTAAGCAATGCACTACAATTAATGCGCCAATCACTGCCTCTGTCATCGTTGTATACGGGTGTCGGTGTGTTAAATACTGATAAAGGTGTCGTCATTTCATTAGATGAACCATATCTTTCAAAAGAAATTACACAGTCGCAGGCGGATGAAATCATTTGTGAAACACAGTACGATCTACAACCTAAAGGCACTTTTGAAGACTGGTGGCAAATGTATCTTGATGAAGTAAAAGGAAACTTGTTACTCGAACTTGCTGTAGTGTTTGGTATTTCTTCATTAGTAACTGCGTTTTTAAAAACAAAACATGAGGTTGAATTCGCAGGTACGATTTTCTCATTTACGGGAAATTCAAGCACGGGTAAATCAACTGCAGCGGCTTTAGGAGTCTCAATAACCGGCAACCCTACTAAAGGTAGTAATACGCTGTTTAGATCATGGAATGGCACTAGAAACGCGCTTGAAGGATATCTAAGTAACAACTATGGTGTACCTATTGTATTGGACGAACTGTCATCTGCAACCTTTAAAGATACAACTGGTTTGCTCTATTCAATTGCCGAAGGTCAAGGAAGACAACGTTCTAATATACACGGAGAAGTCAAGTCACTAAAAAACTGGGGAACCTCAGTAATTAGTACTGCCGAACACAGTATTTTCAATAATAGTGCACGTAATGATGGTTTGAATGTACGTACCATTGAAATATCTGAAGCTTTTACAACTAACGCTGACAACGCAGATACTATTAAAAAAGCAACATCAGCTAATTATGGTCATATCATGCCATTAGTAGCTGAATATCTACTCAATCGTGAACAAGAAGTCATTAAATGGTTCCAAAATGAGCACCTAAGGTTCAAAACTCAACTAGAAAAGGAAACCAGCAATACAGGAATTCGGATGTTCAAACGCTATGCAACCATTACAACATCAGCACGTATATTGGAACGTGTCATTGCCACACCTGTTGATTTGAATGCTGTAAGGGACTATCTTATTAACTATCATTTAGATTCTGTTAGTGAGCGAAGCCTAGCTGATAAAGCAATTGAAGTCATTGTCCAATTTGTAGCACAAAATCGTGGTAAGTTTTCTGACGACACTAGGTTATCAACGCTTATTGAAAATTATGGAATGATTTCACTTGAAGATGATCATATCCAGGTGAAAATGATTGCCTCGGTTTTTAAAAATATGTTAAAAGAACATAATTTCCAAGATACAAATAATGTCATTGATGCACTGAGGGATAAAGATTACATCCAGTCAGACGCCAATCGTAAAACAACAAAACGTAGTGTCAAAGACAAAGAAGGCAAACCAAAAACCATCGTATTTTATCATCTTAAGCTTGATAAATCATACGCTCCTATTTTTGGTCTATCTGAAAAAAGTAAATTCAATATACCCTTATCATTTATCTCTGAACACCAACATCCAATACTACGAGACATGATTTCAAAAGCAAGAGAATGGGATAAAAACGGTGATATTGACTTTTAAAGCTTAAAATATGTTATTAAATAAATTTGCTACAACACCTATTTAAAGGTGTTGTAGCACAAATATTAAATCAATGGAGGAATTGTACTATGAATACAGTAGCACTAGCTCACGAAATTGAAGATGAAAGATTTGAATACTTAGAAAGCACACCCCTAGATACTGTGAAGGAATGCTGTAAACAAGAAGGTCGTCAAATAAGTAACACTTACACTGAGGAGTACAAGTTAATAAATGACATTTTGGAGAAAGTAATCAAACCTACGTCCATTGTTGCATATGGAGAATATGAAGATTACATTCATTTAAAAAAATTTGCTCAAAGAAGAATATCGAATTCGTTACTACTTTTGAGATGCAACTAAAGAATTGTTGTTAATACTATGAATAATGAGGTGATATACATGGACGAATTAATCATACTATTAGCCGATCTGGTTATTGAAGAAATCAATCACGCTGATGACTAATAATACCGCCCAACACCCGACTGGTGTTGGGCTTATCTATAATTTCGTTCATAAATATATATTATCTCTTTGAAAGGAGGAAATACTATGAAACGAGCCATTGGTTATTTGCGCCAAAGTACAACGAAACAACAATCACTCCCAGCTCAAAAGCAAGCAATAGAATTATTAGCTCCAAAGCACAATATTCAAAATATCCAATACATTAGTGATAAGCAATCAGGCAGAACAGATAATCGAACAGGCTATCAACAAGTCACCGAACGCATCCAACAAAGACAATGTGACGTATTATGTTGTTATCGCTTGAATCGACTTCATCGCAACTTGAAAAATGCATTAAAACTCATGAAACTCTGTCAAAAATATCATGTTCATATTCTAAGTGTTCATGATGGCTATTTTGATATGGATAAAGCGTTTGATCGCCTAAAACTCAATATATTCATGAGTCTGGCTGAACTTGAATCCGATAATATTGGAGAACAAGTCAAAAATGGACTTAGAGAAAAGGCAAAACAAGGTAAACTCATAACGACCCATGCGCCTTTCGGTTATCACTATCAAAATGGTACTTTCATCATTAATAATGATGAATCACCTACCGTCAAAGCTGTATTCAATTATTATCTTCAAGGATATGGCTACAAGAAGATTGCACAATATTTAGAAGACGATAATAAACTTATTACCCGCAAGCCTTATCAGGTACGAAATATAATTATGAACCCAAATTATTGTGGTCGTGTCATCAATCAATATGGTCAATATAACAATATGGTACCACCTATTGTTTCGGCAACGAAATATGAACATGCTCAAGCAATCCGTAATAAGAAGCAACTTCACTGTATACCTTCAGAGAATCAGCTGAAACAAAAGATCAAATGTCCTTGTTGTGACTCAACACTGACAAATATGACAATAAGAAAAAAACATACATTGCGATATTATATTTGTCCTAAAAATATGAATGAATCTCGCTTTGTCTGTTCATTCAAAGGAATAAATGCACAAAAATTAGAAGTTCAAGTCTTAGCTACATGTCAGAACTTCTTTCAAAACCAACAGCTCTATTCAAAAATTAATAATGCAATTCATCAACGCCTCAAAAAACAAAGAGTGATAGAAGCTAAAAGTACGCTAACTCAAGAACAACTGATAGATAAACTTGCCAAAGGTATGATTGATGCTGAATCATTCAGAAAACAGACTCATTTGATGAATCAAAAGCACAAAACCATATCCTCCATAAGTGATAATCAGTTACAAACATCACTACAAAAGGTTATACAGAAAAGTTTCACGTTAAACATGCTGCATCCCTATATTGATGAAATTCGCATTACAAAAAATAAAGCCCTTGTTGGGATCTATTTCAAAAATGAACCATTGAACATTGTGAACCAAACCTCGCAATCATCGATTGCTTAATCAGAAAGGATGAAAAAATCATGCAACAACTCAAACAAAAACGTGTCGGTATCTATGTTCGTGTATCAACGGAAATCCAAAGTACTGAAGGCTATAGTATCGATGGACAAATCAATCAAATTCGAGAATATTGTGATTTCAATAACTTTGTTGTTGTAGATGTATACGCGGATAGAGGTATCTCTGGAAAATCTATGAACCGACCAGAACTACAACGTTTGTTAAAAGATGCGAACGAAGGTCAGATTGATTCTGTTATGGTCTACAAAACAAACCGACTAGCACGTAACACTTCTGACTTACTCAAAATTGTTGAAGACCTTCATCGTCAAAATGTCGAATTCTTCAGCTTATCTGAGCGTATGGAAGTCAATACAAGCAGTGGTAAATTGATGCTACAAATTCTAGCGAGTTTTTCAGAATTTGAAAGAAATAATATTGTCGAAAATGTATTCATGGGTCAAACCCGACGCGCTCAAGAAGGCTATTATCAAGGCAATTTGCCGCTGGGCTATGACAAAATACCGGATAGCAAGCATGAACTCATGATAAACCAACATGAAGCGAATATTGTCAAATATATATTTGAGTCATATGCTAAAGGCCACGGATATCGTAAAATTGCGAATGCACTCAATCACAAAGGATACGTGACTAAAAAAGGAAAGCCTTTCAGTATTGGTTCAGTGACCTATATCTTATCTAATCCATTCTATGTTGGTAAAATTCAATTCGCAAAGTACAAAGATTGGAATGAAAAGCGTCGTAAAGGGCTGAATGATAAACCAATAATAGCTGAAGGTAAGCATTCCCCTATTATTATTCAAGACTTATGGGATAAAGTCCAATTACGTAAAAAACAAGTCAGTCAAAAACCTCAAGTCCACGGTAAAGGAACTAATCTATTAACAGGTATCGTTCATTGTCCACAATGTGGTGCACCAATGGCAGCTAGTAACACAACGAACACATTGAAAGATGGTACCAAGAAGCGAATACGTTATTATTCTTGCAGTAACTTCCGAAACAAAGGCTCAAAAGTATGTTCTGCGAATAGCGTTAGAGCTGATGTGATTGAGAAATACGTCATGGATCAAATACTCGAAATTGTCAAAAGTGATAAAGTCATTAACCAAGTCTTAGAACGTGTCAATCAAGAAAATAAAGTCGATATTGGTGCATTGAACCACGATATCGCTTATAAACAACAACAATACGATGAAGTCAGCGGGAAACTCCATAATTTAGTTAAAACCATTGAAGATAATCCGGACCTAACATCTGCATTGAAAGCAACTATTCATCAATATGAAACACAACTCAATGACATTACAAATCAAATGAATCAACTCAAACAGCAACAAAATCAAGAGAAACTATCTTATGATACGAAACAAATCGCTGCCCTATTACAACGAATATTTCAAAATATAGAATCAATGGATAAAGCACAACTCAAAGCATTATATCTTACAGTCATTGACCGTATTGATATTCGTAAAGACGGTAATCATAAAAAACAGTTCTACGTTACACTAAAACTCAATAATGAAATTATTAAACAACTTTTCAATAATACCCCTCTCGACGAAGTGCTCCTCAGCACTTCGTCTTTATTTTTGCCTCAAACGCTCTTTCTTCAAATCTAATATCTATGTACTGTCCTTTCGTCATTCAATAACACCCATCTAACGAATCTTTTCAACATACTAACAAGTCACAACTCAATGTGAAGCTTATATTGTATGACGAAAGAACATCCCAAAATAAAATATGAACGGGATAGCAATGGGATTTGATAAATACATGTAGGATAAGGATTACGCAAGCGTAATCCCGAAATCCCATTATTATTTATAAATAAATAATATAAAAAGAAAAAGTAAGTCGTACTGACACCACCAAATCCAAATGATATATAAATATATCGCTATATTTCCTGAGAAATGAGCGGGATAATGGGATTTCCTTGTCATATCAACAATTGTGATAATTTTCTATTGGGATATTTTCTTAATAACAATGGGATTCACAAACGAAACAAAATTTTTTTGAAGCATATATTATCTATATGGTGTATTACATGTATACATCAAAAACATTATAGGAGGTCATAACCATGACACTAGAAAAACAACTCAAAGAGTATATAACTAACTTATTCAATCTGCCAAAGGACGAAAAATGGGAATGTGAATCTATCGAGGAAGTGGCAGATAATATCCTTCCTGATCAATATATCAGACTTGGTCCGCTTACCAACAAAATCCTTCATACGTATACTTACTACTCTGACACACTTCATGAAAGGCATATATACCCCTTTATCCTCTACTATCAAAAACAACTTATTGCGATTGGTTATATTGATGAAACAAACGATATGGACTTCTTATATCTTCATAACACAGTTATGCCACTACTAGATCAAAGACACTTACTTGAAAAGGAGAATTATAATAATGAATAAATGGATACACATAGCTCAGATAAGCGTCACAGTCATTACAGAAGTTATTACAATAATGAAAGATATAGAAAAGGAGAAATGAGCATGAAACGTTATATTACACGTAGTATTGCCAATTACTTGCCAGCAATGTTGCAGCAACAGTTATGGAAACTTGTAGCGCAACGCGAAAACGAACAATTCAAGGAACTAGAAGAGATTGATTACTTTCATATATTCCAGTTCAATATGCATAATAGTCAATTATATATCAAACATAAGCAAGAACGTCCAGAGTACGTAAAAATTCATAAGGCAAATTATTCAAAAGCTATCAATATTAATAAGGTCTACATTATCCGAGAAGATGATGTAGACCTTTCTTATTACGTCATGTTGTTACCTGAAGAATATTAAATAAAGGAGTTAGATAAAATGAAATCAATCAAAAGTGTATTAGAAACTGAAGCGATATTTAGTCAGGATAAAATGCATCGTTATCTTCTCAAGAAAACTTGGGATATTGATAAAGAAGTACTTACAATTATAACGATGTATCCTCATTATGATGGTGTTATCAACGTTGACCTTACAACACAACTTATTGTCAATAAAGTAGCTGAAAAAGATGAATATGGTGGCGTTAATTTTATAAATCTTTTTTCAAATATTGATACCCCCATTAATTTAAAACATATCGAAAACAGCCATGACAAGCACACGGATATTCACATTATGAAAGCTGTCAAAGAAGCCGATAGTGTTTTATTGGCTTGGGGTTCCTACGGAAAAAAACCTCTTGTGGAAAATCGAGTGAATGAAGTATTAGACATGTTAAAACCTCACAGTAAGAAAATCAGTATATTAACAAATCCTCAAACAAATGAAATCATGCATCCATTAAATCCATACGCTAGAAAGGCATGGACAATTAAACCATTAAAGGAGACTAAATAGAATGAATCAAACATGGAAAGAAGTATACCAATATTTAATGCATCAACCACACATCGATGTTATTAAAGGCATTATCGCCTTTTCATCAAACAAAAAAAATAATTCAGAATTAGATGAGCTATATTCCATTTATATGAATGATGATTCTATCACATCCATTGTTCACCCTGACTTAATAGAAAGTATAGAGCTTATCCATAATGAGTAGAAAAAGAATAGATGTTGTCAAAGTCCAAATGGTTAAAGAAGATACACTTTGGTATTTAAAAAGACGTATTGAAGAACCAAAAGACGCTGCTGATATTATGCGTGACTTCATAGGAAATGCTGACCGAGAACACTTCATTTTAATTTGCTTGAATAGCAAAAATGAACCTACACATATTGAAACCGTCTCTATAGGAACCATTAATTTTGCGGTTATACATCCTCGAGAAATATTTAAAACAGCCATATTAAGTAACGCAACGGGTATGATTATTGGCCATAACCACCCAAGTGGAGACATATTAACCATAGTATAATAAATAATAGTAGTTAAAGTAGTTCAGGAGGAGATGTTAAAGGGAGATTTTACTTTAAATAAAAATTAACAAGGTTTATAATTTGTAGTACTTAAAGTGTTTAAAGAGGGGGGCGCGTGTGAGGGTTCAAAGGATAGAAGTGGAGAATAAGCCGTATCCATTGTATTTATTACTAGATAAAGAATACCAGCTAAATGAATGCTTCTAGTAAAAGGAAAATTATCAGTCAGAGTGAGATCAGCAAAAAAATAGCTGTAATGAATGAAGAAATGCAAGGGTTTTGGGCTAATAATAGTTGGGATATAAGAAAATGTCCACATCCTTCTGCCATAGAATTAAGTAAGAATCCTGCTTTAAGAAATCGTTGGGTTCGTTTTGAACGTGTTAAAAATCTGTGGTTAAGAACAGAATTGAAATATTTTTATTTTTACCATTTAAACAATGGAATATGGAATGCAAAAACTGTCTGGATTAGAAAAGGAACAGTAATTAATAAAATGTTGGATTTTTTAGATTTAAAGTATCCCAGCATTACTTCAATTACTGAAGTTCCTATTGATAAAGCAATGACGGAGTATAGAACATATTTGACAAAACAGGGTGTTAGAATTACCACCACTAATTATAAGATTACTGCTAATCAAGAAAAAACACCTGTAAAAGCTAATTCTTACTATGTTACTAATCTTAAACAATTTATTGAGTTTTATGAGGATTTTTATTTTGATGGAGAGGAGTGGGATAAAGACGTTTGGGATAGACGAAACTTACCTTTGCCAGATGATAAGGTTAACCCAACACAATATGAATATACAATTAACTTTAAAGGGTTTCGGAATACATATTTTAAACAGCTTGTAAAAAGATATTGTAAGTTAAGATTGAACATGGATAGCTTTTCCTATGTAAGTGATATTGCCCAAAAACTTAAAGAGTTCTTTAATTTTCTGGACATAAAGTTTAAACACGTTCAGAGAGTACACCAATTAACGAGAGTGGAAATTGAAGCATATTTAAGTGAACTAAACATGATGGGGATAAAACCTAGTACAATAACTGGGAGGATCTCTATATTGGAAGGACTATTTAGTACCCTTCATAGGCTAGAATGGGATGATGTTCCTTCCAAATTATTAATTTATCCCGAGGACTATCCGAAAATACCAAGAGCAAAACCTCGCTTTATAGACGAATTCGTTCTAGAGCAATTGAACAGTCATCTTGATAAATTACCCGAATATATAGCTACGATGACTATGATTGTTCAAGAATGTGGAATGAGGATAAGTGAATTGTGCACCTTGAAAAAAGGCTGTTTATTAGAGGACAAAGATGGAGATTACTTTTTAAAGTATTATCAATGGAAAATGAAAAAGGAGCATATAGTTCCAATATCTAAAGAGGTAGTTTTACTTATTAAAGTTCGGGAAGATAAAGTTTCAGAGGAATTTCCAGATAGTGAATACCTCTTTCCAAGAAAAGATGGATCGCCATTAAAACAAGAAACATTTAGAGGCGAATTAAATAAATTAGCTTATGAGCAAAATATAGTGGATAAATTAGGCGAGATTTATAGATTCCATGCCCATGCCTTTCGCCATTCAGTAGGAACAAGAATGATTAACAACGGGGTGCCCCAGCATATTGTGCAGAAATTTTTGGGACATGAAAGCCCAGAAATGACAAGCAGATACGCTCATATCTTTGATGAAACTCTAAAAAATGAATTTACTAAATTTCAAGAAAAACTGGTTACCAATAATGGAGATGTGCTCAATCTAGATGATGATAGTGAAGTCGATGATGTAGAGCTTCAATGGTTCAAGAAAAATATAAATGCACAAGTGCTTCCAAATGGTTATTGTAGATTGCCAGTAATAGCAGGTGGTTGTCCACATGCGAATGCATGCTTAGATTGCACTCACTTCTGTACCAGTAAGCAATTCTTACCACAGCACGAAGAACAGTTAGAGCGTACAGAAGAGTTATTAACCATAGCAAAGGATAAACAATGGCAAAGACAAATAGAGACTAATAGCCGTGTTAAAGAGCGTTTAGAACAAATCATTGGAAGTTTAACGGGGTAATTATCAATGAATAAACAAGTTAGAAATACAACAGAAATTGTACGTTTGGCGAAGCAGAAATCACAAAAGACAAGAGAAAAAGTAGACAAAGCGATTTCTAAATTTTCGATTGAAGGTAAAGCTATTAATTTTAATTCAATAGCAAAGGAAGTTAATGTTTCTAAATCATGGCTTTATAAGGAACACGATATTAGGCAAAGAATCGAATCCCTTCGTGAGCGTCAAATAACATCAAATGTAGTCTCAAAACCCAAGAAAAGTTCTCGTTCGGAGGAAATCCTTATAAAAACCTTAAAAAGAAGAGTTATGGAATTAGAAAAAGAAAATAAAAAATTACAGAACCAAATTCAAAAATTATATGGAGATCTGTATAATAAAGAGTAGTTTTTATTATTAATCTGTAGACAGATTGTGAAAGGATGCACTTAAACTAACGGGGCAGTTATGTTTAAGATACTTTAAAATTTGGTTAAAATCTCCGAAAGGATTGGTTTCTAACATTAGAAACCAATCCTTTTTAATATTAATTATATATCATTCAAACAATCATTTGACTATTTGTTTATAGTGGGATATATTATAATCATCAAACAAACAGTCATTTGAATAAGGAGGGTAATTATGACAAAAGATATGTGTGAAGTTACCTATATTCATGAAGATAAGGTAAACAGGGCTAAAAAAGACCTTGCTAAACAGAATCCTATGGATGTAGCGAAAGTTTTTAAGGCTCTATCAGATGATACAAGAGTTAAAATTGCTTATGTTTTGTCTTTAGAGGGAGAGTTATGTGTTTGTGATGTAGCTAATATCATTGAATCTTCAACGGCTACGGCATCCCATCATTTAAGATTATTGAAAAATTTAGGTATAGCAAAATACCGTAAAGAAGGAAAATTAGTCTATTATTCACTAGATGATGAGCATGTTAAACAGCTTGTAGAAAAAGCTTTCTTGCATCAAAGGGAGGTTGCTAGTATTGGATAGTTCAACAAAAACATTAACAGAAGATAAACAGGTTTACCGTGTGGAGGGTTTCTCGTGTGCGAATTGTGCTGGGAAGTTTGAAAAAAATGTAAAAGAACTATCAGGGGTGCATGATGCTAAAGTCAATTTCGGAGCTTCCAAAATTGATGTCTTTGGCAGTGCAACCGTTGAAGATCTGGAAAAGGCTGGTGCTTTCGAGAATCTTAAAGTGGCACCAGAGAAGGCTAGAAGAAGGGTCGAACCAGTGGTAACAGAAGATAAAAATGTTTACCGTGTGGAGGGATTTTCTTGCGCAAACTGTGCTGGGAAGTTTGAAAAAAATGTAAAACAACTAGCTGGAGTTCAGGATGCAAAAGTGAACTTTGGCGCTTCTAAAATTGATGTATATGGAAACGCATCGGTTGAAGAGCTTGAAAAAGCAGGTGCTTTCGAGAATCTTAAGGTAATTCCTGAAAAACTGGCGAATCCATCGATACAAGCGGTCAAAGAAGACACTAAGGCTCCTAAAGAAGAGAAAATACCGTTTTATAAAAAACACAGCACATTGCTGTTTGCCACATTACTGATTGCTTTTGGTTACCTTTCTCACTTTGTAAATGGAGAAGATAACCTTGTAACGTCCATGTTATTTGTAAGTTCGATTGTAATTGGCGGATATTCACTATTTAAAGTTGGTTTTCAAAATTTGATACGCTTTGATTTCGACATGAAAACCCTGATGACCGTTGCAGTTATTGGAGCTGCCATCATTGGTGAATGGGCAGAGGCATCCATTGTTGTCATTCTCTTTGCAATCAGTGAAGCACTTGAACGTTTTTCTATGGATAGAGCAAGACAGTCCATTCGTTCATTGATGGATATTGCCCCAAAAGAAGCACTTGTTAGGCGGAATGGTCAGGAAATAATGATCCATGTGGACGATATTGCCGTGGGTGATATTATGATCGTCAAACCAGGGGAGAAAATTGCCATGGATGGGATCATTATAAATGGTGTGTCGGCTGTCAACCAGGCTGCTATAACAGGAGAATCTGTCCCTGTTGCCAAAACGGTAGATGATGAAGTATTTGCAGGCACGCTTAACGAAGAGGGACTACTTGAAGTAAAAATCACCAAATACGTAGAGGATACAACTATCTCCAAGATTATTCATCTGGTTGAGGAAGCACAAGGGGAGCGCGCTCCAGCGCAAGCATTCGTAGATAAATTTGCGAAATATTATACGCCGATCATTATGGTTATTGCGGCGCTCGTTGCAGTCGTTCCACCTTTATTCTTTGGTGGAAGTTGGGATACTTGGGTTTATCAAGGATTAGCGGTACTTGTAGTTGGATGTCCGTGTGCATTAGTTATTACTACTCCAATCTCGATTGTCTCGGCAATTGGAAATGCAGCTAAAAAAGGTGTGTTGATTAAAGGCGGTGTCTATCTAGAGGAATTAGGAGCCATTAAGGCAATCGCATTTGATAAAACAGGAACACTGACAAAAGGTGTACCAGTGGTAACAGATTTTAAAGTGTTAAATGATCAAGTGGAAGAAAAAGAGCTGTTTTCCATTATTACAGCTTTAGAATATCGATCACAACATCCACTTGCTTCAGCAATAATGAAGAAAGCAGAGCAAGATAATATTACTTATTCCGATGTTAGAGTGAAGGACTTCACTTCTATTACAGGTCGGGGCATTCAAGGGAATATAGATGGAACAACCTATTACATTGGCAGTCCAAGGCTTTTTAAAGAATTAAATGTTTCCGATTTTAGCCTTGAGTTTGAAAATAAAGTGAAAGTTTTACAAAACCAAGGGAAAACGGCCATGATTATTGGAACGGACCAAACAATCCTCGGCGTGATTGCTGTAGCAGATGAGGTCCGCGAAACAAGTAAAAATGTGATTCTAAAACTTCATCAGTTAGGAATCAAGCAAACAATTATGCTGACAGGTGATAATCAAGGTACCGCAGAAGCAATCGGTGCTCATGTAGGCGTTTCTGATATTCAGTCCGAATTGTTGCCACAGGATAAGTTGGACTATATTAAAAAAATGAAAGCCGAGCATGGTAATGTAGCTATGATTGGCGATGGCGTCAATGATGCTCCTGCACTTGCTGCATCCACTGTTGGCATTGCAATGGGCGGTGCTGGAACAGATACTGCCATCGAGACAGCTGATATTGCATTAATGGGAGATGATTTAAGTAAGCTTCCATTTGCAGTAAGACTTAGCAGGAAAACGCTAAATATCATCAAAGCGAACATCACGTTTGCCATCGGAATTAAGATAATTGCCTTACTATTGGTTATTCCAGGCTGGCTAACCCTTTGGATTGCGATTCTTTCCGATATGGGAGCCACTATTTTGGTAGCATTAAATAGTTTGCGACTGATGAGAGTGAAGGATAAATAGGTACTATATGTGTGCAATTTACGGAAGGACTTTTCATTTTGAAGAAAAGTCCTATCCCTAAAATATTTGGAGATGATAAAATGATCGCGACGATACTGACGGCTACTGCGGTATATGTAGCAACAGGAATTGATTATCTCGTCATATTAATTCTTTTGTTTTCGCAAGTAAAAAAAGGTCAGGTAAAACATATTTGGATAGGACAATATATAGGGACTGCAATTGTGATAGGAGCAAGTCTTTTAGTTGCACAGGGGGTTGTAAATTTAATTCCTCAGCAATGGGTTATCGGACTACTTGGACTTTTACCACTTTACCTAGGCGTGAAAATATGGATTAAAGGAGAAGAGGATGAAGATGAAAGTAGCATTTTATCTTTATTCTCCTCTGGAAAATTTAATCAGTTATTTTTGACGATGATTTTCATCGTATTGGCTTCCAGTGCGGATGACTTTTCCATTTATATACCGTACTTCACGACCTTAAGTATGTCTGAAATCTTTATTGTCACTATTGTCTTTCTAATTATGGTTGGAGTTTTGTGCTATGTCAGTTACCGTCTAGCTTCCTTCGATTTTATATCGGAAACAATTGAGAAATATGAACGTTGGATTGTACCAATTGTATTCATTGGGCTAGGTATTTATATATTGTTTGAAAATGGAACATTCAATGCTCTGATTTCATTTCTTCTTTGAAGTGGCGAATCCAAACCATAAAGTAAAGTATAAAGAGGTTATCCTATTGATTGGGATAACCTTTTTATATTTAACTAATTATCATTTACGTTAAACACATGTACTTAAAGTAAGAACATTGATTTAAACCATTTTTTTCATAATTTACTCTTGATAAGATCCGACACCTTCTCCAGGAGATATCAAAATAACTCAGAGAATAAAAGAGATTAGTGAAATGATGGGCATTATATTATATGACCACATAATATTTTCAGAAAATGATCATCATTCAATTATCAAAAAAATTGCACTTTCTACTGGTATATATCCTTGCATTAATTTTATAAAAAATGCCCCTACTGAAGATATAAAAGCAATTGCTATGCTATTGTTCACTACCGTATTCATTGGTAATTTAAATAATGCTAATAATACAGGAATGATGATAAATGCTCCACCTGCACCCACAATTCCCGAAATTACACCAATTCCAAATCCAACTATAATAAATAGCAAAGGTTTAGATTTCGTCTCTTGTGTAGTAGGTTTAACTTTAATAAACATCAATATTAAAGCAAGTATGGCGATTATTACATATACCGTATTTACAAAAGTAGCATTAAACAAACTAGCTAAAATTGCCCCTAACATGCTTCCAATCAACATACCCCTCCCATATATATAACAAGTTTAGGAGAGAAAGCTGGTTGTTTTCTTGCATTTAATGATCCACTAAGTGTACTGAAAAATACTTGACTAGAGGTAAGTCCCGAAGCAATATATGCACTATACGCAGGTATACCTATTAATGGTGGCAATATAAGAATAGCTGGGTAAATAATAATTGCGCCCCCAATACCTATTAATCCAGATATAAATCCACCCAGTACGCCAATTAGCAACATAATAGTCATATTTGCTATATCCATTATTTACTTTTAACTAATAAATTAACTGCTTCATTAATTAATTCTTGAGAACTTTCATTATTTTCTTCTGCTGTTTTAACGCATTCTATTAAATTTTCACTAATTATAATCCCCATTAAACGTTGTATAGAACCTTTAGATGCACTAAGTTGCGTAATTATATCTTTGCAATCTTTTTCTTCTTCCATCATTTTTACGACACCATTTAATTGACCTTGTATTCTATTTATACGATTAATCATTTTTTTATCATAAGTCATATTCATTTCCTCCACATAAATTGATTAAGTTAATAATAATAAATTAAAACAAAATTGTCAAATACCCCTATAGGTATTTGGCAAATGATTCTATCCGTTTTATTATACCCTCATAGGTATTTATAGGAGGTAAGTATGGAACAATACAAAGAAGTACACATTAATTCATTAAACAAAGAAGAATTAGAAAAATTGGCAAAAATGGGTCAATTGATTGATGTTAGAACAAAAGAAGAATATGAATTAGGACACATTAACGGTTCAACTTTACACCCAGTAGAAGAGATTAAATCATTCAATAAGAATAGCAACAAAACGTATTATATACATTGTAAAAGCGGTAACCGAAGCACTAAAGCTTGCGATTATTTAGCCAAACAAGGTTATGATGTCGTGAATTTAAAGGGTGGATATAAAGATTATGAAGCAAAGAACTTCAATAGTGCTCCTTTAATAGAAAAAGATATTGAAATCAAAGAGAATCGTAAACAATTTGATTTTAGAGGTCTTCAGTGCCCTGGACCTATTGTTAATATCAGTAAAGAAATTAACAATATTTCAACGGGTGAGCAAATCGAGGTAACAGTTACAGATCCTGGTTTCAATAGTGATATTAAAAGTTGGGCGAAACAAACAGGGAATACCCTTGTAAATCTTACTGAAGAAGCAAATGTAATTAATGCAATTATTCAAAAAGAAAAGCCAAAAGAATTTGAAATCAATGACACTGCTACAGGTACAACAATTGTTTTATTTAGCGGTGAGTTAGATAAGGCAGTAGCAGCAATGATCATCGCAAATGGCGCTAAAGCAGCAGGTAAAGATGTAACTATTTTCTTTACTTTTTGGGGCCTCAACGCATTAAAAAAAGCGCAATCAACTCGCGTTAAAAAGAAAGGTATTTCCAAAATGTTTGACCTTATGTTACCTAAGGATCCAATACATATGCCATTATCAAAAATGAATATGTTTGGACTAGGTAATATTATGATGCGTTATGTAATGAACAAGAAAAATGTTGATTCTTTATACTCACTTATCGATCAAGCAATCGATCAAGATATAAAGTTAATTGCTTGTACCATGAGTATGGATGTTATGGGAATTTCAAAAGAAGAATTAAGAGATGAAGTCGATTATGGTGGCGTAGGTACTTATATTGGACATACTGAGCAAGCAAATCATAACTTATTTATCTAATCAATAAAATCTATTTTAAAAAGGAGTTTTTTTTGTTTTTCAAACAATTTTATGAAGACAATTTTTCACAAGCATCTTATTTAATTGGATGTCAACGTACAGGAGAAGCAATGATTATTGACCCTATACGAGATTTAACAAAATATTTAAAAGTTGCAGATAAAGAAGGATTCACAATTACTAAAGCTGCAGAAACACATATTCATGCTGATTTTGCTTCAGGTATTAGAGATGTGGCAAATAAATTGAATGCAAGTATATACGTATCTGATGAAGGTAAAGATGAATTTAATTATAAAAATATGCCTAAACAAACACATTTCGTTAAGCATCAAGATATTATCTATTTAGGAAAGATTAAATTAGAAGTCTTACACACTCCAGGCCATCCCCCTGAGAGTATTAGTTTTTTACTTACTGACGAAGGTGGGGGTTCCAGTATACCAATGGGATTATTTAGCGGTGACTTCATCTTTGTTGGTGATGTAGGTAGACCAGATCTATTAGAAAAAGCTGTAAATGTTGAAGGTTCTACAAAAATCGGAGCAAAACAAATGTATCAGTCCATACAATTTGCTGCAACATTACCAGACTATATTCAAATTTGGCCAGGTCATGGTGCAGGGAGTCCTTGTGGTAAAGCGCTAGGTTCATTACCTACAACTACTTTGGGTTATGAGAAAATAAACAACTGGGCTTTTAATGTTAAAGATGAAACTTCATTTATCGAAACTTTAACACTCAATCAGCCAGCTCCACCACACCATTTTTCACAAATGAAAAAAATAAATCAATTTGGTATGCAAATGTACCAACCATATAATGTTTACCCTAGTTCAAGCAATACACAAACTGCTTTTGATCTTCGAAGTAAAGAAGCATTCCATGGTGGTCATATGCATGGAACTATCAATATTCCTTTTAATAAAACTTTTATAAATCAAATTGGTTGGTATTTAGATTATGACTAAGATATTGAATTAATTGGCGATAAATCTACCGTTCAACAAGCTATTCATGCTTTACAATTAATTGGTTTTGAAAATGTAAAAAGTTACCGTTTGCCACAAACAAATATCGTCACATCATCTATTCATAGTTCTGAAATGACTGGTGAAGAACATAATGTATTAGATGTTCGTAATGATGATGAATGGCGTAAAGGTCATTTAAAACAAGCAATTCATATTCCTCACGGTAAACTTTTAAATGAAGATATACCTTTCGATAAAAATGACCTAATTTATGTACATTGTCAATCAGGTGTTAGAAGTTCAATAGCGGTAGGAATATTAGAATATAAAGGATTTACGAATATTGTTAACGTTAGAGGTGGCTATCAACATTTACCAGCATTTTTAAAATAGTTTTCTTCTGCAATAGAACTATAAAAATCCCTCAATCCGAAAATTCAATTCGGATTGAGGGATTTTTTTATAAAGACAATTACGAACTTTGATTATTCATTTGAATTAGTTTTTTATGCTTTTATATCTAAGTAAATATCATTAATCTGTAGTACTTTTTGGATAATTGCTAATGTACCACCTAGCAAAGTTGCAAATTTGACATTAGATGTTAACTTTATTTGAATTTCGTTACGTGAATATTGTTTGAACTGGTTCTTAATTGCTTCTAATATTTCAGGCATTTCATTGAACAATGGACAGTTAATGTAAATTGCATTCGGATTAAACTGGGTGTTTAAATTATGTATTAAAACAGCAATTTTATTTATAAATTGTTCCATTTCTTCAACTACGACTGGATTTTTTTCATTATAAAATTGAATTAATTTGCTAAGCGTCATCTTCTCATTTAGTTGATTACTTAAATTATGCAGTAAAGCTTCTTGTGAAAAAATATCTTCAATCTTATGAAAGATCTCCACATTATCGCTAACTTTTGAGACAAGTGTTTTTCCAATTTCACCCGCTTCCCCATTTGCACCACGATACAATTGATTATTAATAATAAGCCCAGCACCAATACCTTTATGTATACTTAAAGCAATAAGATTATTGTAGGATAAATTATGATTAAAATTACGTTCATATAACGCTGAAAGATTCGCTTCATTTTCAACTACGACTGGAACATTAGTAATTTCTTTTATTTTCTTAGCAATTGAAATTCCTTCAGTTTCATGGAATGGTAAATATGTCACATGCTGCTCATTATCCACAACTCCATGTATAGAAACAGACACACCTAATAGTCCGTTATAAGTATCAAGTTTCTCCTGAATATCAATATGTTTTTTTATTATGCTTAATATACTACTAACCTTTTCATCAGGTAAATCATAAGATTCATGCTTAATGACATTACCATCAAAATAATTGTACATCACTTCAACAGAACTATAAGTTAAATCCAAAGAAATAAAATAACCATAAAGATGATTAACCTTCAGAAGAATAGGTTTTCTACCACCACTCTTCGTGCTATCACCCTCACCAACCTCATTAACAAGAGATTTATACTTTAACTTATTCAAAATACTAGAAATCGTTGCCTTATTAATCTCAAGATTTTTAGATATTTGAGTACGCGAAATATTATGATGGTTATAAATTTCCCTTAGCACTCTTTTTTCATTATCATTTATATTTAAAATATTTTCCATAATTGCCTACCCCATAAGTTATTTTGAATTTAGTTTATAGTTTATCATGTATTTTTATACCAACTATTTTAACATAAATTAAATTAAACCTTAGAACAACTTAAAACCTCACTTAGGTTATCATCTTCGTTCTTTTATTTTTTTTATTATTTCAATAAATTACGTATTTCCAATATGACGATTTTTTATGCAAAGTCGTTGTATGTTTTTCAAATTTTTGACATTTATGCAATCTAAATAGCCAATTAGGGAATTTTTAACATTTTTTATTTGTTTGATATTATACTTAATGTATCTTAAATAGAAAGAGGGTATGCATATGGATTTCACTGGTGTTATTACAAGCATTATTGATTTAATCAAGACTTGCATTCAGGCTTTCGGTTAATTTTTTCAACTAAAAAACAGAGGAAATATTCAACGACTTGATTGTTTCCTCTGTTTTCTATGTATTGTTGTAAACACAACAATTTTATTTTTTATTCAATATATTTCTCAATTCTTCTATTTCATCTTGTGATAGATCTTCTTTTTCTACAAAGTTTAAGACAAGTGAATTGAAACCGCCTTTGTATACTTTATTGATAAAGTTTTTAGATGTTTTATATTTTATATCACTTTCTTCTACAAGAGAGTAATATTGAAAAATTTTATTGTCTTTTTTACGATCTATAAATCCCTTTTTATACAATCTCGTTATAAGTGTACGAATGGTTTTTGGACTCCAGTCCTTTTGCATTTGTATTTCTTCTATTATATTATTCGCACTTGCATATTTTTTCATCCAAATGATATTCATAACTTCCCATTCTGCAGATGATATTTCATACGTTTTATTATCCATTATATTAACTCCATTTCTTTTAAAATACGCTCAGAAATTTGTTGTGCTTTTTCGCCATTCGCATTGTCTTCGCCTTTTAAATGTGTAGCAAAATAATACGTATTATCTTTCGTTTCAACATAACCTACGAACCATCCATTTGCTTCTTTGTGATTCACGATTCCTGTTCCAGTTTTACCTACATATTTATAAGTATCTTTTTGTTTCAAAGTCATACTATTTTCAACTTTTTCAATAGCCTTATTATCAAAATGCATGTTATGTTGTTTCATATTTTTCAACAAATTAACCTGTTCTATTGCAGAAATTTTTAATGAAGATTCATTCCAATAATTTTCATTCCCTGATATTTCTTCATTACCATATTCAATTAGATCTAAATAAGATTTAACCTCATCTTGTCTTAAATGTTTGTTTAAATTTTCGTAATACCAATTTACTGAATATTTCATTGAAGAATTTAAATTTTGATCTTGGTTCCATTCTTTAAATGGATATTGATGTTTATCCCATTGTTGTTCAGTATGATTTAATGAGAGTAAATTTTGGTCGAATGCCATTAACGCTAAATAAATTTTGTAAGTAGAATTAGGTGAATATCGTTGTTTACTTTCTGGTTCATTATAAATAGAATAAGCTTGCTCCCGTTCATTATAAAGCACAAAACTTCCATCAAATCCTTTGAAATACGGAGCTAGTTGATTTAATTTTTTATATGATACATTTGTTTCATATTTGTCTTGTTGAACATGTGCAGATAGTAACGGTGCTTGTATTAAAAGCGATATACTACATACAATATACGCAACAATACGCTTGTTTCGATTAGGTTTAGGCATTGAATCATAAAGTGCAATATACTTAACACGTTCTTTAATATTTGAATTAAAACCTAGTAAATATTGTGCTGCCACATTATTTATGTGCTGAGATTTTAAAATAGAGCATTTTAATATCGATTCACCATAACGTATATGTTCATGGCGATTCAAAATTTTTAAAACGTTTCTATCACATACTTTTTCACAGTCATTGTCCATCATTGTTTTACTTATATATAGTGCAGGATTAAACCAGAATATCATTTTAAAAACAACATAAAGCTGGTTGAATATTAAGTCATGACTTTTCACATGTGATAGTTCATGTAGAATAATATATTCAATTTCTTTGTCATTCATGGTTTCGACTACGACAGTTGGTAGTACAATTTGGGATTTCACTAAACCAAATACCATCGGATTATCAATGTTTGAACTATAACTAATTGTTATATGCTTTTTGTAGAACTGCATCTTACTTTGACATACTTTAAGTCGTTCATTAAGATATGACGATTCCAATGACGAACTTTTAATAACATCAATTTGTCGGAATGCCTTAATCATATAAAATAAGCACAACAAACTACCAAATACCCATATCAAAAGAATCATATACGTTATATTTGAGGTCTCAAACTGATTAACATTAATTGCTAAGTCTTTCGTAACAGATGATTGTTGACCATCTAACATATGACTAACCGAAGAAGTCGTGTCAGATACATTTCGATTCATCATATCTTTTGAAAATGTAAAATTCGATATTTTGTAAAATGGTATTAATGGAATTAACGTGGAGACGAGCACTAATAACCAAATCTTATGTGACATAATATTTTGAGTATATTTTATATAGAGCATTCTCACTAAAAAAATTACACATATCGTGAGCAATGAACTGATTATACTTAACATTAAAAAAGATGATAACACCTTCTACACCTCCATATCACAAAAATTATAACATTATTTTGACATAAATACTACATTTGTAATATACTACAAATGTAGTCTTATATAAGGAGGATATTGATGAAAAAGATAAAAATTGTTCCACTTATTTTAATAGTTGTAGTTGTCGGGTTTGGTATATATTTTTATGCTTCAAAAGATAAAGAAATTAATAATACTATTGATGCAATTGAAGATAAAAATTTCAAACAAGTTTATAAAGATAGCAGTTATATTTCTAAAAGCGATAATGGTGAAGTAGAAATGACTGAACGTCCGATAAAAATATATAATAGTTTAGGCGTTAAAGATATAAACATTCAGGATCGTAAAATAAAAAAAGTATCTAAAAATAAAAAACGAGTAGATGCTCAATATAAAATTAAAACAAACTACGGTAACATTGATCGCAACGTTCAATTTAATTTTGTTAAAGAAGATGGTATGTGGAAGTTAGATTGGGATCATAGCGTCATTATTCCAGGAATGCAGAAAGACCAAAGCATACATATTGAAAATTTAAAATCAGAACGTGGTAAAATTTTAGACCGAAACAATGTGGAATTGGCCAATACAGGAACAGCATATGAGATAGGCATCGTTCCAAAGAATGTATCTAAAAAAGATTATAAAGCAATCGCTAAAGAACTAAGTATTTCTGAAGACTATATCAAACAACAAATGGATCAAAATTGGGTACAAGATGATACCTTCGTTCCACTTAAAACCGTTAAAAAAATGGATGAATATTTAAGTGATTTCGCAAAAAAATTTCATCTTACAACTAATGAAACAGAAAGTCGTAACTATCCTCTAGAAAAAGCGACTTCACATCTATTAGGTTATGTTGGTCCCATTAACTCTGAAGAATTAAAACAAAAAGAATATAAAGGCTATAAAGATGATGCAGTTATTGGTAAAAAGGGACTCGAAAAACTTTACGATAAAAAGCTCCAACATGAAGATGGCTATCGTGTCACAATCGTTGACGATAATAGCAATACAATCGCACATACATTAATAGAGAAAAAGAAAAAAGATGGCAAAGATATTCAACTAACTATTGATGCTAAAGTTCAAAAGAGTATTTATAACAACATGAAAAATGATTATGGCTCAGGTACTGC
This sequence comes from Mammaliicoccus sp. D-M19, assembly GCF_022386695.1. NCBI lineage: Bacteria > Bacillati > Bacillota > Bacilli > Caryophanales > Staphylococcaceae > Mammaliicoccus > Mammaliicoccus sp. D-M19. The sequence goes on along the minus strand of NZ_JAJNHW010000009.1, from coordinate 91,707 downwards.
TATCCACCCTCAAACAGGTGAATTATTAGCACTTGTAAGCACACCTTCATATGACGTCTATCCATTTATGTATGGCATGAGTAACGAAGAATATAATAAATTAACCGAAGATAAAAAAGAACCTCTGCTCAACAAGTTCCAGATTACAACTTCACCAGGTTCAACTCAAAAAATATTAACAGCAATGATTGGGTTAAATAACAAAACATTAGACGATAAAACAAGTTATAAAATCGATGGTAAAGGTTGGCAAAAAGATAAATCTTGGGGTGGTTACAACGTTACAAGATATGAAGTGGTAAATGGTAATATCGACTTAAAACAAGCAATAGAATCATCAGATAACATTTTCTTTGCTAGAGTAGCACTCGAATTAGGCAGTAAGAAATTTGAAAAAGGCATGAAAAAACTAGGTGTTGGTGAAGATATACCAAGTGATTATCCATTTTATAATGCTCAAATTTCAAACAAAAATTTAGATAATGAAATATTATTAGCTGATTCAGGTTACGGACAAGGTGAAATACTGATTAACCCAGTACAGATCCTTTCAATCTATAGCGCATTAGAAAATAATGGCAATATTAACGCACCTCACTTATTAAAAGACACGAAAAACAAAGTTTGGAAGAAAAATATTATTTCCAAAGAAAATATCAATCTATTAACTGATGGTATGCAACAAGTCGTAAATAAAACACATAAAGAAGATATTTATAGATCTTATGCAAACTTAATTGGCAAATCCGGTACTGCAGAACTCAAAATGAAACAAGGAGAAACTGGCAGACAAATTGGGTGGTTTATATCATATGATAAAGATAATCCAAACATGATGATGGCTATTAATGTTAAAGATGTACAAGATAAAGGAATGGCTAGCTACAATGCCAAAATCTCAGGTAAAGTGTATGATGAGCTATATGAGAACGGTAATAAAAAATACGATATAGATGAATAACAAAACAGTGAAGCAATCCGTAACGATGGTTGCTTCACTGTTTTATTATGAATTATTAATAAGTGCTGTTACTTCTCCCTTAAATACAATTTCTTCATTTTCATTGTATGTTGAAAGTGACACTGTAACGAGTCCATTTTCTTTTTTTATGGATTTCTTATTTGTAATTTCAGCGATAACGTACAATGTATTACCTGGGTATACAGGTTTAATAAATTTAACGTTATTCATTTGTGTTCCTGCTACAACTTCTTCTCCGTATTTACCTTCTTCTACCCATAATTTAAATGATATTGAAAGTGTATGCATGCCAGATGCAATGATACCTTTAAATCTACTTTGTTCTGCTTTTTCTTTATCTATATGCATATATTGAGGATCAAAAGTTGTTGCAAATTGGATAATTTCTTCTTCTGTAATATGAAGGCTTTTTGTTTTGAATGTTTCTCCTACTATAAAATCATCGTATTTCATATATGTCTCTCTTTCTTATTCAAATTAATTTTTTAGTATGTAACATGTTAAAGGTAAGTCTACCGTCACTGAAACGTAAGACTCACCTCTAACTTTCTATTGAGACAAATGCACCATTTTATCTGCATTGTCTGTAAAGATACCATCAACTCCCCAATTAGCAAGTTGGTTTGCACGTGCTGGTTTGTTTACAGTCCATACGTTCAATTCATAACCCGCTTCTTTTACCATTTTTACTTTTGCTTTAGTAAGTTTGGCATCTTCAGTGTTTACTATTTTAGCATTACAGTAATCTAAAAGTGTTCTCCAGTCTTCACGAAACGAAGTTGTATGGAATATAACTGCTCTGTTATATTGTGGCATGATTTCTTCTGCAAGTTTAACAAGCACAACATTAAAGCTTGAAATGAGCACTTCTTGATTCTGATTTAAGTTTGTTAATTGTTCTTCCACTTGCTTAACCATACTTTTAGAAAGTGCTAGTCCATTCGGTCCAGTAATACCTTTTAATTCTACATTTAAATTCATATTATATTCATTTGCTATTTTTACTACATCATCGAAAGTTGGCAAATGTTCATCTTTGAATTTTTCACCAAACCAAGATCCTGCAGAAGCATCTTTAATTTCATCATAATTCAATTCAGTTATTTCCCCGGACATATTTGTAGTCCGTTCTAAATAATCATCATGAATGATAATCAGTTGTTCATCTTTTGTAATTGCAACATCTAACTCCAACCAGTTTATACCTTCTACTTCTGAAGCAGCTTTAAATGATGCAATTGTATTTTCCGGAGCTTTACTAGGTAATCCTCTATGTCCATATACAGTTAGCATATTACCTCTCCTTGCATTTTTATTTTTTTAATTAACGTAACTGTATTATCACATTAATCGCACTTTTATTTCCATTAAAAAGAGATGAATATCATAAATAAAGAAGTCGATAGATTCGTATTGATTATGGAGTTAATCTACGTCTCATCTCATTTTTAAAAAATCATTTATGTCCCAAGCTCCATTTTGTAATCAAGTCTAGTTTTTCTGTACCCCTTATCTGCAATTTTACTTAGGATTGCTTTTAACTTACCTCTTATCTGCAATTTTACTTAGGATTGCTTTTAACTTACCCCTTATCAGCAATTTTACTGAGAACTGCTTTTAACGCACCTCTTATCTGCAATTTTGCCTAGAACTGCTTTTAACTTACCTCTTATCTGCAATTTTACTGAGAACTGCTTTTAACTTACCCCTTATCAGCAATTTTGCATGGAATTGCTTTTAACGTACCTCTTATCTGCAATTTTACTTAGAACTGCTTTTAACAAACCTCTTATCTGCAATTTTACTTAGAACTGCTTTTAACGTACCTCTTATCTGTAATTTTACTGAGAACTGCTTTTAACAAACCTCTTATCTGCAATTTTACTTAGAACTGCTTTTAACAAACCTCTTATCTGCAATTTTACTTAGAATTGCTTTTACTATTCCTCTTATTAGTATAATCTCAGTAAGAATGCGTATAAAAATGAAAATTACAACCGATTTTGTAAGTGCTGACGCCTGAGGGAATAGTATGTGCGAGAGACTAATGGCTCGAGCCATACCCCTAGGCAAGCATGCACGTACAAAATCGTAAGATAAAAAAATAAGCATATCACTGTAAACTTTAAAAATTCAGTTTAGTGATATGCTTATTTATTTCGAGTTAGGATTTATGTCCCAAGCTCATCAAGCACAATCGGCCACTAGTTTATTTCTCTATCTTATATGTTCTGATATGGTCTTCTATACTGTATAAGTATACTTTTGAATATGGATCTTGTGTCAATTCACGTTCGAAATCAAATTCTTGATTATCAAATCTGTTAAAGAATGTTTCGTATTCTTCGACTGATAATTGCTCTCTAGATTCTAGCATATTTAAGTGTTTCTCTTTATCTAATGCTTTGTCATATCCTTTAACGATTGAACCACTAAAGATTTCTCCTACTGCTCCTGAACCATAACTAAATAGACATACTTTCTCTTCTGGTTGGAATGTGTGGTTCTGTAATAACGAAATTAAACTTAAGTATAATGATCCTGTATAAATGTTACCAACATCTCTATTCCATAATACGGTTCTGTTGCAAAGTTGAATTTATAGTATAATTTTAACAAAAAGGAGTCTTCTGTATGAACTATTTCAGATATAAACAATTTAACAAGGATGTTATCACTGTAGCCGTTGGCTACTATCTAAGATATACATTGAGTTATCGTGATATATCTGAAATATTAAGGGAACGTGGTGTAAACGTTCATCATTCAACGGTCTACCGTTGGGTTCAAGAATATGCCCCAATTTTGTATCAAATTTGGAAGAAAAAGCATAAAAAAGCTTATTACAAATGGCGTATTGATGAGACGTACATCAAAATAAAAGGAAAATGGAGCTATTTATATCGTGCCATTGATGCAGAGGGACATACATTAGATATTTGGTTGCGTAAGCAACGAGATAATCATTCAGCATATGCGTTTATCAAACGTCTCATTAAACAATTTGGTAAACCTCAAAAGGTAATTACAGATCAGGCACCTTCAACGAAGGTAGCAATGGCTAAAGTAATTAAAGCTTTTAAACTTAAACCTGACTGTCATTGTACATCGAAATATCTGAATAACCTCATTGAGCAAGATCACCGTCATATTAAAGTAAGAAAGACAAGGTATCAAAGTATCAATACAGCAAAGAATACTTTAAAAGGTATTGAATGTATTTACGCTCTATATAAAAAGAACCGCAGGTCTCTTCAGATCTACGGATTTTCGCCATGCCACGAAATTAGCATCATGCTAGCAAGTTAAGCGAACACTGACATGATAAATTAGTGGTTAGCTATATTTTTTTACTTTGCAACAGAACCGAAAATAATCTCTTCAATTTATTTTTATATGAATCCTGTGACTCAATGATTGTAATATCTAAAGATTTCAGTTCATCATAGACAATGTTCTTTTCAACATTTTTTATAGCAAATTGATTAAATAAATTCTCTAATTTCTCCCGTTTGATTTCACTACCATAGATTATATTATCATTGATATAGTCAATGAATAATGACAAATTATCACTCATAACAGTCCCAACCCCTTTATTTTGATAGACTAATTATCTTCATCATTGTAAAACAAATTACACCCTTTAAATTTAACTCAACTTAAATATCGACAAATTAAAAAACAATAAAATTACTTGAATATTATTCATAATATATTAACAACTTTATTATACTGCTCTTTATATATAAAATCATTAATAATTAAACAAGCCTTAAAATATTTAACTTTTTTGTGATTATTACACATTATCTTATCTGCTCTTTATCACCATAAAAATAGAAAAAACAAGATTCCTAAAGAATATAGGAATCTTGTTTCAGACTGTGGACAAACTGATTTTTTATCAGTTAGCTTATTTAGAAAGTTTTATTTAAATTACAGTTTCTATTTTTATTAGATCACAATTTTATTTTAGCTCTTGTTCAAGTAATCATTTTTCGCCAAAAACTTTATACTGAATAGCTTCTACATTAAATACTTTGTCAATGAGATCATCTACATCTTTAAATTCAGAATAATTTGCATATGGATCTATAAAATAAAATTGTGGTTCTTTACCGGAAACATTAAATATTCTTAATATTAAATATTTCTGCTTATATTCTTTCATAGCAAACATTTCATTTAGCGACATAAAAAATGGTTCCTCAATACTAGAAGATGTAGATGTTTTAATTTCAATAAATTTTTCTACAGCTTTATCTGTATTTGTTGGATCAAAAGCTACTAAATCATAGCCATGACCGTGTTGAGAGCCTGGATTATCATTTAAAATATTCCTAAACTGTTCTTTCTTATCTTCGTCTATTTTATTATCAATTAGCTCATTAAAGTAATTTAGCGCTAATTTTTCTCCAACTTTACCGGTTAATTTATTCTCTTTATTTGATTTTTCAATTTCTGAATCATTTTTAGTAGTCTTTGATACACCTTTTTTATATTTTGGAATTATTCCTTTAGGTGCTTCCACTTCCTTGAGTGTCTTATCTTTTTGTGCTGTTCTAATTTCTTCAATTTCGCTGTCTTCCTGTATTTCGTCTATGCTATTGACCAAGCTATCATAGGATGTTTTTGTAACTTTTGAAGCTAATTCATTAAATAGTTCTAAAAATTTCTTTAAATCCTCTAGCATATCTTCTTCTGTGAATCCTTCATTCAAATCATAATATTTGAATCTTATTGATCCATGAGAATATCCTGATGGATAATCATTTTTTAAATCATAAGATGAATCTTTATTTTCTGCGTAATAAAATCTTCCAGTATTAAATTCATTTGATGTAATATATTTATTGAGTTCGGAAGATAAAGTTAATGCTCTTTGTTTTGCAGCATTTTTATCCCGCGGAAACATATCACTTATCTTTGACCATCCTTGATTCAAAGATAAGTATATGCCTTCTCCTTCCGGATGAAAAAGATATACCAAATAATATCCATCCTTTGTTTCTTTTGTTATATTCTCATCATATATTGAAATCCAAGGAACTTTACTATAGTTCCCAGTAGCAACCTTCCCTACAACTGAATATTTATCTTCTTTTATATGCACTTTTAACTGCTTGGGTAACTTATCATGGACTAAAGTTTTATATAGATCACCTTTATCCCAATCAGATTTTTTAACTACATTATTGGTACGTTTCTCTTTAATTAATTTAAGGACCTGCATAAAGTTGTCTATCATTTGAAATTCCCTCCTATTATAAAATATATTATGTCTCATTTTCTTCAATATGTACTTATTTATATTTTACCGTAATTTACTATATTTAGTTGCAGAAAGAATTTTCTCAAAGCTAGAACTTTGCTTCACTATAAGTATTCAGTATAAAGAATATTTCGCTATTATTTACTTGAAATGAAAGACTGCGGAGGCTAACTATGTCAAAAATCATGAACCTCATTACTTATGATAACCTTCTTAAAAACATAACAGCAATTCACATAAACCTCATATGTTCTGATACATTCAAAATCCCTTTATGAAGCGGCTGAAAAAACCGCATCATTTATGATATGCTTCCCCACGCATTATTTTAAACGCTCTATACACTTGTTCCATCAGGATGACTTTCATCATTTGGTGTGGGAAGGTCATTTTGCTGAATGATAGGGCGTAGTTGCTGCGTTGTAATACTTTTTGATGCAGTCCGTTTGATCCGCCGATGATAAATGTGATGTGTGAATTGCCTCTTGTCATGAGGTTATCGATTTCTTTACTGAGTCCTTCGCTTGTTAACATTTTTCCTTGTATTTCCAGGGTAATAACGTAACTGTCTTGTTTGATTTTAGACATGATTCTATCCGCTTCTTTTTCTTTCACAATCTCTATATCTTTATCGCTCATATTATCAGGTGCTTTTTCATCTGCTACTTCGATGAGTTCTGTCTTTGTATATGCACCTAAGCGTTTGTTATATTCATCTACGGCTTGTTTCCAGTATTTCTCTTTTAGTTTTCCTACCGTTATGATTGTTATCTTCATTTTTATCCACCTTTATTCATCTTGTTAAAAGTTATCCACATGTTATTAACTTATACACAGTTTTCTTTATTATTATATCAACAATTTTAATTTTTTGTACGATTTCTAAATATTAAGTCGTTTATTTTTATACATTTTATTATGATTTATCCACGGATTTATATACATTGTGGATAAAACGGTGGATAACTACCTATATTATTCACAGTTTGTGGACATTTGTGTATAACTGTGGGTATATATGTGCACAAACTAAAAAGATATCCCCAACTCAATAATTGGGGATATCTTTTTTTTTAAATATAGTATATTGGTGTTGCTTTTTCTTTATCTGTATCACATAAAATGACTTCTTTATTTGTATCAATATCATGTTCGTTTAATACTTGACCGACACTCATTCTTGCTAAATCTTTCATGTTGTTGTCTTGGCTTAAGTGTGACAGATAGATACGTTTCGTGCTACCTGTTATAACATCACACATTGCATGTGCTGCATCTTCGTTAGATACGTGACCCATGTCGCTTAATATACGTTGTTTCGTCTTCCATGGATATTTGCCCATTCTTAACATATCCACATCGTGATTACTTTCGAATACAAAGGCATCACTTCCGTGTATCATGCCTTTCATGCGATCTGACACATAACCTGTATCTGTAATCATCGTTAACTTTTTATAGTCGTTATTAAAGATATAGAACTGTGGGTCTATTGCGTCATGTGACACGCTAAATGATTCGATATCCATACCTGCTAAAGTCTTTGTTTCATAAGGTTCAAAGTGAAATTTTTGATCTAGTGGTATATTTTTATCTTTAACTTCTATCATTTGCCATGTCTTTTTGTTCGCATAGATAGGTAGTTTATACTTTCTTGCGAGTACACCTAACCCTTTTATGTGATCGATATGTTCGTGGGTTACTAAAATACCTTCTAAGTCGCTGATGTTACGGTCAATTTGTTGAAAAAGACCTTCTATTTTCTTTCCTGTTAAGCCAGCATCGACAAGTAGGCTTCCTTTATCTGATTCTATATAAGTGGCATTTCCTGTACTGCCACTTGCGAGTACGCTCATTGCGATCACAAGTGTTCATCTCCTTTAATTACTGCTTCTCTTACGATTCTTCTAATATGGTAGATTCTGGTTTAATAGCATCGATATACAATGTCTTCGTATCTGTTTTACCGTCTTTTTCGGATTTAATTTTAACTTCCCATGACGGTACAAGTACTTGTCCACCTATTTCTTTAACGACACTGTAGTAACCTAACCTTACAGACTCTACTTTATCACCTTTTTTAAGGTATGTGTTGTAATACAATGTCTCTAAAGCTGTCTTCGCATCTGCTATTTTGCGTTTATTATTGTTGTCGCCATTTCCTGGTTTAAGTTTGTCTAAATACGTTTGTGTATATGACTTAGCTTTATCATTATCCATATCTATGACGATTTGTCCTTTGTTGTTGTTGAGTATTGGTAAATCTTCATAGTTTTGTTCATAGACGACTTTGTTTTTATCTGTGTTGTTCTTTTTATATTCGTAATCTTTACCTTTAAAAGCATCTTTGTTAATAAAGCTCTTAAATGATGTTTGTTTACTATCTTTATCTAAATCTGCACTGACGTCTTTGTTGATTTTCGTGTCTTTTTCACTTAATGAATAAACACCTTCAAGTTCATCTGAATCGAATGATTTACTACTACCTGTTATGGCTTGCATCTTCTTATCTCGATATTCTGGTAACTGCGGGATGTCTATGCCTTCTTTAGCAAAATTAACATCTGATTGTGCGTTTGATTCTTGAACAATAGAATTATTTACTTTATTAAAGTATACAACGACTAATCCTATATTAATGAGAATAAACACAATGATGAAGAGTGACTTAGCATGTTTCCAATCCATTAAGAAAGCCCTCCATTCTCGTACCGTTTCCATTCACCGTCATATTTTACATACCATTTCGGTGTAAATTCAATCGTGTCTTGTAAGTTATTAATTTCGTCTTTTGGTAATGATAAATCATAACCAATTGCTAAATTCGTAACTTTGTTAAAATCAATCGAACCATTTGAAGCTAGGTTAAATCTAACTTCTTCTGATGAAGGTAATCCATCCGCTTCTTTTTTAGACGGTACGGCTACTCCTGTTGTAATAAGACCGCGATTATATTCATTAATCGTATCTCTACCCCACACCGCTTCTATTGAAGATAACTTATCATCATTAAACACTGGATAATTATTTAAGAACATTTGATAGTCTATTTTACCAGACTTTTGATCCGTACTAAATAGACGGAATTCATCTGTATATCCTGCATGTTCATTAATAAATTTAAATGAATTTGTAATCGATTTTGACATATCTTTTTGACGATTTTCATCTTCTGATAAATTCGTATAACGATATGTTTGTTTCTCTTCATTCACGGTAGAAATCCCCGTATTGTTATTATAAGTTGAGACGTTATGTTCATTACTACGCGCAATCACCGAATCACCGAGAATAACGTCATTTAATTCAGATACGGATATTTTGTTAGAAACGTAACGGTAAATATTCATATTATCCGCATTCTCTGGTGCATAAATTTGATTGATTTCATTCGTAGTCGTCTCATTTGTAATCATGCCTGTATAAGGTTTCAAATCAGGTGCTGCTTCTTTATTCACCTTATCAAATTGCGTGCTTTTAATATTTGTCTGTAGTTTAACAGCCTTTTGTTTATTCTCACTTAAAAGATACACAACAGCTTCTTTCGTTGATTTCGTATCTACAAGTATTCGGTCAAAATTAATATTAGGATAATAGTTCATATTCATGCCTAATACTTGGTTCAAATACATTTCACTCGGAATGCTATCGGGGAAGTCTAAAATCGTATATCGTTCAGATAAATCTTCAAGTTGAACAACTGACTCACTGCTTAAAATATCAACTTTCTTCACTTCTTTACTCAACAATTGATCAGTAATCTTCTTGATATCTTTCACGTTAGACGTCCCTTTCACGTCCGTGCCATTTCGATTAATCATTCTAAATGGCATAATCACACTATCAATAGGCTTACTAATTTTAGGTCCAATAGAAGGTGTTTCTGTATTCACATCTGTTTCTAAATCTGTCAGTTCAGGTGTAAATGTCCATACACGGTATGTCATAAACACACTGATAAGCACAAGGATTATGAGGATAGTAGATTTAATCAGTTCTCTATTACGCATCCCAATCACCAAACTCATCTTCCATGACTTCACATGGTAATGTTATATAGATGGATGTACCTTGACCTTCTTTACTGCTGGCCCATATTCTACCTTTATGTGCTTCTACGATTTCTTTAGTGATGGCTAAACCTAAACCTGTACCACCCATTTTACGTGCTCTCGCTTTATCTACTCTGTAGAAACGATCAAAGATTTTATCTACTTTATTCACCGGGATACCAATACCATTATCTTTAATTTGTATTGTCATTCGGTTATATAAAGTATTTTGTTTCACATGAAACTCTACACGTTTATGAGATTCTTGTGAGTATTTAATCGCATTTGTAATAACGTTATCAAACACTTGTGTCATCTTATCTGGATCAATTTCAACGAATAAACCTTTAACAGGTATGTCTCTAATAAATGTCACGTTCTTACCTTGTGTCATTTCATGTCTATTAATGATTTTGTTAATAAACATATTAAAATCAATCAATTCAGAGTTCATTTGATCACTTGAACTGTCCATTTTAGAAAGTTGTAATAAGTCATTAACAAGACGAATCATACGGTCTGTTTCTTCACGTGTAACATTTAAGAATGTTGGTGCAACTTCGGGATCTCGCCATGCTCCTTCTTCTAATGCTTCTATATAACTTCTCATAGATGTTAGTGGCGTACGCAATTCATGTGAAACATTCGCAACGAATTCACGTCGTTCATTTTCTAAAATGTGCTGCTCCGTAACGTCATGTAATACGGCAATATAACCATTGATAAATCCTGTATCTTGAATAATTGTACTGAAGTTAACACGCGCGATAATACCTTCTTCACTATTAATATCAATAATGAAACTATCATTATTCTCTTGTAAGTCATCTAATGAATAATCATCATCAATATTTAGAATATCTAATATATGTTTCGCTTCTACATCGGCACGTTCTAGACCTAACATTTTAAGCGCCATTTCATTAATAATACGTACGCGACCGCGTCTATCAGTAGCAAGGACACCATCGCTCATATGTGTGATAACCGAGTCTAGACGACGCTTTTCACTTTCAGTATTAGCTTGTGCTTCTTGTACACGTTTAGATAAGTTGTTAAATGACAGCGCAAGTTCACCGATTTCGTCATTTCCGTATATCTTAACGCGCTGCGTATAGTTACCTTTAGACATCTCTAACGTTTGGTTACGCATATCTGATATAGGTTTCGTAATGGTTCTCGCAATGAAGAAACCGAGCACGATTGTGATCAATAATGAGATTGCTGTACCGATGATGAAGATTTGGTTAATGTTGTTTAACTGTTCGTAAACAGAATCAATATCTGATTCAACATATATATCTCCGACGACTTCACCTTCGTATTCAACAGGTTTATTTTTGATCCATACTCTATTACTATCGGATGAATCATTTTTTAATACGATTTTATCATTAGCTTTTCCTAAAGATAACGCCTTTTGTACAGAGCTATCGTTTACTTTTTGATTGACGGTATTTTGATTAGTAGCTTTAGATGTCGCCACAATAATTTGATCTTGATCAATAAACTTAATCTCATCAATTTCAGTTCTATTGGCATAATCATCTAATATACTTTGTATTTCTTTTTGGAAGTTCCGATTTGGATCTTCTGAGTTGTACGTTTTCTTTATGTTGTAATTAATCTGTTTCACGTGCTGTTCAATATTTGTCTTGAAGTTACGTGTCAGTTCTTTCTCAAGACTATTTGTAAAATATAATCCAATAATTTGCATACCAATAATGATTAATAAAACATAAATAACGACAAGTTTAATGTGTAAGGACTGAAACTTCTTTAGCCAATTCATAATATCAGCCTACTCTTGTGTTTGTAGGAAATAACCCACACCTCTACGCGTCACAATATATTCTGGGTGTGATGCATCGTCTTCGATTTTTTCACGTAGACGACGTATCGTAACATCAACTGTACGTACATCTCCAAAATAATCATAACCCCATACAGTTTGGAGTAAGTGTTCACGCGTCATAACTTGTCCAATATGTTTTGCTAAATAATGAAACAATTCAAATTCACGGTGTGTCAATTCGATATCGACACCACGTTTTTTAATTGAATATGCATCAGGATATACGGTAATATCTTTAATGACGATTTCATTTGTTTCTTCGTCTTCTGTTTGCGTTGGTTGAGAATAATGTCTACGTAAGTTTGCTTTCACACGCGCGATTAATTCACGTGTTGAAAAAGGCTTCGTCACATAATCATCTGCACCTAACTCTAACCCTAGAACTTTATCAATTTCTGAGTCTTTTGCTGTTAACATAATGATTGGCATTTCAAATTTCTTACGAACCTCTCTACAAACTTCCATACCATCTCTACCAGGTAGCATAATATCTAGTAATACGATGTCTGGTTCTTCTGCATATATCAAATCTACTGCGTCATTACCGTCATATGCGCAATAAACATCATAACCTTCTTTTTTTAAATTAAATTCAAGTATATCTGCAATTGGTTTTTCATCATCAACGACTACTATTTTTCTAGCCATACATTTACCTCATTTCTTTTTGAAAATAAGTATCTCTAAGCACACAATTGTGCATGATATCCTATACTATAATTTAACACTATTTGTCTATTAATTCTATTGTTTGACGTTAATCTATGATTGAACAACAAAAAAATGCTTATCGTTATTACGATAAGCATTAAAAGCGGTCCCGACGGGAATCGAACCCGCGATCTCCTGCGTGACAGGCAGGCATGTTAACCGCTACACCACGGGACCTTATGTATAAAATTGAGATGGTGACCCCTACGGGATTCGAACCCGTGTTACCGCCGTGAAAGGGCGGTGTCTTAACCGCTTGACCAAGGGGCCTCTATTTAACACAAGATTGATTATAGCATGACTAATATACAGAAGACAAGATTTTATTTTAAATTTTTTATATAATAAATATAGAAGTATTAAAAAGGGATGATAATATGGAACAAGCACAAGCTATTAGAAAAGGACATCGTAAATTACGTAAAGGAGAAATCCTCAAACGATTCATATTTATCACCATCGGCAGTATATTAATGGGGGTAGGGTTAGAATTATTTTTAGTTCCTAACAATCTACTAGATGGTGGCATTGTCGGTATCGCAATTATTTTGAGTCATCTCACCAATTTAAAGCTTGGAATATTTATCTTTCTACTAAATATTCCGTTTTTCTTTTTAGGATACAAGCAGATTGGTAAGACATTCACGATTTCTACAATTTACGCAATTACAATATTATCTATTACAACAGCCTACTTACATCATTTTGATCCTTTTATTAAAGAAGCGTTTTTAGTAACGATCTTTGGAGGCGCAATTATTGGTTTAGGCGTAGGTCTCGTAATACGATATGGAGGATCTTTAGACGGATCTGAAATCAGTGCTATCTTAATCAGTAGTAAAGCACCATTTTCAGTAGGCGAAATTGTCATGTTGATTAACTTCTTCATATTTACAGCTGCAGGATTTGTATTCACTTGGGAATCAGCGATGTTTTCCGTTATTGCTTATTTTATAGCTGCTAAGATGATTGATGTAACCGTTCAAGGATTTGATGAATCAAAAGCCGTATGGATCATCAGCGATACATATAGAGATATCGGAGAAGCCATCAATGACCGACTTGGTAGAGGTGTGACATATCTGAATGGAGAAGGCGCATATACAGGCGAAGATAAAAAAGTCGTATTCTGTGTCATCACACGATTAGAAGAATCCAAACTAAAAGATATCGTAACAGAAATAGATAACACCGCATTCCTATCAATTGGTGATGTGAGCGAAGTAAAAGGTGGACGCTTTAAGAAAAGAGAAATACATTAAATCACAGTAAAATGCATAAGAATTTATGATTTCAAAGTATAGATAGACGTCTATGATTGCGGACAGTCTTAATTAGGAAGCCTGATTAAGTTAGTGTCTAGAGCGCAGTTGGTAGACAACCTTGAAATGATAAGTTTTTATGCTTTTTTTGTTGGGGGTGGATGTATGGTGAGAGTCGGGCGATGTATGAGGGACGACGGGTTAGGATTGAGTTGGGTCAAGGTGAGGTTGATTTAGGGTTCGCGGAGAATCTCTTGGCTTTATTGGGAAGTTAAGCTAAGACTTGGATGATCTCTTGGCTTTATTCAGAAGTTAAGCTATGACTTGAGCGATCTCTTGGCTTTACTCGGGAGTTAAGCTATGACTTGGGCAATCTCTTGGCTTTACTCAGGACTTAAGCTAAGACTTGGACGATCTCTTGGCTTTATTCGGGAGTTAAGCTATGACTTGGGCAATCTCTTGGCTTTATTCAGAAGTTAAGCTATGACTTGAGCGATCTCTTGGCTTTACTCAGGACTTAAGCTAAGACTTGGATGATCTCTTGGCTTTACTCAGGACTTAAGCTAAGACTTGGATGATCTCTTGGCTTTACTCAGGACTTAAGCTAAGACTTTGAACAGAACTCAAAAATATAAAACTTAATGAGTCTATTATATGTTTCATGTAGTCCCTTAATGACCTTTATTTTTTCTGATTGTTGCTTCCATATATATCGGTCAAGGCCTGTAACTTTTTTGATAGGCTATACCTGCCTTTAACGTCTCATTTTCATTTCTAAGTCTTTCAAGTTCTTCGCGTTCATTTTCATTTAAAGGTAAATTTTTATTATTTGATTTAGTTCGTTTTTTAGCCATAGTTTAAGATCCTCCTTTTGTTTATTATCTTGTCTAAATTTTAAAACAGATAATTTAAATTCGCTAGTATAAACAGTATTTCTACTTTTTACACTCCCAAACAATCAATTATGTACATTTTTACATTGACATTTAACTCACATGTTCATCAATCTCGTGAGTTTATTTCACCTTTAACTCACATCTGCCCCCAATCTCGTCCGTTTCCCTAAACACCCCCAACAACTCAACTCACTCCAAACCTTACAACACCTTTTCCCAATATGAAAAAACCAGCAGATACGCTACATATCTGCTGGTTTCTCTTTATTTATTAGTCCCATAAGTTTTCTAGTAGGTTTGTTTGGTTTCTATCTGGTCCTACTGAGAAGATAGAAATTTTAACATTACATAATTCAGAGATGCGTTCTAAATAACGACGTGCGTTATCTGGTAATTCTTCTAGTGAACGGCATCCTGTGATGTCTTCTTCCCAACCTGGTAGTTCTTCAAAGATTGGTTTACAACGTTCTAATTCGTTTAAGTTTGCTGGATATTCAGTGATTTCAACACCATCAATTTCGTATGCTGTACAGATTTTAACTGTTTTTAATCCTGTTAATACGTCAATTGAGTTGATTGATAAATCTGTAATACCACTTACACGGCGTGAGTGACGTAGAACTACTGAGTCAAACCAACCTACACGACGTGGTCTTCCAGTTGTTGTACCGTATTCACGACCTACTTCACGGATATGGTGACCATCTTCATCAAATAATTCTGTTGGGAATGGACCGTCTCCTACACGAGATGTATAAGCTTTACATACACCAATTACTTTAGATACGTATGTTGGACCAACACCGCCACCTACTGTAACGTTACCTGCAATTGGATTACTTGAAGTAACGAATGGATATGTACCGTGGTCGATATCTAACATAACACCTTGAGCACCTTCGAATAATACTTTTTCATTGTTTACGAAAGCATCATCTAATAATTTAGCTGTGTCTGTTACATAATCTTTCAAACGTTGTCCTGCTACATAGTAAGTTTCAAAAATTTCTTCAAAAGTGAAACCTTCAGCGTTGAACATTTTTTCGAATAATTCATTTTTATATTCAAGATTTTCTTTTAAGCGTTTTTCAAATGTTTCTTTATCTAATAAATCAGCCATACGGATACCGATACGTTGTGCTTTATCTACATAAGCTGGACCGATACCTTTTTTAGTTGTACCAATTTTGTTATCACCGCGTTTTTCTTCTTCTAATTCATCTTGTTTAAGATGATATGGTAAGATGACTTGCGCACGGTTTGAAATTCTTAAATTGTCTGTTGCAACTCCGCGTTCATTTAAAGCATCTAATTCTTTCAATAAAGCTACTGGATCAACAACTACACCGTTACCGATAACACTTGATTTCTCTTGATAAAAAATACCTGATGGTACTAAATGTAATTTATAAGTTTCCCCATCAAATTTAATTGTGTGACCTGCATTGTTACCACCTGAAAAACGTGCAATAACGTTTGCATCCTCTGCTAAGAAATCTGTGATTTTACCTTTACCTTCGTCTCCCCATTGCGTCCCAACGACTACGATTGATGACATGTGAGCACCTCCGTTTTTTCTCATTAACCATTAAGTATTCTATCAGTACTATCCTTAAATTGCAAACTAAAAACGAACATTGATTACGAGTGTCAAATTACAATTCTTATTCATACCGGAATTGCTAAAAAACACCTTAACCACAGTATTTAAAAGGATTATAATCGTTTTATTCATTTTCAAAAACACAAACTTAAGCACATAAGTGTTACTTTACACAAAACAAAAGACGTACATTTTTGCTTAATATGCAATAAATGTACGTCTTTTAGCTCAAAAACTTTTTTTATCCAAATTCCATTCCAGCATGTTGATAGTCAATATCGGTGAATTTGTTATATTGTTTCATGAAGTGTAGTTTAACGGTTCCTGTTGGGCCGTTACGTTGTTTAGCGATAATGATTTCAATTTCACCATTCTCGTCTTGTGCACCCGCATCGACCGCTTCTCCGTCTTCATCTTCGCCACCTCTTGAATAATAATCATCTCTATATAAGAAAGCAACAATATCCGCATCTTGCTCAATCGAACCAGATTCACGAATATCACTCATCATTGGTCTCTTATCTTGTCGTTGTTCAACACCACGAGATAACTGACTTAACGCAATAACAGGACATTCTAATTCTCTTGCGATTGCTTTAAGCATACGAGAAATTTCTGATACTTCTTGTTGTCTATTATCTGAGCTACGAGAACCACTACCTTGAATTAATTGTAAGTAGTCAATCATGATCATATCTAATCCATGTTCTTGTTTGAGCCTACGACATTTAGCACGAATATCCGTAATTCGGATACCTGGTGTATCATCGATAAATATTTTCGTTCTTGATAGTTTACCTACTGCAACTGTAAACCTGCTCCAGTCTTCCTCGGTCATTGAACCTGTACGTAATCTATTTGAATCTACATTTCCCGTACTACATATCATACGTGTAGCAAGTTGATCAGCACCCATCTCTAAAGAGAAAATACCAACTGAATACAAATCTTGGTGTGTTGCAACTTGTTGTGCGATATTTAATGCGAAGGCAGTCTTACCTACTGATGGACGTGCTGCAATAATGATTAAATCATTTCGGTTAAACCCTGCTGTCATTTGGTCTAAATCTCGATAACCAGTTGGTATACCTGGTGTTTGTCCATTATTTTGATCGAGCTGTTCGGCATTATCAAACACAATACTTAATACATCTTTAATATCTTTGAAGCCTTCCGTACCTCTTGAAGCAGAAATCTCTAAAATTCTCTTTTCTGCATCTCCTAACAATGATTCTAAATCAAGCTCAGGATTATACCCATCTTCAGCAATACTATCCGCCACACGAATGAGTTGGCGTTTCACTGCATGTTTAAACACAATATCTATGTAGAAATGTATGTTTCTTGTTGTTGGGACATTATTTGCTAATTCTGCTAAATAGGCTGGACCGCCCGCTTCTTCTAATAATGATTCTGCTGCTAACTGATCCATCAATGTAACAGAGTCAATTTCTTTATTCTGTTCATTTAGCATTAACATCGCTCTAAATATGTGTTGATGATTTGCACGATAGAAAGCTTCAGGTATTAATGTTTCACCTGTTGAGTTAATCAGTTCAGGATCAATCAAGATTGCACCGATAACAGATTGTTCAGCCTCTATACTATGGGGCATTTGTTTTGGGTTCATCATATTATCCATACCATCCATACTGATTACTCCTTTCCATTTTTTAATAATTTTTATTATAACGCATTAAAATAGGTCGGTAAATCAAATACCGACCATTTTATTGATGCCTTTATTGTTCAACAACATGTACTTTTAATGTGCCAGAAACTTTATTGTGTAGTTTAATTGGTACATTTGTATAACCTAAACTGTGAATACCATTTGGTAAGTCCATTTTACGTTTATCAACTTTGATTTGGTGTTGTTTATCTAATGCTTGCGTAATTTGTTTCGTACTTACTGACCCAAATAATTTACCGCCTTCACCTGTTTTAGCCGGAATTTTAACTTCTAATTCTTTAAGTTTTTCCGCAAGTGCTTTAGCATCTTCTATTTCTTGTTGTTTGATTTCTTCTTGACGTTTGTTTTGTTGTTCTAATTGTTTTAGGTTTCCAGGTGTCGCTTCTACAGCATAATTATTTTTGATTAAATAGTTTTGGCCATATCCTACTGGTACGTCTTTCACTTCACCTTTTTTACCTTTACCTTTAACATCTTGTGTGAAAATAACTTTCATTATTCTTCCACTCCTTTTTCATCTGATTCAACAACCTGAATTAATGACTCGATTGCTTTTTCTACTGTTGTATTTTTAATTTGTGTTGCAGCATTGGATAAGTGGCCGCCTCCACCAAGCGCTTCCATCGTTAATTGTACGTTAACTTCTCCTAATGAACGGGCAGAAATACCAATTGTATCTTCTGACCTTCTTGCTACTACATAAGATGCTTCTACACCTTCTAAGCCAAGCAACTCATCTGCTGCTTGTGCAACTGTAACGGGGTGATACGTTTCATGATCTTCACCATGCGCAATTGCGACACCACCGTGGAATAATTTAACCGTCTTAATTAAGTCTGAACGTTTAATATACGTATCGATATCGTCTTTTAAGAAGTGCTGGCAAAGAATGGTATCTGCACCATGACTTCTTAAAAAGCTCGCAGCATCAAATGTTCTTGATCCTGTTCTTAATGTGAAATTACGTGTATCCACAATAATACCGGCTAACATAATCGTTGATTCGATTCTCGTTAAACGATGTTCTGTTGGTTGATATTCTAACAACTCTGTAACAAGCTCAGCTGTTGAACTTGCATAAGGTTCCATATAAACAAGTAATGGACTTGAGATGATACTTTCGCCTCGACGATGGTGGTCAATAACGACTTTTCTATTTGCTTTATTAAGCAAGTTCTCATCAATTACAAGTTCAGGTTTATGTGTATCCACGACAACGAGTGTTGTACGAGGTGTCATTTCATGCCAAGCTTCTTCTGATGTAATAAATCTTTCTTTCAAATCAGGCTTCTCGTCTATTTCAGCCATCACACGTTCTAATGTACTATCAATATCCGAATCGTTTAATACAATATATGACTCAAGATTATTCATCTTCGCAATACGTGATACACCGATTGCTGCACCGATTGCGTCCATATCTGGTGATTTATGACCCATAATGATCACTTTGTCGCCTTCAATTAAGATATCTCGTAACGCATGGGATATCACACGCGCACGTACTCTCGTTCTTTTTTCCATCGGGTCAGTCTTACCGCCGTAGAATCTCACGTTACCATTACTATTTTTAATGGCTACTTGGTCACCACCACGGCCGAGTGCTAAGTCTAAACTTGATTGTGAAAGTTCACCTAGCTCAATTAAGTTCTCACTACCTTCACCAATACCGATACTCAGTGTTAATTGGTGACCGATGTCTCTTGTCTTATCTCTTAAATCATCTAATAAGTTGAATTTCAACGTTTCGATATCTTCTAATATACTCTTGTTTAATAACGCTATAAATTGATCAGCACTATAACGTTTAATAAACAATTGATAACGTGATGACCAGTCATCTATAACACTTGTAATCAGACTATTGATTTCTGAACGTTGAGAGTCATTCATGTTCTGTGTAATTTCATCAAAGTTATCTAAGAAAATAGTTGCTATGATTGGTTTTTCATTTTCATATAATTCATATACACGGGAAGATTCAGTAATATCAAACAGATAAATAGACTGTTCATCTTCAGTATAAGTGACTTTATATTTGTATGATCCTTCTTCAATCTCTACTTCTGAAGTATTTTCTAATCTTTTTAAGATATTCGGAAATACTTCGTTAATTGGTTCGTCTAAAACGTCTCGTTCTAATCGTTTATTAACAAAATTATTAATCCATTCGATATGGTCATTTTTGTCTAATAATATGACGCCTATTGGTAAGTCACTGACTGCACTTGTTTTACTTTTCGTAATTCTACCGGCTAAACTCCCAATATATAAATCTAATTTCAAAAAGCTCTGTCTAACAAAAAATATGCTTACTGCAATTAGAATTATCGTAGCAACCGTCGAAATAATCGCCCAAAATATTGAATTAAAAAAACTGAATACGACTAGCACCAAAGCTAATATCATCATAATAATGTACGGAAATATTAGGGCTTTTTTAACAGATTGACGGTTCATAAACTCACCTCAATTTACTTTTTTATACGTTGTTTCAAGTTAAACCAAATATCCATTAATCCGAATAAGTACGCAAATGGTTTAAATATAAATGCCAATACAAAGATGATGACACCTACTATAATTGGTAATTTTTTAACTTTTACAAATAAATGGAACAACGATAATGCTTGTATAAATATAACCCATTCTAACACAAATTGTAAGTTAGTGACTATGCCATACGCCACTACATTATCTTTCGTGACAAACAAGCTCACAAGTACTGTAATCACAAAAACGAATGCAACGCTTCTGTTGATTTGCCACATAAATAATGGTCTGAACACAGGTGTTGCGACTTTGAATTTTCTTAAAATCGGAAACGTCACAACTAAATTCACAAGCACAAATAAGAATACCCATAATACTATATACCCAGGAATGCTCGCTTGTAATATTTCTAATGAAACTTGTAAAGATTCTTCAATTTCAGTTGTTATATTACCACCCATTTGAAAATACGACACTAATACATCATGGTACTGATTAAAGAACTTGCTCGTTAAAGGTAAGTTTCCCGTAATTTGTAAAATTAACACACTACCTATCGTTAAAATACTCATAAATGTTGTCACTAAGTACAAAATACGTTCTTTAGATGTACGCTCAATAAGTAACTGCCCAATAAATACACTCATAAAAATAACAAGTGTCATGGCAGTTAATAAGAATACATGATTAAATAACACAGTTGCACATAACGTTATGACAACCGTCACAAAAAAGGACGGTTTAGAGCGATACCAAAGAATCGTTCCTGGTATCGTAATAAATGGTATGATCAATATTGCTAATAATGGTACAAAGTTTATAATAGCGGCACTTAGAACTAGTATAAGTGTTGCTATGATTGTCGCTTTTATATCGACTTTAAAAGACAAATTTTTCACTTCCCAATCTAAATTAAACATCTTTCTCTATTTTACAGATTTTTATCCTTTAAAACAATGTAGGTGACTTTTAAGTTGATATCAGCGTGCTTTAAATTTATATAATTTTAAGAAATGATAAACGTTAGGTGCCCAATCTCCAAAATTCAATAAAAACCCATCATGGCCCACGTTGTCTGGCACATAGAAATGTCTATGATACTTAAAGAATCGACCTAAAGCTCTCACTTGGTCATCTGGATATAATAAATCATCCGCAAATCCTAATGTTAATACTTTCGTTTCTAGTTGAAGTAGACGTTCCTCAACATCATCTCGTCCTCTAAATATGTCGTGACTGTCTAAAACATCTAACAATGTTAAATAGCAGTCTTTGTTAAATACTTCTTTAAATTTATTGCCTTGATATTTTTGGTAGCTTACAACATCATCTGCAGAAAATCTTGATTCGTAATCTTTACTTGAACGATACGTTAAAAAGCCAAGTTGTCTTGCGATGCTTAAACCATCTTGTCCGTTCATATGAATGACTTGTCTTGCAATCTCATTAAACGCTCTACTATATGATGAAGTCTTCTCTGTAGCAGCTAATATGACTGCTTTTTTCACTTCAATCGAACCGTCATAAAGCATTTCTAACGTTTGCATACCACCTAAAGAGCCACCAATTAATACATCAATTTTTTCATAGCCAAATTGTTTCAATCCTAATATGTTTGCTTTCGCAACATCTCTCATCGTCAAATGTTCCGGGAAATTTGGAGTATTCAATCTTGAACTTGATCCATAAGGACTGCCAATTACATTAAATGTTATAAATTGATAATCATTAATTGAAAGGTAACCGCCATCTATAATTTCACGCCACCAACCTGCATGCTCATCATCACCATATGTTAAATGGTTGCCTGTTAGCGCATGACAAACTACAACGAGTGGCTGGCCTTTATAACCCACATACTCATATTGAAGTTTCAAGTTATCAATCACTTCACCAGATTCTGTTTCAAAATGTCCAAGATCTACTATGCCTGTTTCTCGAGAAATAATCACATTAAAACCCCCCTCTTATTTAAATTGAAAGACTTCTTACTCGTCAAAGAAGTAAGAAGTCCTCATCATCCTTATTATGCGAGTATACTCGTTGGTAGTAGCACCGTATCTATTATGACCGGTTGCTGAAGTGTCGTCGGGCCAATTCCCTCAACTTCTCTGAATAAGCTTTGCTATGTAATTTATATTAAGAATACTAGAAATGAGCATTTCTTTCAATAAGTTAACGAATGAAATTAAAAGACTAATCTCACAATCGCCATAATAAACATACCAGCTATAACTGTAATCGTTAAACTTTTAAATATGAGTGCTATTAGAATTGTTGGTATCGCGACTATAATACTCTCAAAATTTAACGTAAACCCCGCATTGCCTTCTTGATTTAACATGCCTTCTAGTATTAATGCCGTAAAGAGACATACCGGCACATATTGTAACCACTTGATCACACTTTCAGGTAAGTCCGCTTTTGATAACAATACAAATGGAGAAACACGGATAATCCAAGTTAAAACAAAACAACTTATCGTAATTAAAATTAAATACATCGATATACTCATTTATCAAACACCACCCCTACGACAGAAGCAATAATTGTCGACACAATAATGGATAAATAAGTTGGCATAAATAATGTCAGAATAAGCATGCATACAATCGTTAATAATATTAAATAAAGATATACTAAGACTTTGCTTTTATGTATCGTTTCAAACTGAGCAATTAATAAAAATATAAACATCGCTGTTAAAGCATAATCGAGGCCAAACATTTCAGGTTTAGGTATTAAGTTACCGACTAAACCGCCAATAATAGATGTGACAATCCATAATAAATAAGCTGAAATATTTAAACCATGCATCCAAGTCGCATTGAGCGATTTCTCTTTCACATATTTCGTAATCGCAACACCGAATGACTCATCCGTTACAAGTGTGCCTATTCCTATATTCGACCAAAAACCATTTCCTTTAAATGCTGGGACTAAAGCCAAACTTTGAAGAAACATTCTTGAGTTAACAAAAAATACCGTCAATAGAATTGCTGAAATAGGGGAGTGGATGGCGACCAACGCACATATAATAAATTGAGCAGCACCCGCATAGACAAAAATAGACAACAATGCAATTTCCAAAATAGATAAACCAGATGAAATACCGACGATACCAAAAGCTAATGCAACACTAAAGTATCCAAGCATAGTTGGTATACAATCTTTAACACCTTGAAGGAACAAACCTTTATTCGTAATACTCGTACTTGTCACAACGATGCCTCCAATCTACAGTTAAAGGTAAGTCTAACGTTTGTCTAACCTCAATCTTACTTACCTCTAAAGAATTTTAATATGTATTAGTTTTATCATACCTATATTACTTTATCAATAACACTTGATTAAATATTCGGAAAATAATTAATCAATTTGATACTGGATTAATCATTTGGGCTTAGATGGCCATAGATGATCAAGTCTTCGTGCGTTATACCTTGATTTTGTACCTTAGCGCACGATATCTCTCAGTCTTCGTGCACTTATATTTATATCTCAAACCATATAAAAAACAGCAGAAATTCAATTGAATGAATTTCTACTGTTTGATTATCTATATAAATTATTCACTTAAACCGAATTCTGCACTTGCCTCGAATTTAACATCTCTACCGATCATCACGCCACCAGTTTCTAATGCTTGGTTAAATGATACGCCGTATTTTTCGCGGTCGATTTTACCAGTTACTGCGAAACCTGTTACTGTTTCACCATTTAATGGGTTTTTACTTACGCCGTTGAAATCAACGTCAAATGTTTCTTCGTGTGTTACGCCAGCGATTGTTAAATCACCTGTAATTGAATCTTCACTGATTGATTTTGATTCAAATGTAATATTTGGATTTTCATCTGCACTAAAGAAGTCAGCTGATTTTAAGTGAGCGTCACGGTCAGCGTTTTTAGTATTGATTGAATCTGCTTTTATTGTAACTGTTGCTTTTAATGTAGAAAGGTCATTAATATCTCCTGATACTTCTACGTTATAATCTTCAAAAGTACCTTTAACGCGAGATACCATTAAATGTTTTACTGTAAATTCTAAACTACTGTGTGCTTTGTCGAAATTGAAATTAGTCATCTGTCAAAACTCCCTTTATTTATTTTGTATACTTAGTATATCAAATATAAAAAGTATATTCAAGCATTAAATCAAAAAAAGAGTAACCAATATATGATTACCCTTTTTGTGAGATTTAACTCACTTATAATTCAATTGTTTTTAAGCCGCCCATAAATGGTACTAATACTTCAGGTACAGTGATTGTACCGTCTTCATTTTGGTAGTTTTCAACGATTGCAGCAAATGTACGACCTACTGCTAATCCACTTCCGTTTAGTGTGTGTACGTATTCTGGTTTCGCATCTTTGCTTCGTTTAAATCTTATATTTGCTCTTCGTGCTTGGAAATCTGTCATATTTGAACATGAACTGATTTCTTTATAATCGTTGTAACTTGGTAGCCATACTTCTATATCATATGTTTTAGAACTTCCAAATCCAATATCCCCTGTACATAAGTTCACAGTTCTGTATGGTAATTCTAAAGCTTGTAAAATATTTTCAGCGTGTTGAGTTAATTCTTCTAGTGCTTTAAATGAATCTTCAGGTCTTTCATATCTCACCATTTCAACTTTATTAAATTGGTGTAATCTAATTAAACCTCTTGTATCTCTACCTGCTGATCCAGCTTCGCTTCTGAAACATGCAGATTGCCCTGTAAATTTAATTGGGAATTGTTCATCTTGTAACACTTCATCACGATAGAAGTTTGTTAAAGGTACTTCAGCAGTTGGAATTGTATATAATCCTTCTTTTTCTACTTTAAATAAATCTTCTTCAAATTTAGGCAATTGGCTAGTACCAAACATAGAATCTGCGTTTACAAGTTGAGGCACCATCATTTCAGTATAACCATGTTGCGTTGTATGCATTGTTACCATGAAGTTCATAAGTGCTCTTTCAAGTTGTGCACCTTTGCCTGTTAAGAATACGAAGCGTGCACCTGATACTTTAGCAGCTCTTTCAAAGTCTGCCATCTTAAGATTTTCAACTAAATCCCAGTGCGCTTTAGATTCAAAATCAAATTGACGTGGTGTACCCCATTTACGTACTTCTACATTATCATCTTCATCTTTACCGACTGGTGTTTCATCACTAATTAAATTAGGAATTCTTACTAATCTGTACGTAACATCTTCATTTAATTGATTTAAATTTTGGTCGATTTCTTTAATTTGATCGCCAACTTGACGCATTTCTAAAATAACATCGTCTGCATTTTCTTTATTGCGTTTCTTCTGCGCAATTTCACCGCTTACTTTATTACGACGTGATTTAAGTTCTTCTGTTTGAGCAATGAGTTCACGGCGTTTTTTGTCTAATTCTAAAATTTCATCGATGACCTTTGGATCGTCACCTCTTTTGGCTACTTTATCTTTAACAAATTCCGGTTCAGACCTAATTAATCTTATGTCTAACATAATATTTCCTCCCTCTTATACTATAATTGTTTAAGAAAAAAGCACCACGTTCCTCGTTGTTACACAAGGGACGTGGTGCTTACGCGTTGCCACCCTATTTAACAGTTATTAAAAACTGCACTCTAAGTCATATAACGGTTTCTACCGATTGTTCTTCTTAAAAGGATAGATTCGTTTAAGTTTCATGACTTGTTTACACCAACCACAAGCTCTCTATACATGTACGCTTAAATTACTTATTCCTAAACAATATAGTTATTAAATTAACATAAATATATCAAATTGATATCATATTTTCAAGCTATACTTATGATTCAGTCAAGAGACCTGTGTTTTCATAGACTTTTTTGCCGTTAATGATGACTGTTTCGGCATGATTTACACCGTAATGATATGGTAAATATTCATGGTTTGGAATATCCCATACAACTACATCAGCTTGATCGCCAACTTCAAGTGTACCTGCTTCTGCATCAATTGCTTTAGCTGCATTAACTGTAACAGCATTCCAAATTTCATTAGGCGTAAGCTTAAGCTTTAATGCCGCAATACTCATTACAAGTTGAAGATTGTCCGTAACACAGCTACCTGGATTGAAGTCTGTCGCAATTGCAACAGCACCATTATGATCAATCATACCTCTTGCATCTGCATATTGATCTTTACCTAAATAGAACGTTGTGCCTGGCAATAATACAGCTACAGTGGCACTGTCTTTTAACGCTGCCTTATCTTCTTCACTAGAAGCTACGAGATGGTCTGCAGATATTGCACCTTCATCTATCGCTAACCCTAGTCCACCAAGTGGATCGATTTCATCAGCATGAATTTTAACTTTTAAACCTTTATCTTTTGCTGCTTGCATATAACGTCTTGATTCATCAATTGTGAACACACCTGTTTCACAGAAGATATCCGCGAAGTCAGCTTTATCTTTCACATCATCTAATAAATCAATCATTTCTTGTAAGAATGTTGCATTGTCTTTCGCATCTTTAGGCACTGCGTGTGGTCCTAAAAATGTATGTTTCATTCGAATCGGTAAGTCTTGCGCTAATTGATGTGCCACATTTAATTGTTTTAATTCAGTTGCTTTATCTAAACCGTAACCACTTTTAGCTTCTACAGTTGTCGTACCGAATTGAATCATTCTAATAATTTCTTTTTTAGATTTTTCGTATAGTGTTTCTTCACTTGATTCACGAGTCGCTTCAACCGTACTTAAAATACCGCCACCTTGTTTCAAGATATCAAGATAACTTACCCCTTGTTGTTTAAGTGCCATTTCATGTTCTCTAGATCCACCAAACACTAAGTGTGTATGTGCGTCTACTAAGCCTGGTGATACGACTTTATGAGTGGCATCAATGACTTCTTTAGCTTCAAATTCTTCAGTATGATCACCTGCATAAACGACTTTACCTTCATTTATAACAACTGTGCCATTCTTGATAATATTTAATTCATTTAAAGCTTTCCCTTTAAGAGGTCCGTCAGTTTTCTTCGGTAAAATTAATTCGCCTATATTTTGGATTATGATATCATTCATGGTTATCTTTCTCCTTTAACATTGGAATATCTACGTTTCTTTCTTTTGCAGTATCAATTGCAATGTCATATCCTGCATCAGCATGTCTTGCTACACCCATACCTGGATCAGTTGTTAATACTCTGCCTAGTCTTCTATCAGCGCGTTCACTACCGTCTGCTACAACGACCATACCAGCGTGTAATGAGTATCCCATACCTACACCGCCACCATGGTGAACTGAAATCCAAGAACCACCTGCAGCTGTGTTTACAAGTGCATTTAAGATTGCCCAGTCACCTACAGCATCTGATCCGTCTTTCATTGATTCTGTTTCTCTATTTGGTGATGCTACTGAACCTGAATCTAAGTGGTCACGTCCAATAACGATTGGTGCTGATATTTCACCTTTTCTAACAAGTTCATTTAATGCTAATCCCATTTTTGCACGTTCGCCGTAACCAAGCCATGCAATTCTTGAAGGTAAGCCTTGGAAAGCAATTTTTTCACTTGCCATATCCAACCAGCGCATTAATTTTTCGTCTTCAGGGAAGAGTTCGCGCATTAATTCGTCTGCTCTTTCAATATCTTTAGGGTCGCCACTTAAAGCAGCAAATCTAAATGGTCCTTTACCTTCACAGAATAATGGACGGATATATGCAGGTACAAATCCTGGGAAATCAAATGCATTTTCTAAACCTTCATCAAATGCTACTTGTCTAATATTATTACCATAGTCAAATGCAACAGCACCATTTTTTTGGAATAATAACATTGCTTCTACATGTTTTCTCATAGATGCTGAAGACAATTCTACGTATTTTTTAGGGTCACTTTCACGAAGTTTATCCGCTTCTTCAAGTGAATATCCTTCAGGCACATAACCGTTTAATGGATCATGTGCAGAAGTTTGGTCAGTCACGATATCAATTTTAAATCCCCTATTTAAGATTTCATGATGAATTTCAGCAGCATTACCTACTAAACCTATTGATAAAGGTTTACCCGCTTTTTTAGCTTCTTCTGCTTTTTCTAAAGCTTCATCTAATGAATCTGTCATAACATCGCAATATCTTGTTTCGATACGTTTTTCAATTCTAGACGGATCGACGTCTACACAGATAGCGACCCCACCATTCATCGTTACAGCTAATGGTTGCGCACCACCCATACCGCCTAATCCAGCTGTTAACGTAATCGTACCTTTTAATGATCCTCCAAAATGCTGGTTCGCACATTCAGCAAACGTCTCGTAAGTACCTTGAACAATACCTTGAGAACCGATATAAATCCAGCTTCCAGCAGTCATTTGACCGTACATCATAAGCCCTTTTTTATCTAATTCATGGAAATGTTCCCAGTTAGCCCATTTAGGTACTAATACAGAGTTTGATAATAATACACGAGGTGCTTCTTCATGCGTTTTGAAAACAGCAACTGGCTTACCAGATTGAACAAGCATCGTTTCATCATTCTCTAATCTTCTTAACGTATCAACAATCGCGTCGAAACTTTCCCAGTTACGCGCAGCTTTACCAATACCACCATATACAACTAACTTCTCAGGATGTTCCGCAACCTCAGGATCAAGGTTGTTGTATAACATTCTTAGAACCGCTTCTTGTTCCCAACCTTTACACTCAATTTCTAAACCTTTTTTCGCTTTAATTGCTCTAGACATATCTCATTTCCCCTTTTCTAAAATATTAATAAACTAAATGGTATTGCAATTAATAAAGTAAGTGCAACACGGATAAACCAAATCACTACTAACTTCCATATTGGAATTTTGATATCTGTTGCTAAAATACAAGGTACCAAAGCAGAGAAGAATATAATTGCTGAGATACTTGTAATTGCTGTAACAAACTTCACTTCAATTGATGCTTTAACAACTAGAAGAGAAGGTAAAAACATTTCTATAATTGAAATCGTTGAAGCTTTTGCTAATAACGGTTTATCATCTATTGGAAAAATATAAATAAATGGATAAAATATATAACTTAGCCAATCAATAATAGGTGTGAAATTAGCTAATACTAAACCTAGAAATCCGATTGATAGGATAGAGGGTAGTATAGCCATTGTCATCTCTATACCATCTTTTAAATTGGTCATGATATTTTTAAATAATGTTAATGATTGGTGTGATTGTCTTTTTGCTTCTGTATAAGCTGTTTTAATATAACTACCTTGGACTTTTACTTCTTTTTGACCTTCTTGGTTATTGTAATATGCTTCCGATTCTCTTGAAATCGGTGGTAAATGTGCAGAAATTGCAGTCACAGCAAATGTAATAACTAATGTCGACCAAAAGAATAAATTCCACATATCCATTATATTTAGTGTCCTTGCGACAATTACCATAAATGTTGCTGACACTGTAGAAAATCCAGTCGCAATGATAACTGCTTCTTTCTTGTTATACATGCCATCTTTATACACTCTATTTGTGATCAATAAGCCTAATGAGTAACTTCCAACGAATGAAGCTACTGCATCAACAGCAGACTTTCCAGGTGTCTTAAATATTGGTCTCATAATAGGTTGCATAAAGACCCCAATAAATTCTAAGAGTCCATAACCTACTAAAAATGATAATGCAATGGCACCTACAGGAATCAATATACTTAGTGGTAACATTAACTTTTCAAATAAGAATGGCCCATAGTTAGGCTGAAATAATAGTTTCGGTCCTATATTAAAGACGTACATACACCCTATTATTGCACCGATGATTTTCACGACAACTAAAATAAAATCTGTCACTGACTTTTTAAAATCCATTCTTATGATAGGTAATATTGCGCCAATTAATATAATGATTAAAGCATAATAAGCAGTATATCCTCCTAATAATGAACGCAATGATAAATGTATATGGTCTACTAGTATCGTATTATTCTTACCAATCGTTATAGGAACAAAAAATAATATAATTCCTAATAAACTAAATACATAAAACCTCCACATATCCTTACCTTTGTTGTTTAGTTGTTGATTATTCATCACAAAACCCCTTTGTTTGTTAAATGATTATCTTAAATATTCACAAACTTTCTCTATATCATGATGGAATACTCTATCTTGTGTTATTGAAGGAACAATCGCTCTTAATTCATCGTATTTCTCTTTTGTCTTAGGCGACAGTTTCTCTACCCCTTTAATTTCTACAGCTTGTAAAGCGATGATACACTCTATTGAAATGACTCTTCTTACATTTTGGATTATCTGATAAGCATGCCTAGCACCAATCGTTCCCATTGATACATGGTCCTCTTGGTTTGCAGATGATGGTATTGAATCAACGCTTGCTGGATGTGCTAATGTCTTATTCTCTGAAACGAGTGATGCTGCTGCATATTGCATAATCATAGCACCACTTTGTAATCCTGGCTCTGGACTTAAGAATGCTGGTAAGCCTCCATTGAGTTGTGGATTAACTAATCTTTCAAGTCTTCTTTCTGATACATTCGCTAACTCAGCGACACCTATTTTTAAGAAATCAACGGCAAATGCAATGGGTTGCCCGTGGAAGTTACCACCTGATATTACAAGAGTTTCATCATCATTATCAAAAATCAACGGATTATCATTAGCTGCATTCATTTCAAATTCTAATTTTTCTTTTACATAATTCAGTACTTGGAAGCTTGCACCGTGAATTTGAGGTATACATCTCAATGTGTATGCATCTTGCACGCGCACTTCACCTTGTTTAGTTGTTAATTTAGAACCTTCTAACCAATTTCTCATACGCTCTGCTACTTCAACTTGTTCGTTAAAGTTTCTTACGATATGCACATGTTCATCATATGCGTCTACAATACCGTTCAGTGCTTGATGCGTTAAAGCAGCAATCCATTCTGCATGATGCGCAATATTTTCAGCTTCAATATATGCAATCACACCTTGAGATGTCATAGCTTGTGTACCGTTTATAAGGGCTAATCCTTCTTTTGCTTGTAATGAGTGTGGCTCTAATCCTACTTCGTGTAAGACTTCTTTCGCATTTCTTGTTTCACCTTTATAATGGACATCTCCTTCGCCAATTAAGGCTAAAGCTAAATGAGATAATGGCGCTAAATCTCCTGAAGCACCTAATGATCCTTGCTCAGGTATGACAGGGATAATTCTTCGATTAATAAATTCTACAAGTAACGCTACAAGTTGCTCAGTAACACCTGAATGTCCTTTTAACATAGTATTTAACCTTAAAACCATCATGATTAATGACACATTATCAGGAAATGGTTTA
Source organism: Mammaliicoccus sp. D-M19 (assembly GCF_022386695.1). Taxonomy (NCBI): domain Bacteria; kingdom Bacillati; phylum Bacillota; class Bacilli; order Caryophanales; family Staphylococcaceae; genus Mammaliicoccus; species Mammaliicoccus sp. D-M19. The sequence goes on along the minus strand of NZ_JAJNHW010000009.1, from coordinate 59,613 downwards.
CCTGTACCACAAGAATGAGAACGAATTAAATTGACTTGTAAATCGTTATATTTTTCTTGTTCTATTAGCACATCACTAAATAATCCGAAACCAGTCGTAATACCATAAATCGTTTCTTTATTTTTAATGATTTTTTCAACTGTTTCACGACTTTTTCTGACATTAACTAATGCCTCTTCTGAAATGGATATTTGACCATTTTCTTTTAAGAATTGTTTAATGTCTTGAATTGTTAATTCTTTACCATTCAATACTAAATTCACTGAAAACACTCCTTTTTAGGACACAAAAAATACAACAAACCTAAATTTGTTGCACCTTTCTTCTATCTAGTATCTAATAGGTGTTTCTATGTCTTATATATGATTAATACCTAATCCAATTGTTTCATGCTCTTTACCTTTAATAGGTGCGCCGATTGTGCCATATAAACTCACAGCTATCCATTCACCTTCTGTTTTATCTTGATAAGGATAACCTCTTACTATTGAAAATTTCAAACCAACCGTTCGCATAATTTCACCAATAGATAATTCACCTCTTGTAATACCATTCACCGCTTCTAAAATCGCATGGTATAACGCGTGTGTTTCTCTATACTGACTTTCCGAAATAATCCCTTGTCTTCTAGCTGCTGTTTCAACAGATGAAATAATTTTATTTAATGACATCGTACCAATTTTGCCTACAATAAATCGCATGTCATGACATTGAGGCATTAACTGCTTTGCTGTTTGTTCATCTGTGATTGTTAATAACGTAGCATACTTGCCAATTGATATTTGTTCAGTCATGTGAAAGCTCCTATCTTATCTAATAACTAATGTCTATATTTATTTTAAGTATACGCTTTCAGAAATTTTCTGACAATACTTTTTAGAACATCCATAACTCAGTGATTGATTAATATATTAGTCTGTTAAAGTAATTTCTTTGTGATCTTTTAGAAAATACACTGTTCAATTTCAACTTTAAGTGGCATAATAAATCGTACAATTATTTGAAGGTGGGTTAATATGAAGACTATTTCATCTGTCACAATTCCAAAAAGAGAACAAGAATCTCACAAAGGGGATTATGGTAGGATATTATTAATCGGAGGTAATGCTAATTTAGGTGGGGCTATTATTTTAGCAGCTAGGGCATGTGTTTTTAGTGGTAGTGGGCTTATAACCGTTTCTACACATTCATCAAATTTTGCTGCATTACATTCAAGATGTCCTGAAGCAATGGTTTCAGATATCACTGATTTAAAAAAGCTTTCCAAATTAATTGAGCAATCGGATTGTATATTAATTGGTCCAGGTCTCGGTTTAGATTTTAAAGGGAATAACACATTAACATTTCTATTTCAGAATATTCAGCCACACCAAACATTAATTATTGATGGAGATGCTATTACAATTTTAAGTAAGTTAAAGCATACTTTACCTGAATGTGAGATTATCTTTACACCTCATCAAAAAGAATGGGAAAGACTGAGTAATATCCCGATTGAAGAACAAACATATGAAAACAATAAAGAAGCGGTTGATGCTTTAAATGCAACAGTCGTATTGAAAAAACATGGTACTGAATTATTCTTTAAAGATCATGAATATAAATTATCTATCGGTACACCTGCTATGGCAACAGGTGGAATGGGAGATACGTTAGCAGGTATGATCACAAGTTTCGTTGGACAATTTGAGTTAGAAGAAGCGGTTATTAACGCAACTTATATTCACAGTTATATTGGTGAAAAGCTTTCTAAAGATATGTATATCGTACCGCCATCCAAACTTATAGATGAAATTCCATATGCTATGAAATCATTCGAAGCATAAATATTTAAAATAAAAAAGCATATCACGCTACTGATGATGATCAGTAAGATTGTGATATGCTTCTTTTATATATTATTCTTCGTTATTATCTTGTTCTTCGATGTCTTCATTCACACGTTCAATGAAGTCTTCTCTTAAATCTTCTTTACCATCTTGTGTTTCAGTTTCAACAACTTCAGTCTCTGTTGTTTCTTCTAACACACCTTCAACTGGTGATTCTGCAATTTCATTTTCGTCTGGTTCAACTTTAGCTACTGTTGCCACATGTTGATTATCACCTAAACGAATTAATCTTACACCTTGAGCACTTCTACCATTTTGAGAGATATCCGCTACGTGTAGTCTAATAATAACACCTGAATTTGTAACAATCATCAAGTCTTCGTCACCGTTGACAGTTGTGATACAAACAAGGTTACCATTCTTCTCAGTTAGCGTGGCAGTCTTAATACCTTTACCACCTCTATTAGAAATACGATATTGATCAGCTGAAGTACGTTTACCATAACCTTTTTCAGTTACGATAAGTATTTCATCTTGTTGATCTTCATCTGTTACATCTAATCCAATAACTTCATCATCTTCTCTTAATGTAATACCCTTCACGCCAGCTGCTGTTCTTCCTAATGGGCGTAATTTAGATTCATCAAAGCGTATCAATGATGCATGTTTCGTACCAATAATGATTTCTTTCGTACCATCCGTCAGTCTAACCGCAATAAGCTCGTCGCCTTCTTTAAAGTTGATTGCAATTTTACCGTTTTTGTTAATTCGTGAGAAATTAGATAATTTAGAACGTTTAACTGTACCATGTTTAGTAGCAAAGACTAAGTAATCTTCTTCACTTGATAAGTCTTTAACAGCTATCATTGTACTAATCATTTCATCTTTATCGATTTCTAAAGCATTAACGATTGGTAAGCCTTTAGATTGTCTAGACATTTCAGGAATTTCATAACCCTTAAGTTTGTATACACGACCTTTATTCGTAAAGAATAAGACATTATCATGTGTACTTAAAGTTACGAGTTGGCTAACAAAGTCATCTTCTATCGTATTCATACCTTGTACACCACGTCCACCTCTATTTTGTGAACGATATGTAGATACCGGTAATCGTTTAATATAGTTGTTATGACTTAATGAAATAACGATTTGTTCTTCTGGGATTAAGTCTTCATCTTCAATTTGATCAAGACCCGCTGCCGTAATTTCTGTACGACGCTCATCACCATATTTATCTCTTATTTCAGTAATTTCTTCTCGGATGATTTCTAGTAATTTTTCTTCATCACTTAAAATCTCTTTTAATTCTTCAATAAGTTTAAGTAAATCTTGATATTCTTTTTCGATTTTGTCGCGTTCTAAACCAGTTAAACGACGTAAACGCATATCTAAAATCGCTTGCGCTTGTCTTTCAGATAGGTTGAAACGATTTTGTAAACCTTCCATCGCTTCTGAGTCACTTTGTGATTCACGAATTAATGTAATGATTTCATCGATATGATCTAACGCAATTCTTAATCCTTCTAGAATATGCGCTCTATCTTGAGCTTTTTTCAAGTTATATTTCGTACGTCTTGTTACGACATCTTTTTGGTGTTCTAAATAATGATATAGAACTGCACGTAAGCCTAATAATTTAGGTTTACCATCAACTAGTGCAATCATATTCACACCAAATGATGTTTGTAATGGTGTTTGTTTATATAGATTGTTCAGAATAACATTAGCATTTGCATCTTTTCTAACTTCTATAACAATACGTACACCGACTTTTAAGCTTGTTTCATCTCTTAAGTCTGTAATACCTTCAATTTTCTTATCACGCGCTAATTCAGCAATTTTCTCGATTAATCTTGCTTTATTAACTTGGTAAGGTATTTCAGATACGACGATACGTTCCTTACCATTTTTCATAACTTCAATTTCAGAACGAGCTCTCATTAAGATTGATCCACGACCAGTTTCGTATGCACGTCTAATTCCGCTTCTACCCATAATTAAACCAGCTGTTGGGAAGTCAGGACCTTGAACGATATCCATTAACTCATTTGTTGTAATTTCTGGGTTATGACTAAGCGCTAATACGCCGTCTATAACTTCATTTAAGTTATGAGGTGGAATATTTGTTGCCATACCAACTGCGATACCTGATGTACCATTCACCAATAAATTAGGGAATCTTGCAGGTAAGACTACCGGCTCTCTTTCATTTCCATCGTAGTTGTCTTGGAAATCAATCGTATCTTTATTGATATCTCTTAATAATTCACTTGTGATTTTAGCCATACGTGCTTCTGTATAACGCATTGCAGCAGCACCATCACCATCCATAGAACCAAAGTTCCCTTGGCCATCTACTAATGGATATCTATAACTAAAGTCTTGTGCCATACGTACCATTGCTTCATAAATAGATGAGTCACCGTGTGGGTGATATTTACCCATTACGTCACCAACAATACGTGCAGACTTCTTGTAAGGTTTGTCTGAAGTCATACCTTGATCATTCATACCATATAAAATACGTCTATGAACTGGTTTTAAACCGTCTCTAACATCGGGTAATGCACGAGATACAATTACACTCATTGCATAGTCTAAGAATGATTCTTTCATTTCTTTACTGATGTTACGTTCACTAACTCTTGATTGTGGTATTTCAGCCATTAATCATATCCTCCTTAAATCGTAAATGATGCTTTATATATCTAACGTTGCGTATTCGGCATTTTCTTCAATAAATTGACGACGAAACTCAACAACATCTCCCATAAGCATTTCAAAAGTTTCGTCAGCTTCTATCGCATCTGTTAGTGTTACTTGAAGCATTGAACGATGTTCAGGATTCATTGTTGTTTCCCACAATTGATCAGCATTCATCTCTCCAAGACCTTTATAACGTGCTATAGACAATTTCGGTGTTGAGCTAAGTTCTTCTTTTAATTTATCTAATTCTCTATCGTTAAATACATAATATTTTTTCTTACCTTGTTCAACTTTGTATAAAGGTGGTTGTGCAATGTATACATAACCCGCTTCAATAAGTGGTCTCATAAATCTATAGAAGAATGTTAATAATAACGTTCTAATATGGGCACCATCGACATCGGCATCTGTCATGATAACTAATTTATGATATCTCGCTTTACTAATATCAAACTCTCCACCAATACCTGTTCCTAGTCCTGTAATCATGGCACGAATTTCGTTATTACCTAAAATTCTATCTAAACGTGCTTTTTCAACGTTTAAAATCTTACCACGTAACGGTAGAATCGCTTGTGTCTTAGAGTCACGACCTAATTTAGCAGAGCCCCCGGCAGAGTCACCCTCAACGATATATAATTCACATTCTTCAGGTTTCTTACTTGAACAGTCTGCAAGTTTACCAGGTAAGCTTGAAACTTCTAATGCAGATTTACGTCTTGTAACTTCTCTCGCTTTTTTAGCGGCAAGACGTGCTCTAGAAGCCATGACACCTTTATCAACAATAATTCTTGCCACGTTTGGATTCTCTAATAAGAATCGTTCAAAGAGTTCAGAGAATAATTTGTCAACGATTTGACGTACTTCTGAGTTACCTAATTTAGTCTTTGTTTGACCTTCGAATTGAGGATCACCGTGTTTAACAGATACAACAGCAGTCATACCTTCACGTACGTCTTCACCAGAAAGCTTTTCTTCTCCTTCTTTAAGAAGCTTATTCTTAATACCATAGCTGTTAATAACACGCGTTAATGCACGTTTAAATCCATCCTCATGCGTACCACCTTCATAAGTATGAATGTTGTTCGCATAAGTTAATAAATTCGTCGCAAAACCGTTGTTATATTGAATTGCAATTTCAACTTCTACGTCATCTTTAGTATCGTGAATATAAATTGGCTCATCATATAGTACTTCTTTAGATTTATTTAACATTTCAACATAAGATTTAATACCGCCTTCATAGTGGTATGAATCTTCTTGGATGTTTTCATCATCTCTTTCATCTCTCAAAGAAATTTGGATACCTTTATTTAAGAATGCTAATTCACGAATACGTTTTTGTAATGTTTCATAGTCATATTCAGTTGTTTCAGTAAAGATTTCACCGTCAGCTTTAAAGCGTATTGTTGTACCTGTATGATCTGTATCACCAATGACTTTCAAATCAAATGCTGGTACGCCTCTTTCATATGCTTGATGATAAATTTTATTATTAAGGTGAACGTAAACTTCTAAATTAGAAGATAACGCATTTACGACAGATGAACCTACACCGTGTAAACCACCAGATACTTTGTATCCGCCACCGCCAAATTTACCACCGGCATGAAGTACTGTTAAGATAACTTCTACAGCAGGACGTCCCATTTTCTCTTGAATATCAACAGGTATACCTCTACCGTTATCTGTTACTTTAATCCAATTGTCCTTTTCTATTACAAGTTCAACATGATCTGCATATCCAGCTAATGCTTCATCGATACTGTTATCTACAATTTCCCAAACGAGATGATGTAATCCTCTTGCAGATGTAGAACCTATATACATACCAGGGCGTTTACGGACTGCCTCTAAACCTTCTAATACTTGTATCTGATCTGCACCATAACTTGAAGCGTTATTTTGTTCTGACACGTATTTCCACCTTCACTTTCATCTACTCAATAATATTGCCTTTAGATACGTTAAATACCTTGGCATCTTTCATAATCTCATGCTCTATTCCATCAACAGATGTTGTTGTTACAAACGTTTGTACCTTCTCTTGAATTGTACTTAATAAATGGGTTTGTCGATTATCATCAAGTTCACTTAGCACATCGTCTAACAGTAGAATTGGATATTCACCAACAACTTGATTAATCAACTCAATCTCAGCAAGCTTTATGGATAATGCTGTCGTACGTTGCTGTCCTTGAGAACCATAAGTTTGTACATTCATATCATTAACATGAAAACTAATGTCGTCTCTATGCGGTCCAAACCGTGCACTTCCACGCTCAATCTCTTTATCCATTGAATCATTAAGCAACGAACAAAAAACATTTTTAAGTCCAGGTACATCTTGATATGTTTCTGACAGTTTAATATTCGGCTCGTATTGAACCTTTAAACTTTCTTTTTCGCTCGTAATGCCTTGATGAATCACTTCGGCAATCTTTTCTAATTCACGAATAAAGTGCGCACGTTTCAAAGTCACATTTGCTGCCGCTTCTGAAAATTGTTCATTGAATACTTCTAACATCGTTCGATCTTTCATTTTCCCAATTTGTAATTGTTTGAGGTAATGATTTTTTTGTTTAAGTAATCTTTGATAATTAGATAAATGATTTAAATAGACCGCAGACATCTGACCGAGTTCCATATCAATAAAACGTCGTCTGATTTGCGGGCTACCTTTTACAATATTTAAATCTTCTGGTGCGAACAACACCACATTTAAGTGACCAATATACTGCGTTAATCGGCTCTGTTCTAGATGATTAACTCTCGCCTTTTTGCCTTTTTTCGTAATGATTAAAGAAATAGGCATTGAGCCGTGGCGATAACTTAGTTCACCTTCTATTTTACCATACTCTTCACCAAACTGTATGAGTTCTTTATCATTCGAAGTCCTATGACTTTTAGCTAGTGCTAAAGTATAGATAGATTCTAATAAATTCGTCTTACCTTGCGCGTTCTCACCAATTAATATATTAACATTGGAATTAAAATCAAGTGTACATTTATCATAATTTCTATAATGAGTTAAAGTAAGTTTCTGTAATATCATAATCTATTCACTGAGATGGTTAATACGAAATTGACCTTCAGAAGGAATTTCGACTAAATCACCATCATGTAATTTTTTTCCACGACGAGTTTCACGTTCACCATTTATTAATACTTCTTCATCTTGGAGGAACCATTTAGCCTGACCACCCGTTCCAATGACGCCTTCATTTTTTAGGAATTGACCTAAAGTAATATCGTCTTTTACTGAGATATCTTGTACCACTATCTTCACTCCAATCTTAATTAGTCATCTCTATATTATACCTTTTTTTCACCAAAAAATCATGCTTTTACGCACAATTCATTTTAAGATAAATTAATCTTCAAAATATTTATATTCTAAGTGAAAAATTAAGTCCGGAACTTAAACATTATTTTCATAATAAAATCAAAAAAGTATAGCTAACGAGTATAGTGAGATACTATGGCGCCTGTTAGTTACACTTCACGCGACTTTTGTTACTATAGACGCCCTATCCTTAAACTTTCACACGAAAAAGCTGAGACAATGATCTTTGTCTCAGCTTTCTAAATATTTATATTGCTTTATCTTTCTTTGTAAAAATTAAAATCAAACTGATTAACAGGAATGCTGTTCCTGCTAAAAATGGAATTGTGATGAAGCCAAATACATTAATATACTCTGATGAACATGGAACACCTTGTGTACATGGTTTGATTTCTGCAAATCCTGGTACTTTTTGCTCTAAGTAATGCCATGTGGATATCAATAGTCCAATGATTGATAAAGGTAGGGCTATTTTTTTAACATTAAAATCATTTTGGAATGAGCCAATTCCGAGTATTAACACGAGTGGATACATACAGATTCTTTGATACCAGCACATTGTACATGGGACAAATTGTCGTATCTCACTAAAGTATAAACTACCTAACATAGCTACTAAAGCTATTACCCAGGAAATAAATAGTGCATATTGTTGCTTCAAATATATCACCTATTTTTACTTATTTTTCTTTTCTATAGCTTGATCGATTGCTTTAGAAACTTTGTCGTAATCCATTGGATCTGATAATACTTTACCATCTACTACAATTGTAGGTGTAACGTCTACATCGTATTTATTTGTTAAATCTGAATCATTTTTCATTTGTTTATAAGACTCTGAATTTCTATCTTTCACTAATTTCATGATTTGATCTTTTTTAGATTTATTAATATCTAATCCGTCTACTGCTTTTTGGACTACTTTAAGATCTAACCATTCGTCATCTGTTTCTGCATTGTGGTCATCTGGTTGTGCTTCAAATAATGCTCTATGGAAATCCCAATATGCATCAGGTGCGATTTTATAAACAGCATGTGCTGATGCACCACCAATTTCAGATCCTTCACCGTGGAATGGTGCGTTCACAAATCTATATTCCACTTTGTCTTTATCGATATAATCTTTTTCTATTTGATCCATGTAATTCGTTTCAAATGCTTTACATGCTGGACATTTAAAATCTCCGAATTCAACTATTTGAACTTTAGCTTTATCTTTTTTATGTGTTGGATTATCTTTTGTATCTTTTGATAAGTCTGTGGCTTTAACAGTTCTATCAAATAGACTATCTTCTTTGTTGTCACTTCCGCTTCCACCAAACACAACAAGCAATACGATACCTACGACAACAACAAGTATTGCTATCATTAAAAACATAATATTACTGTTACTATTTTTATTCGCCATATTAATCCCTCAATCTCTTTTGTTGATAATATAAATTTTATACTATCACTTAAAGAAATTCTATATCATTCAATAAAAATTCATTAAGGTTTTGTGACAAAATGGTGATTAATATTTTCGTAAAAATTATTTAGTAATTTTTAATGCATTTTTTAAATTTTTGATAACGCCTTTTTCATAAGTGAGCACGCTACCACGATACGTTTTCGCTGCAAACACCAGTAGAATGATACATGTAACGATTGAAATGACAATTCCTAAAATTAAATGCCATTCAGGTGTAGTTTCTGATGTTGTTCTTAATAACATCACCATTGGCGATAACATTGGAATAAAGCTTGTCACTTTTACAAGCATTGTATCTGGGTTTGAAATACTAAATATCGCAATATAGAATGCTGCTAATGAAATAAATGTAACTGGCATCATAGATTGAGCAAGATCTTCTATACGGCTCGTTAATGCCCCTAGAATAGCCGCTAATGAAATATAGGATACAACACCCAAAATTAAGTAAACGGCGCCATAAATAATGATTCTCGTCGTCTCAGAGCCATATTCAACGCCAGCTGACTCAAATAGTCCTTTCAAATCAAATGCGAATATACTAATTACAATTGCAAGTATGATAAAGAATATTTGTGTAAAGGCTACTGCAATGATTGCGAGTATTTTCGCGGATACATGAATCGACGGTTTCACACTTGTAACAATCATTTCAATCACACGTGTTGTTTTTTCAGTCGCAATTTCTGAACCGATTTGGTTAGCGTAATTGATTGTGATAAAGAATGATAAGAAAATGATGATGTAAACAACAGCTGAGTTTAGTGCTTGAACTTTCGGATTAACATCACTAGATTGTTTTTCATCATTCGATTTAATTTCTTCTGTCTTCACATCACTTGGTGTATTTAACGTTTTCAAATCTTTTTCTGATAGATTTAATTTTTGCGCTGTTAATGATGATTGCATTTGGCTAAGCGTTGATTGTAAGGTCATTTTCTCACTTTCACTTACATTGCCTTTTTCATAAATTGTGCCATCTACTTTTTCACCATTCACGTTTACTTGAATTAAACGTTTATACTTTTCGTCTTTAACACCTTTTTTACCTTTTTCGAGTGAAACTTTTTCTACTTTTTCAATATCATCGTTTTGTTTATATTGCTTTTCTAATACTTTATAGATCATATCGTTATCTGTTTGTATCGCAACAACTTTACTATCGTTATCAAAGAAATCAATAATTTTGTCGATGTTACTTAATGCAAAGATTAAAATCATAAAAATTGCAGTCATGATGATAAATGATTTACTTTTCACTTTTTGCATATACGTTAAATTAAATGTCGGCCAGAATTTATTCATGCTTATCACCTACCTTAGCTATAAAGATATCGTTTAGAGATGGTTCTGCAACTTGGAATCGTTTGAGGTAACCTAACTTCGTCACATTTTGATAAATACTTTCTGCATGTTTTTCATCAGAAATTGTGATTTTAACGCCTTTTTTAGTCGTTTTAAATGCTTCTACACCTTCAAAGTCTTTTAAGAATTCTAAATCATAGTCGCCTTCGATAAATACATCTTTCTTACCAAAGTCATCTTTAACTTGATCAAGAGAACCAGCAACGACTGCTTTACCTTTATTCATAATGCAAATATAGTCACAAAGTTCTTCTACATGTTCCATTCTATGTGAGCTGAATATAATCGTTGTGCCTTGTTCTTTTAAATCTTTAACAGCAGCTTTAAGCAATTCAACATTGACTGGATCAAGTCCACTGAATGGTTCATCAAGAATTAATAATTCGGGTTTATGAATGATTGCAGCAATCAGTTGTACTTTTTGTTGATTACCTTTCGATAATGCTTCGATCTTTTTTTCTTTATTTTCAAATGCATCAAATCGTTTCAACCAATAATCTAATGCTTCTGAAATATCTTTTCTTTTCATGCCTTTTAGTTCAGCTAAATATTGCACTTGCTCCCAAACTTTTAATTTTGGATGCAATCCTCTTTCTTCAGGTAAATAACCAATCGTATTGGTCATATTATAGTCAATTGGCTTGTCGTTAAATGTCACAACTCCAGTTGTCTTTGGTAATAAACCTAAAATCATACGAAATGTTGTCGTTTTACCTGCACCATTTCCGCCTAAAAATCCATACATCGTACCTTTAGGAACTTCCAAATTAACATCATGTACAGCCGTAAAGTCATTGAATTTTTTGGAAACATCTTTAATTAGTAATGTCATAATGTTTACTCCTTTTCTTTAGATTCTATTTCTGAAATATCTATATTCTCGTCTTCTTCGAAAATAAATAATTCATCTATAGATACTTCGAACACTTGAGAAAGCTTATGTGCTAGTACTAACGTGGGATTGAATTTGTAACGCTCAATAGAATTGATTGTTTGTCTAGACACTTTAACCAATCGAGAGAGTTCACTTTGTGTCATGTTTTTCTGTGTGCGATATTCATAAACTTTGTTTTTCAATTCATCACTTCCTGTCAAGTTAACTTTACAATATATGAATTTTTACACCGTGTCAAGTAAACTTGACACAAAAAATAGCTGAGACCCAAATTAGGTCCCAGCCATTACATGTTTATTAATATGTTCTGATTGGTAAGATAAGTTGTACGACAGTTTCGTCGTCTTTAGGTTTAAGAATAAACGGTCTCATTGTACCAAAGAATTCTACTTGTACTTCATCGTTGTCGATAGCTTTTAATGCATCCATCATGTATTTAGAGTTAAATGAGATTTTTAATGATTCACCTTCAACATTGTCTGTAGATACATCTTCTTTAACTGTACCGATTTCTGGTGAAGTAGATGATAATTCAACTTTATCAACATCCGTAGATAATTTAATGACGTTGTTACCACCCTCACGTGCTAATAGTGATGCACGATCTATTGCATGATAGAACTCACTATTATCTAAGATGATTTTAGTTTCATAGTTCTCTGGGAATAGTCTTGTTGTATCTGGATAGTTCCCTTCAAGTAATCTTGAAATAAAGTTAATGTGACCAACTTTAAATAATACTTGGTTACTTGCAAAGAAGATATTGATGTCTTCTTCAGAATCAGAAACGATTTTGTTTAATTCAGATAAAGCTTTACCCGGGATAATAACATTTTTATCATCGATTTCTTCGTCTTCTAATTTTAATTTTCTTAATGCAAGTCTGTGTGAATCTGTTGCAGTACAGATTAGTTCATTGTTTTGAATAAGCCAGTTAACACCTGTTAATACAGGGCGTGTTTCTGACGTGGACACTGCAAAGTTCGTTTGTGCGATAATGTTCTTTAATACTTTAATTGGTAATTTAATTGCATCGTCTTCAGATACTTGCGGTAATAATGGATATTGATCTGGATCTAAGCCACTTACGTTAAATTCAGAATGTCCTGATGTGATCAGTGTTTTAAATTGATCATTCGTTGATAAATTAACGGTTTTACCTGGTAATTTTTTAACGATATCTACAAAGAAACGTCCTGGAAGTACTACAGAACCTTTTTCTTCAATATCTACAATTTTTTCACCATCAATATTTTGATTTATTGTTATTTCTATTGATATTTCAGAGTCTGATCCTGTTAAGATGATGCCTTTATCTGTAGCATCTATCTTGATTCCTGTAAGTATCGGTAATGTAGTTCTTGGTGAAATTGCTTTTAATGTATCATTCAATTGATTAAGAAAGTAATCTCGTTGAATTGTAAATTTCATAACTTATAAAACTCCTTCCAGTCGTTATATATTTAATTATATATCTTTTAAAATCATAGTAATAGTCATAGGGGCTGTGGATTGGTGGATAACTCGCCTTAAATGGTGATATAAAAGTTATTCACATGTTGATAAACTGTGTATGAATGTGCACAACTTATCAACATTATCCACGAATTTGTTTTTCCAGTTGTTCTAAATCATTTTTGAGTTCTGGGTTATTTTCTAAATCTTTTTTAATTTTATCATGTGCATGGATGACAGTTGTATGATCTCGTCCACCAAATTCTTCACCAATTTTAGGTAATGAAAAATCAGTAAGTTCTCTTGATAGATACATAGCGATTTGTCTCGGATATGCAATTGATTTTGTACGTTTCTTAGCAGCAAAGTCTTCGATTCTAACGTTATACATTTTACCAACAGCTTGTTGAATGTCTTGAATCGTGATTTTAGTAGATCTTGGTGATGAAATAATATCTTTAAGTGCTTCTGCTACTAAATCTGTATTAATCGGTTTATTTCTAAGTTTGGAGTACGCTAATACTCTCGTTAAAGCACCTTCTAATTCACGTATATTGGATTGAATTGAATTAGCGATATAAGTTAAAGCTTCAACAGGTATATCTAAGTTTTCTTCTTCGATTTTCTTTTGTAAAATAGCCATTCTCGTCTCAAAGTCAGGAGGCGTAATATCTACTATTAATCCCCATTCGAAACGTGTTCTTAAACGATCTTCTAAAGTTGGAATTTCTTTAGGCGGACGGTCACTTGAGATGACGATTTGCTTTTTATTTTGATGTAAATCATTAAAAGTATGGAAGAATTCTTCTTGCGTTTGCTCTTTCTTTTGAATGAATTGAATGTCATCTATTAAGAGCACATCGATGTTTCGATATTTGTCTCTAAAGCTTTCCGTATCGTTCATACGTATAGACTTAATAAATTCATTTGTGAATTTTTCGCTAGATGTATATAGAACGTTAGCATTTGGATTTTGTTCAAGCACATAATGACCAATTGCATGCATTAAATGTGTCTTTCCTAAACCGACGCCTCCATATATGAAAAGCGGATTATAAGCATTGGCTGGTTCTTCGGCTACTGCTAGTGAAGCAGCGTGCGGGAACTGGTTACCAGGTCCAATAACGAATGTATCAAAAGTGTTATTACTGTTCAGCTGACTATTTGTAACTTCTTCATATGCTTCAGTTTCTTTAGGTTTTTCTGGCTGTTCAGTGAAATCTTCACTTTGTAAATCTTCTTCTGATATAAATTTAACTTGAACTTTGTCTCCAATCACTTCATATATAAAGTTTGTGACGTGTTCATGATATTTATTGGTTAACCACTCAGCGACAAAAGGACTTTGTGCAACAACTATTGCGCGCTTACTATCAATTTGATGTAAGTAAGTCCCTTTGAACCATGTATTATAACCAGCAGAAGCGATTTGATCTTCAGCAATAGATAACACTTGCTCCCAAATTTCTTCTTTTGAATTCATAAAAGTCCTCTTTCTCATTTAAATTTATTGAGTTATACACATAAAATAAGATTGTTGATAAAGAAAAGCACAGGTTGTGAATTATTATCCACAACTTACACACAAACGGTGGATAACTACACTTTATAATTCTCTTGTCCACAATCTTTACACGTAAATATTTGTGAAATAATCACAGTAATATCAATGCTTTGTATAACTTATCCACACAATTATACTTTTAAACAAATCGAGTTGTCAAATACCTGTGAATATGTGCAGTTTGATGAGATTATACTGTGAATAAGAATATATCTTAATCAATTTATCCACAAAAAGTTGGTTATGTATTGTGAATAAGTGGATAACTTAATAAATAGAAGTTGTAAATTTCTTCTTGATTTTTAAAATCTGATTTGTTATAGTTTAGTAGTTATTGAAATTGTGACAAATCACACGTATGGTATAAATAATTTTGAAACTAATCTTCTGATATATATAAATGAATATCATACAAATGATAATCTAATGTAGAATTAGATGTTAAGAATAATTAATGGAGGTGTTCTTAAATGGTAAAACGTACGTATCAACCAAATAAACGTAAACATAGTAAAGTACACGGTTTCCGTGCACGCATGAGTTCTAAAAACGGCCGTAAAGTATTAGCTCGCCGTCGTCGTAAAGGTAGAAAAGTATTATCAGCTTAAGATCACTGAAGAGCAGTGGTCTTTTTTTTGTTTTAATTGAAGGAATTGTTTTGTATAATAAACAATAATTAAGTGATGTATTGTGGAGTGGATGTTTGTGGAAAAGGCTTATCGAATTAAGAAAAATAATGATTTTCAAAGAATTTATAAAAAAGGTAAGTCAGTCGCTAATAGACAATTTGTTATTTACACAGCTGAAAATGATCTTGATCACTTTAGATTAGGTATAAGTGTTTCAAAGAAAATGGGTAATGCTGTTACAAGAAATAGAATTAAAAGGTCCATTAGAGAATGTTTTAAGAATCATAAAGAAAATATTATTCCTAAAGACATCATTGTTATCGCTCGAAACCAAGCTGTTGATTTAAAAGTCATTGAAACACAGAAGAGTCTAGAGCATGTATTGAAGATTGCTAAAGTTTTTAATAAACGTATTCCCTAAGTATTGATATATTACTAGGAGGTTGCAGCATGCTTAAATCGCGCTATGAAGGACAATCAGTAGAACAAGCACTACAACAAGGTTTAGAAGATTTGAATGTTCAAGAACAACAAGTAAGAATTGATGTTATTAATGAAGGTAAAAAAGGTATTTTTGGATTTATGAAACAAGATGCACAAATTGAACTAACTGTAATCGATCCAGAACTTAAACAGTTTGAATCAATTGAAGCATTAAAAAATCGTCACGAGTCGGTCGAAGAGGACGATAGCCCATTAATAGATGAAGTGACACATCAAGAAGACACAATAATAGAAGAAAAAGATATTCAGTCAGAAACAGGCATACGTGAAAATCGCAATCAGAAAAAAGATTCATTAAATGAAGTGGCACAAAACACTTTAGATTATGTACTTAATATCATAAGAGAAATGGATATTGATGTAGATGGTTCATATGAAATTAAGTCTAATACAATTTATATTAATATGACTTCCAACAATGCTGCTTATATAATAGGTAAGCGTGGTCAAATTTTAAACGCCTTACAAATAGTAGGTCAAAATTATATGCATCAATTTGTTAAAGGTTATTATACGCTTATATTAGATATCGAATCATATCGAGAAAAGCGTAAAGAAACGTTAGAAAAATTGGCGCTTAATATGGCTAAGAAAGCAACTCAGACAAAGAGACCGGTTAAATTAGAACCAATGCCAAACTTTGAACGTAAAATTATGCATCAAGCAGTCAGTAAAATTGAAAATATCGAAACATACTCTGAAGGAAGAGAACCACATCGATATTTAGTCATTAAGAATAAATAAAAATAGTCGGAGTGAGTCATCTCGCTCCGCATTTTTTCGAACAATATATTCGAAAAATATTACAAAACCATTTACAATCAATAGAATAGTTATTAATGGTGGAGGAGAATATCATGGATTTAGATACAATTACAAGTATCTCAACGCCTATGGGTGAAGGTGCAATAGCAATCGTACGATTAAGTGGTCCGGATGCCTTAAATATTGCTAATCGTATATATAAAGGTAAGAAACAAATTACTGAAGTGGCATCACATACAATTAATTATGGTCATATTATTGATCCTGAGACTGATGAAGTCGTAGAAGAAGTCATGGTTGCTGTTATGAAAGCACCAAAGACTTTTACGAGAGAAGACATCGTTGAAATAAATTGTCATGGTGGTTTAGTAACAGTTAATCGTGTACTTGAGTTAACGTTATCTAATGGTGCTAGAATAGCAGAACCAGGTGAGTTTACGAAACGAGCATTCTTACACGGACGTATTGACTTGTCTCAAGCAGAAGCGGTTATGGATTTCATCCGTTCTAAGACGGAACGCGCATCGAAGGTAGCCTTAGGTCAGATGGAAGGACGTCTAAGTAGTCTTATTAAAGGCTTAAGACAGTCCATATTAGAAATACTTGCTCAAGTAGAAGTGAATATTGATTATCCTGAATACGATGACGTAGAAGAAGCTACGACTAAATTCTTATTAAAAGAATCAAGGCATATTGAAAATGAAATCGATCAATTATTAAGAACAGGCCAGCAAGGTAAAATTATGCGCGAAGGTCTATCAACAGTCATTGTTGGGAAACCAAACGTAGGTAAAAGTTCTATGCTTAACAACTTGATTCAAGATAATAAAGCGATTGTTACTGAAGTAGCTGGTACAACAAGAGATGTATTAGAAGAATACGTCAATGTTCGTGGTGTACCATTAAGATTAGTGGATACTGCAGGTATTCGTGAAACAGAAGACATCGTAGAAAAAATAGGTGTAGAAAGATCAAGAAAAGCTTTATCAGAAGCAGATTTAATTTTATTTGTTCTTAATTATAATGAAGCATTAACGGAAAATGACTATCAGCTATTTGATGTCATTAAAGATGAAGATGTGATTGTGATTATAAACAAAATGGACTTAGAACAGAAGTTAGATATTGATGAATTAAAAGCAATGATAGGTGACCATCCTTTAGTTCAAACTTCTATGGTTGAACAACAAGGTATTGAAGAACTTGAACAGAAGATTTCAGAGTTATTCTTTGGTGGACAAGTACAAGCACAAGATATGACATATGTCTCAAATTCAAGACATATAGCATTATTAAAAGACGCTAAGACATCTATAAATGATGCAATTCAATCTGCTGAAGACGGTGTACCTATAGATATCGTACAAATAGATTTAATCAAAACTTGGGAATTGCTCGGTGAAGTAATTGGTGAAGAAGCAAGTGATTCACTAATTGACCAACTGTTTAGTCAATTCTGTCTCGGAAAATAAAAAGGAGGAAAAATTTTGACACAAAAATATGACGTTATTGTTGTCGGCGCTGGACATGCAGGTGTGGAAGCTGGTTTAGCTTCTGCAAGACGTGGTGCAAAAACACTAATGCTTACAATTAACCTTGATAGTGTAGCATTTATGCCATGTAATCCATCAGTTGGTGGTCCAGCTAAAGGAATTGTTGTAAGAGAAATCGATGCGCTTGGTGGTCAAATGGCTAAGACAATCGATAAGACACACATTCAAATGCGTATGTTAAACACTGGTAAAGGTCCAGCTGTAAGAGCATTACGTGCACAAGCAGATAAAGTATTGTATCAAGAAGAAATGAAACGTGTGATTGAAGATGAACCAAATCTTGATATTATGCAAGGTATGGTTGAACGTTTAATTATAGAAGATAATAAAGTTAAAGGTGTAGAAATGGTTATCGGCTCAACTTATGAAGCGGATGCTGTTGTATTAACGACAGGTACATTTTTACGTGGTGAAATTATTTTAGGTAACTTGAAATATTCAAGTGGACCAAACCACCAAATGCCATCTATTAAATTAGCTGAACACTTGAAAGAATTAGGCTTTGATATCGTGAGATTCAAGACTGGTACGCCTCCACGTGTTAATGGTAATACAATAGATTACAGCAAAACAGAAATTCAACCAGGTGATGAAGTAGGACGTGCGTTCAGTTATGAAACGACAGAATACATTTTAGATCAATTACCTTGTTGGTTAACATATACAAATGAACAAACGCATAAAGTTATCGACGATAATTTACATTTATCTGCTATGTACTCAGGTATGATTAAAGGTACAGGTCCAAGATATTGTCCTTCAATTGAAGATAAATTTGTTAGATTCAATGATAAACCAAGACACCAATTGTTCTTAGAGCCAGAAGGACGTAAGACACAAGAAGTATACGTACAAGGTCTATCAACAAGTTTACCTGAACATGTTCAACGTAAAATGTTAGAAACAATTCCAGGACTTGAAAAAGCAGACATGATGCGTGCCGGTTACGCAATTGAATATGATGCAATTGTGCCAACACAATTATGGCCAACACTGGAAACGAAAGTCGTTACAAACTTATTTACTGCGGGTCAAATTAATGGTACTTCAGGATATGAAGAAGCGGCAGGACAAGGTTTAATGGCAGGTATCAACGCTGCTGGTAAAGTATTAGGTAAAGAAGACGTTATATTACGTCGTTCAGATGCTTATATCGGTGTGTTAATTGATGATTTAGTTACAAAAGGTACGAACGAACCATACCGTTTATTAACTTCTAGAGCAGAACATCGTCTATTATTAAGACATGATAATGCAGACTTAAGACTGACAGATATCGGTTATGAAATTGGTATGATTTCTGAAGAACGTTACGCTAAATTTAATCAAAAACGTGAAGCAATTTCAGCTGAACAAGAAAGATTAAGAGGTATTCGTATTAAACCGAATGCACATACACAAAGTGTTATCGAAAGTCGCGGTGGAACAGCGCTTAAAGACGGTATATTAGCTTTAGATCTATTACGTAGACCAGAAATGGATTACGCAGCTATTATGGAAATCTTACAAGAAACTTCACCAGTAGATGAAGACGTACAAGAACAAGTAGAAATTCAAACGAAATACGAAGGTTATATCCAAAAATCATTAGCACAAGTTGAAAAAATGAAACGTATGGAAGATAAAAAAATTCCTGAAAATATCGATTATGATGCAATCAATAGTTTAGCGACTGAAGCACGTCAAAAACTTAAAGAAGTTAAGCCACTTGATATTGCACAAGCTTCTCGTATTTCAGGTGTAAACCCTGCAGATATTTCGATTTTACTTGTGTACATTGAACAAGGTAAAATTCAGAAGGTGAACTAACATGAATGAACAAACTTTTATTGATACGTTAAAAGAATCAGGTATAACATTATCAGATAAACAAATTAGTCAATTTGAAACATACTTTGAGATGTTAGTAGAGTGGAACGAAAAAATTAACTTAACAGCAGTTACTGAAAAAGAAGAAGTGTACTTGAAACACTTCTTTGATTCAGTGACACCAAGCTTTTATATAGATTTTAATGAAATTGAAACGATTTGTGATGTAGGGGCAGGCGCTGGATTTCCGAGTATCCCTTTAAAAATCGTATATCCACACTTGCAAATTACGATAGTAGATTCATTAAATAAAAGAATTAAATTTTTAAATGAATTAGCTGCATCATTAGACTTAGATAAAGTAAACTTTGTACATGATAGAGCAGAAACATTCGGTAAATCACAACAGTACCGAGAAAGCTTTGATCTTGTAACTGCAAGAGCAGTAGCACGATTATCTGTATTAAGTGAATTATGTCTACCTTTAGTGAAAAAGGGCGGTCAATTTGTAGCATTAAAAGGCTCACAAGGTAATGAAGAGTTAGAAGATGCACAATTTGCAATTTCTGTCTTAGGTGGAGAAGTAAAAACAGTAAATGAATTTACGCTACCTCTTGAAGAAAGTATGAGACAGATCATTACGATAGATAAATTAAGACAAACACCTAAGAAGTATCCAAGAAAGCCAGGAACACCAAACAAAGAACCTTTAACAAAATAATTCCTGGGAAATATGTATGAACGAAAGTAGGTATATTGAGATGAAAAAGCCTTTTTCTAAATTATTTGGACTTAAAGACAAAGAATTAGAACACATAGAAGAAGCACGAGCTGAAGGTAATGTGGCAGTCATATCAACAGAAAGAATAGTGCCAAACCGTTATCAACCGAGAAAAGTATTCGATGAATCTAAAATTAAAGAACTCGCACAATCTATAAAAGAACATGGATTATTACAACCTATTGTTGTTCGTCCAATTGAAGAAGGTATGTATGAAATCATAGCAGGTGAGCGAAGATTTCGTGCAATGAAATATAACGATTTACCAGAAACTGAAGTTATAATTAAACCATTAAATGACAAAGAAACAGCAGCCGTTGCACTAATTGAAAATATACAAAGAGAAAATTTATCAGCTATAGAAGAAGCGGAAGCCTATAAGAAATTGCTGGATTTAGAAGATATTACACAACATGATTTAGCAGTTAGTATGGGTAAGAGCCAATCATTTATAGCCAATAAATTAAGACTGCTCAAATTATCAGAACCTATTATTATTTCATTACAAAAAGGTGAAATAACAGAAAGACATGCAAGAGCATTGTTAGGTTTAGATGATGAAGGGCAGCAAGAAGTCTTAACATCCATACAATCTCAGAACTTAAACGTTAAACAAACAGAAGATCGCGTTAAGAAAATACGCGGCTCTGAAAAAGTAAAAGCAAAACAATTTCAATTCGAACAAGACATCACAGAAGCACTTGATTCACTCGGACAAAGCATTAAAAATGTTGAAAAAGAGGGTATTAAAATCAAGCGAATTGATGAAGAACATAAAGACTTCTATGAAATTACGATTAAAGTTTATAAGAAGAAATAATATATAAAGTTTGGGACATTATATAATATCCCAAACTCTTTTTTATGTTTACATATAGAATTTCTGTAAATTTCCGATATATTATTGTTATTTGTAAAAAAGTCATTTATACTTTTATGTAAACGTTTTCATTTAAAAGGGGGATTTTAATGATTACATTTTTAGTTTCTATCGTTTTATTAGTTATAGGTTATTTTACATATGGCAAGTATATTGAAAAAATGTTTGGTGTTAAGGATGAACGTCCGACGCCTGCTCATGATCAAAGGGATAATATTGATTTTGTTCCGATGTCGACAAATAAGAACTCATTGATTCAATTGTTAAATATTGCAGGGGTTGGACCGATATTTGGACCGATTATGGGTGCTTTATATGGACCAGTTGCTTTTATTTGGATTGTATTAGGGTCTATATTTGCTGGTGCTGTTCATGATTATTTAACAGGTATGATTTCTATCCGTAATAAGGGGGCTCATTTACCTGAATTAGCTGGTAAGTTCTTAGGTAATGTGATGAGACATCTCGTAAACGTCTTTACACTATTACTATTGTTATTAACAGGTACGGTATTTGTTACGAGTCCGGCATTACTATTACATTCTTTAATGGATGGTAGAGTGGCTTTAGGTATTATTATTTTTGTTATTTTCTTATATTATTTCTTATCAACAGTGCTACCTATCGACAAAATTATTGGTAAAGTTTATCCGATATTTGGTTTCATCTTGATGATTTCTGCAGTAGGAATCTTTGTACGATTAATTATGACTGGTGCAGAAATTCCGGAACTAACTTTGAAAAATATGCATCCTGATTCGGCGCCAATTTTTCCTTTATTATTCTTTACGATTACTTG
Organism: Mammaliicoccus sp. D-M19; assembly: GCF_022386695.1. NCBI lineage: Bacteria > Bacillati > Bacillota > Bacilli > Caryophanales > Staphylococcaceae > Mammaliicoccus > Mammaliicoccus sp. D-M19. Next base: position 37,256 of record NZ_JAJNHW010000009.1, on the reverse strand, counting down.
TGGTGCTTTATCTGGTTTCCATGCGACACAATCACCGATTATTTCTAGAACGACGAATAATGAGAAAAATGGTCGTAAAATATTCTACGGTATGATGATTGCTGAAGGTATTATTGCGATGATTTGGGCTGCGGCTGCTATGAGTTTATTTGGTGGCTATGGTGGTCTACAAGAAGTGTTAGCGAAAGGTGAAGCGGCGCTTGTAGTGAGTGAGGCTTCTACTATGTTATTAGGTTCTGTATTTGGAACATTAGCGATTCTAGGTGTTATTGTATTACCAATAACAAGTGGTGATACTTCGTTTAGAAGTGCGAGAATGATTTTAGCTGATTATTTTAATTTCGGTCAGAAAAAAGTAATGAATCGCTTCGCAATTGCGATACCTATGTTTGTTATTAGTTTTATTTTAACGAGAGTAGACTTCACAATACTTTGGAGATACTTCTCATGGGCAAACCAAACAACAGCTGTTATCGCTCTATGGATAGGCGCTATGTATTTATTACTATCTAAAAAGAATTTCTATGTCGCTTTAATACCTGCTTTATTTATGACATGGAATATATTCACGTATATATTAAGCCAACCAATTGGATTTGGGATGGATTTATCACTTAGTTATTGGTTGTCAGCTGGTTTGACGATTTTATGGTCTATGTATTTCTATTATTTATATCGTAAAAATAGTGAAAATGCGATAGAAATAGATTATCAAATCGGTGGATCACCCGTATCTAAATATTAAACAGTAAAAGCACCTTTCGATCTCCATCGAAAGGTGCTTTTTATATATTTAATATAGGGAAGGTAGTCTGCCATACGATACTCGCTCAAAAATATCATATGGCAGTGCTATTATTTAGGGGTAATAGCAAATGCGCGGACAGGGAATCCGGGTGCATTTTTAGGTTTAGGGCTAATGGCTAATATAACTGAACCACGAGTTGGTAGTTCGTCTAATCCGGTTAACAGTTCTATTTGAAAAGTATCTAAACCAAGTACGTATCGTTCACCGACAATGTCATTATTTTTACGGATGTCTACTGAAGCATCAGTATCAAATGTTTCATGTCCGATTGACTTGATCTTTCTCTCTTCAAACAAGTATTTAAGTGCGTCTAATGACCATCCTGGGAGATGTTCATGACCATCATTGTCTTTGTTCTCAAATTGCTCTTTATCTGGCCATTTCTTTGACCAGTCACTTCTAAATGCGACAAACGTTCCACTTTCAATTGGTCCATTTTCAGATTCCCATTGAAGAATGTGTTCTTTAGTTAGTCTGAAATCTGAATCTTGGGCTACTTCTTTTGAGAAATCTAACACGATTAAAGGTAAGACTGTTTCTTGTAAACCGAGTTCATGTAAATATCGTTTATGTTCTACAAAATGTATAGGTGCATCTATATGCGTGCCATATTGTGTAGGAAATTGCCATGATTGGGCAAAGAAACCGTCATCTTTAACTTTATATAATGTTTTTGTTTCTGCATTTTCAAAAGCTGAAAAATGTGGAGATTCTGAATCAAATGTATGCGTTAAATCTACCCATTTATATTCTTTCAGTTGATTTAGCGAGCTCCATAATGGATATGACATAACATCACCTCATTTATTAGTTAGGTTGTTTAACTGTATTGTCTTGACGTAATTTTTCTACTGAATTTACTAATACAGTTAAAGCTTGTTTTACTTCTTCTTCTTGTCTTGTCTTCAATCCGCAATCAGGGTTTACCCAGAATAGAGAACGGTCAATTTCTTGAAGTGCTCTATCGATTGCAACTGTAATTTCTTCTTCTGTAGGTATACGAGGGCTATGAATATCATATACACCTAAACCGATACCTAAGTCATATGTGATATCTTCAAAATCTTTGATTAAGTCACCATGACTTCTTGAAGTTTCGATTGAGATAACATCAGCATCTAATGATTTGATCGCATGGATGATTTGACCAAATTGTGAGTAGCACATATGTGTATGAATTTGTGTTGAATCTTGTACTGAAGAAGTTGATAATCTGAATGAATGTACAGCTTTATTTAAATAATCTTCATGGTATTCAGAACGTAAAGGTAAGCCTTCGCGCAATGCAGGTTCGTCTACTTGGATGACTTTAATACCCGCTTCTTCAAGTGCTAGAACTTCTTCATTAATGGCTAATGCGATTTGATCTTGAACTTCGCTACGTGGGATATCCACACGTTCGAATGACCAGTTTAAGATTGTAACTGGACCTGTAAGCATACCTTTAACAGGTTTGTCAGTTAAACTTTGAGCATATAATGTCTCTTTAACTGTTAATGGTGCTGTCCATTTAACATCTCCGTAAATGATTGGTGGCTTAACGGCACGAGAACCATATGATTGAACCCAACCAAACTTAGTTACTAAGAATCCGTTTAGCTTTTCACCGAAGAATTCAACCATGTCATTACGTTCAAATTCACCGTGTACTAATACGTCTAATCCAATTTCTTCTTGAATTTCAATCCAACGTTTAATTTCATTTTGTACGAATTCTTCGTATTTTTCATCTGAAATACGATTGTTTTTCCAATCAGCACGGTATTTACGTACTTCTCTTGATTGAGGGAATGAACCAATCGTTGTTGTTGGTAAGTCTGGTAAATTTAATACTTGATCTTGTAAGACTTTTCTTTCTTTAAATGGTGTTGTACGTTCTGATTTAACTGAATCATAGTCATATTCTAGTTGTTTGAATGATTGACTTTCAAAGCGTTCATATTGCGCTTTTAATTCGTTATATAAAGTGTCATCATTTTCGTTAAATAATTGTTTTAAAGCATATAGTTCGTCTAATTTTTCAGTCGCAAAGCTTAAACCTTCACGAACTGAGTCGTCTAATGTTTCTTCTTCTAAAGTAACTGGTACATGTAATAATGAAGAAGATGGTTGAATAACTAATTCATCTGTATAAGATTGTAATGTTTCGATTAAAGCTTTCTTCTCTTCAATATTAGTTGACCAAACATTTCTACCATCAACGATACCAGCGAATAAAGCTTTTTCTTTAGGGAATAAGCCATCTTTGATTTGTTGTAAGTTAAAGCCATTGTCATGTACAAAATCTAAACCGAAACCATAGACTGGTAGTTGACCAACAAAGTTTAAATCTACGCGTTCGAAATATGTTTGTAAGACAAGTTTCGCAGCAGGTGCCGCTTCGTTAAAGAATTCATATGCTTCTTTAGTAATATCTTGAAGATCAGCTGCACCGTCTGTTACTAGAATTGGCTCATCTACTTGGATGTATTCAGCGCCAGCATTAGTTAATTGCTCGAATACTTCTTTATATAATGGTAAAAGTGTTCTTACTTTTTCGTCGAAACTTTGGTCGCCACCTTTAGATAATGCTACGTATGTAACAGGTCCAAGAATAACTGGATGAGATGTTACACCAACTTCTTTAGAAAAGTTGAATTTCTCAAGTAACACATTGTTATTTAATTGAGGTGACACGTTGTCCCATTCAGGTACGATGTAGTGGTAGTTTGTGTTGAACCATTTGATTAACGCACTTGCAACATGATCTTTGTTACCACGTGCAATATCGAATAATAAATCGTCATCTACAGGACGTCCTTGGAAACGTTCTGGAATAATGTTAAATAGTAATGATGTATCTAACACGTGGTCATATAGTGAGAAATCACCAGTAGGGATATGATCAACATGATGGTCTTTCTGAATTGTTAAAATTTCTTTGTGTAAATCCTGCAACGTTTGATCTAATTCGGCTTTATCTATTTTTTTAGCCCAGTAACTTTCGATGGCTTTTTTCCATTCTCTTTTCTTACCTAGTCTTGGGAATCCTAAATTTGATGTTTTAATTGTCATAATATTGCCTCCTTGGTTTTTGTTCCAGTTTTTAGTTGTGAATAATTTGCTAATTCAACTGTTAAATCATATTTTAAAAATGGTGTAACTAAGTACAAGCCATTAAAATATTGGTGTACTGCATCAATCAATTGTTTACTCAAATTAATACTGAGCTCTCTTGTTGCATCTCTGTCATCTTTGACTTTTTCAAAGGCGTTTAGCACCGTATCTGATAGTTTAATACCAGGTACTTCGTTGTGTAAGAAGAGTGCGTTATTGTAATTCGTAATTGGCATAATACCAATGAAAATCGGCGCTTCTATATGTTTAGTTGCTTCATATATTTCTTTAACTCTTTCAGGTTCATAAATCGGTTGTGTAATAAAGTATTCCATTCCAGATTCAATCTTTTTTTCTAATCTTTTGACTGCTGGCTCTAGTCGTCTTACATTTGGATTGAATGCACCTGCAACAGAGAAGTTCGTATTGCTTCTCAATGTGTCTCCATCGGCGTTTATACCTTGATTAAACTGAGTAATAATTTCAGCTAATCCGCTAGAATTAACGTCGAATACACTTGTTGCGCCAGGGAAGTTACCCACTTTAGAAGGGTCGCCCGTAATCGTTAAGATGTCATTAATACCAAGTAATGAAAGGCCCATTAGGTGAGATTGCAAGCCGATTAAGTTTCTATCACGGCAAGCTAAGTGTACGAGTGGTCTAATTTTATATTTTTGTTTAATGACACTTGCTGCGGCAATGTTAGAAATTCTTACACTCGCTAATGAATTATCAGCAAGCGTGACCGCATCTACACCTGTATCTTCAAGGGCTTGTATCCCATCGAAAAATTTATTCGTATCTAAATGTTTAGGTGTGTCTAATTCAACAATAACGGTTGGTCTTTGTTGAACAAGCTCTTTAATACTAGGTTCTTCTTTATTTTGCTTTTTGTACTGTTTTGTTTCGATTGGTATAACATTTTTATGCTTGATAGGCTTTAAATCTTTGACGACATTCTTTATTTTTTTAATATGTTCCGGTGTAGTACCACAACATCCACCTATTAATCTGACGCCTTGGTTAACGAGCTCTTTAGCTGCATCTGAAAAGTAATCTGAGTTGTTATTGTATTTCAAGTCGTTGTCTTCTAAATCCAGTAAACTTGCATTTGGATAACATGAAAGGTAAGCATGATCAGGTAAGTCAATATGTTTAAATGTCTTAATCATATGGTATGGACCGTGATGACAATTTAAACCAACGACATCTGCACCGGCGTTTACTAATGTTTTTAATGCATCTGGTATAGGTGTGCCATTTCTCAAATAATTTGTATTACTAGCTGTTAGTTGAGCAATAATCGGAATGTCGTATCTTGCTTTTGTATCTTTTAAGACAGCAAGTAATTCTTCTAAATCGTAGTATGTTTCAAATAAAATACCATCTACACCTTCATTAACAAGTGTTTCAATTTGAATCTCTGTGTGATATTGAATAGCTTCAATTGATAAGTTACTCTTTTTGATATTACGAAAACCGCCTACCGTACCTAGAATAAACGTATGGTCGTTGCTCGCTCTTTTAGCGATTTGAACAGCTTCTCGATGAATTTCTTTTACGCGATGTTCTAAATTAAAATCTTGAAGCTTCTCAAAATTTGCACCGTACGTGTTTGTTTGAATAATATCTGCACCAGCTTCAATATATGAACGGTGAATTTGTTCTATCTTGTTAGGATGTGTCAAATTATAACTTTCTGGGCAAGTATCCAATCCTTCAGAGTAGAGGATGGTTCCAATTGCTCCGTCAGCTAATAAAATTTGGTTCTTTAACGCTTCTTTTAGACTCATATGTAGCCTCCTTTAATGCCCAATCGATATCTGTAATCAATTCTTTGACATCTTCTAAGCCGACTGACAATCTAAATAATCCGTTAGTGATACCACGTTTAGCTCTCACTTCTTCAGGGATGGCTGCGTGACTCATTGTAGCTGGGTGAGAAAGAATCGTTTCTACACCACCTAAGCTTACAGATACAAGTGGGATATTAAGATGGTCAACAAATGCTTGTGCTTTTGATTCATCTTTAAGTCTGAATCCGAGCACGGCACCGCCATTTTTAGCTTGTCTTAAATGTGTGTCATTTGTGATTGGATAATAGACTGTTTCAATTGCTTCATTATCGATTAAATATCTATAAATTTGTTCTGTGTTATAAACAGATTGTTTAAATCTAATTGGTAATGTCTTTAAATGCTTAGCAAGTGTCCAAGAATCATAAACACTTAATCCTGAACCTGTACCATTTTGAATAAGGTAAATTTCATTTTTAAGTTCTGGGTCATTCACGACTACTGCTCCAGCTATGAGGTCACTGTGACCACCTAAGAATTTTGTAGCTGAATGAACGACGATGTCAGCACCTAGTTTCAATGGTGATTGTCCTAACGGTGTCATAAATGTATTATCGACAGCTAATAGTGCGTCGTGTTTACGTGCAATTTGGCTAACTCCATCAATATCTGTCACTTTAAAGAGTGGGTTAGAAGGTGTTTCAACATAGATCAATTTCGTATTATCTTGAACAGCTTCTTTGATATTTTGTAAGTCTGTTTGATCGACAGTTGTAAATTCTATTTCAAATTTCTTAAGAATTTGTTCAGTTAGTCTGAACGTTCCGCCGTAAACATCATCTGGAAGAATCACGTGGTCTCCTGGTTTCAATGTTAAGAAGACAGCTGTTATTGCAGCAATTCCTGAACTAAATGCAAATCCGTAATTACCGCCTTCTAAATCTGCTAACTTTTCTTCAAGTAACTTTCTATTAGGGTTACCACTGCGTGCATAGTCAAATTCTTGATTGCCCCCTAAAGTTTCTTGATGGTAAGTCGATGAATAGTATAATGGTTGATTGCTTGATAAGTGCTCGTTACCTCTAGTGGAATCCAATATTAAAGACGTTTCTTTTGAATAGCTCATATTGACACTCCTTCTTTTCTTGAATTTTTTAAGGCTTGTAGTATGTCTTCGTAAATATCTTCGTAATCTTCTATTCCAATAGATAAACGGAGTAAATATTCATCAATACCGCGTTTATCTTTTTCTTCATCTGCCATATCTACATGTGTTTGTGTATATGGGAAAGTGATAAATGTTTCAGTACCGCCAAGACTTTCAGCAAATATACATAATTTAATATTTTGTAAGAAGCTATCAACGCTATATGCATTGTTTAAACGGATACTTAACATTCCGGTTTGACCTGAGTAAAGGACTTCATCAATGCTTTCAACAGATTGTAGTGAATGTGCTAACTTTTGAGCATTTTCAGTAGAACGGTCAAGTCGTAAATGTAATGTCTTTAAGCCTCTCAGTAATAAATAACTATCGAATGGTGAAAGTGTTGCACCGATCATATTATGAAATTGGCCAAGCACTTCACCTAAGTAGTCATCTGCTACAGTGACAATGCCAGCTAACACATCATTATGACCACTTATGTACTTTGTAGCAGAATGTAAGACGATGTCAGCACCGTCTTTTAAAGGTGTTGATAAGTATGGTGTTAAGAACGTGTTATCTATAATCGTTAATATATTTCTTGCTTGTGCAATTTCATATAAAGGATTTAAATCTACTGAGAACATTAACGGATTTGAAATGGGTTCAATAAAGAATGCACGTGTATGTTCGTTAATAGATGCGTTTACTTCATCAATATTTGAAAAGTCTATGTACTTAAATTTGATGTTGTATTGTTTTTCATAAAATTCAAATAATCTAAATGTGCCACCATATAAGTCGAATGACACTAAGATTTCATCATTTGGTTTAAATAAGTTACAAACTAATTGGATACTAGCCATACCACTTGATGTTGCAAATGAGTATTTACCACCTTCAAGTTTGGCAAATGCATCTTCAAAGTTTGAGCGAGTTGGATTTTTTGTTCTTGTATAATCAAAACCAGTCGAACAACCTAATTTTTCATGTTGATAGGCTGTAGAAAGATAAATTGGGTTTGTAGTAGCCCCAGTATGGTCTTTAGTTAATGAAATTTGAGCGAGTTGAGTAGATTTCATAATAGCCTTCCTCCCTAATGAATTTAAAAATAAAAAAAGCTTCCGTCCTTTAAACCCGAAATAAATCGGATGTAAAGGACGAAAGCTTAGCTCGCGGTACCACCTTTGTTCGCAATGACATTACTGACATTACCTCTATAAGTACGAGTCTCTTACAAGAAGATATAATGGCAGTAAAATTGGTGAACAAATTCCAGTACGCCATCATCGCTAAAGAGACTTTAATACTGTATCGCTATAACGGGCGATCCCGTTGACACCTCAATATCGATGCCACCACTCCAAGGCCATTTTCAATCTTTCTTTCAATGTCCCCTTTCAGCAAATGGGAACTCTCTGATGATTGCAGTGTAAGATTTACTTTCCTTTTTATCGTGATTTTATTTGTTTTCGTTGTTGATATATTACACAATACTATGCGTATATTTTTTTGTCAACAACTTTTCTGAATATTTTAATTTATCGCTCAACTTTTCTTTTGTGCATATCCCTTTCAAAATTGTTATAATCTAATTTGGATGTTTTACGTGAAACATACGAGAATAAATAACGTGGTGATGAAATGAAAGAAAGAAATCAAGCATTAACAGATAAGATTTCTTATAACCATAGTCATGATAAAATTGTTGAACTTCCTTTAGAAAAATTAAGAAGGAATCCGTATCAACCGAGAGATTATTTTGATGAAGAAGCTTTGAGAGATTTAACTCAGTCTATTTCACAGCATGGTGTGTTGCAACCTATCGTCGTAAGAGAAACGATAAAAGGTTACGACATCGTAGTAGGTGAAAGAAGATTTAGAGCAAGTCAATTAGCTAACAAAGATTCAGTACCGGCAATCATTAAAAATTTAACCGATGAAGAAATGTTAGAACTTGCTATTATAGAGAATCTTCAACGTGAAAATTTAAAACCTCTAGAAGAAGCAAAAAGTTATGCGACGATGATGGAAGAACTGAACTTAAAACAACAAGACGTAGCATATAGATTAGGGAAATCAAGATCATACATTGCAAATGTCTTAAGGTTGCTCAACTTACCACCAAGTGTAAAAAAATTAATCAACGAAGAAAAAATATCAAGTGCACATGGTAGAACATTACTTGGTTTAGATAAGAAACATCAATTAGATCAAGTGGCTAAAAAAGTTGTAAAAGAACATATGAGTGTTAGAGCATTAGAAGAATATATTAAACAGTTAAATGCTCATGGCCAAGACAAGAAAAAGAAATCCAAACAACCGAAACCTAATTTCTTAGTTAAACATGAATATCAATTAAAAGAAAAGTTTGGAACGAATATTGATATTTCTAAGACTAAAAAAGTAGGTAAAATTTCTCTTGAATTTAATTCTGAAGATGAATATAAGAGAATATTAGAATTATTGTTAGAAGAATAAGAGGTGTAAAAGTGAATAAGATTATGAACATCATCCATAAATTGATAGACCCATTTATGGATCCAGAAAATTGGCAGAAGTGGATAGAACAAATATTAATCGGCATATTCTACATTGTATTAGCTTACGTCATTATTAAAGTGCTTCATAAAGTCGTAGAGAAATTCTTTACAACGAAATACGGAACTAAGAGGGTAGGGAAGTCTAACAAGCGTGCTAAAACAATGGTTAACTTACTACAAAATGTTATTTCTTATGTCGTATGGTTTATAGTTGCGACAACGATTTTAAGCAATTTAGGCATAAGAGTTGAAAGTATTATTGCTGGTGCCGGTGTTGTAGGGTTAGCAATTGGTTTCGGCGCACAAACTTTAGTGAAAGATGTCATTACGGGCTTTTTTATTATTTTCGAAAATCAATTTGATGTTGGCGATTATGTAAAAATTAATACAACAGGTACCACTGTTGCGGAAGGTACTGTACAATCAATAGGAATGAGATCTACAAGAATATTATCATTTGCTGGTGATTTAACAATACTTCCTAATGGTACAATGAATGAGATTGTAAACTTCTCAATTCATAACGGTATGGCTATCGTAGAAATCCCTGTATCTATTAAAGAAGATTTAGATGAAGTTGAAAGTAAGTTAAATGAATTTTTACCAACAGTTAAAGAAAGATATGAAATATTCATTAAAGATCCTGAAATTTTAGGTGTAGAAACTGTGACGGCAGGGGAAGCAACGATTAAAATAGCAGGTGAAACAGAACCAAATGAACATGCATCAGGTGCAAGAATCTTAAGAAGAGAAGTGAAATCTTTCTTCGATAAAGAAGGTATTCAAGCGCCAATTCCAACAATGGTTTCTTATAATCCAAATAACATTCAATAATCATCTAATCGGGAGGCAAAAATATGATCAAATCATATGAGTTAAATGATATCGTTGAAATGAAAAAACAACACGCATGTGGGTATAATAGATTTAAAATTATAAGGCTCGGTGCAGATGTTAGAATAAAATGTGAAGAATGTTCTCGTAGTATTATGCTACCAAGACAAGAGTTTAATAAAAAAATTAAAAAAATATTAGTAAAAGGACAAGGTGAATAAAATATGGCATTAACAGCTGGCATAGTAGGATTACCAAACGTAGGTAAATCAACATTATTTAACGCAATTACGAAAGCAGGAGCACTTGCAGCGAACTATCCTTTCGCAACAATCGACCCTAACGTAGGGATTGTAGAAGTACCAGACCACCGTTTACAAGAATTAACGAAATTAGTAAAACCTAAGAAAACTGTACCAACAGCATTCGAATTTACAGATATTGCAGGTATCGTTAAAGGTGCATCTAAAGGTGAAGGATTAGGAAATAAATTCTTATCACATATCCGTGAAGTAGATGCGATTTGCCAAGTCGTACGTGCATTTGTTGATGAAAATGTAACGCACGTATCAGGAAAAGTAGATCCAATCGATGATATTGAAGTTATTAATATGGAATTAGTATTAGCTGACTTAGAATCAGTAGAAAAACGCTATGAAAGAGTAGCAAAAATGGCAAAACAAAAAGATAAAGATGCCGTGGTTGAAGAAAAAGTATTAGCAAAAATTAAAGAAACATTAGAAAACAATAACCCAGTAAGAAGTTTAGAATTCACACCAGAAGAAAAAGCAATCGTGAAACATTTAAGCTTACTTACTTCTAAACCAATGTTATATGTAGCAAACGTAGCAGAAGATGAAGTAGCAAGTCCAGAAGATAACGAATACGTACAAAAAATCGAAGAATACGCAAGTAACGAAGGTTCACAAGTTATCGTTATTTCAGCAAAAATCGAAGAAGAATTAGCAACATTAGATGACGAAGACCGCGAAATGTTCTTAGAAGATTTAGGCGTAGAAGAAGCAGGATTAGACAAATTAATCCGCGCATCATATAACTTATTAGGATTAGCAACATACTTTACAGCAGGTGAACAAGAAGTAAGAGCATGGACATTTAAAGAAGGCATGACAGCACCACAATGTGCAGGAATCATCCATACAGACTTCGAAAGAGGCTTCATAAGAGCAGAAACCGTAAGTTATGACGATTTATTAGCAAATAACGGTATGAACGGTGCTAAAGAAGCGGGTAAAGTAAGATTAGAAGGTAAAGAATACCTAATGAAAGACGGAGACGTTGTACACTTTAGATTTAATGTGTAAGATAAAGGCCAGTAGTGTTTATGCACTATTGGCTTTTTCTGTGATATCATTGAGAAAAAGATTGTAAAAAGTAATACTCTATGCTATAATTCTTGATTGTGAGTAATGAAAATTATTCCTTGCTTAATACTGAGTTATTAGGCCGCATAGACCACAAGGAGGTGTAAATTGATGAGAACATATGAAGTAATGTACGTAGTACGTCCAAATATCGAAGACGAAGCTAGAAAAGCTGTCGTTGAGCGTTTTAAAGGAATCTTATCTTCAAACGGTTCAGAAATCATCGAAGAAAAGGATTGGGGTAAACGTCGTTTAGCTTATGAAATCCAAGACTTCACAGAAGGTTTCTACAACATCGTTAGAGTTAAGTCTGAAAATGACGAAGCTATCAGTGAATTTGATCGTTTAGCAAAAATCTCTGATGATATCATTCGTCACATCGTAGTACGCGAAGAAGAAAAATAATTTAACTTATAAAATGGGGGAGATTAAATGATTAATCGTGTTGTATTAGTCGGTCGATTAACTAAAGATCCGGAATACAGAGTAACACCCTCAGGCGTTCAAGTTGCTACTTTTACTTTAGCTATTAATCGTACTTATACGAATCAGCAAGGTGAAAGAGAAGCTGACTTTATCAACTGTGTTGTATTTAGACGTCCCGCAGAGAATGTAAACAATTACTTATCTAAAGGTAGTCTGGCAGGAGTTGAAGGTCGTCTACAATCTCGTAGCTACGAGAACCAAGAAGGTCGTCGTGTTTATGTAACTGAAGTTGTTTGTGACAGTGTTCAATTCCTTGAACCAAAAGGCGCAAACCAACGTCAATCTGGTAATGATAATCAATCATATAACCAAAATAATAACGAATTCCAAAATTATGGACAAGACTTTGGTGGTAACCAACAACAAGGACAAAAAGCACCTTCAAATCAACAGTCAAATAATCAACAATCAAGTAATCCATTTGCAAACGCTAATGGCCCAATTGATATCAGTGATGATGATTTGCCGTTCTAATAGTTGATTGAAACGAATATAAATTGATAAACATTTAACGAGAAGGGAGGAACACAATCATGGCAGGTGGACCAAGAAGAGGTGGTCGTCGTCGTAAAAAAGTTTGTTACTTCACAGCAAACGGTATTACACATATCGACTACAAAGATACAGATTTACTTAAAAAGTTTATCTCAGAAAGAGGTAAAATCTTACCACGTCGTGTAACAGGTACTTCAGCAAAATACCAACGTATGCTTACTGTAGCTATCAAACGTTCACGTCACATGGCTTTATTACCATACGTTAAAGAGGAACAATAATATATAACGTATAGCAAAACCCTTTAGCAATCAGGCTAAAGGGTTATTTTTGTATTTGGATATATAGGGGAAAGGGCAGAAAAAGGGCAACATATGAGTAAAGATGACTCATATACATAATCCTAAGAAAAAATTTTTAAAATTATTGCATATATATGGAGTAACAGGGTATAATACTAATGACTCATCTACCATGTTGTAGAAGGAGACTACGAAAACGTCCCAACTCTATGGGGCGTTTTTTGCTTTGTCTTTTTCTTTTATAATACCTTTAAGATAGTATTCTTGTTCAATATAAAATGCAGTTATAAGTAGATAATAACTTCCTCTATCTTCTAATACTATTAGGTATCTATCTAATTCGTTAAAAAACTTAACTCTTGGATATTTTCCTTTTTTGTTATCTGTGTAAGGTATGAAGCAATCCATATAACACAAATCTAAATGATTTGTTTCTATTGCAGGTTTTATCCAATGTAACCTTTCGCATCTTCTAAGGTCTGGTTCTCTATCAGTAAAAGGTATACCTTTTTTGTCTGAAACAGTTGTTAAATGGAAAAAAGTATATTCTCTGTCACATTCTATTGGATATTTCTTTAATGCGATGGGTTTACCATTATAATAAACTTTATTATTATATAAATACTTTTTAAATATTTCAACATATAGATAGTCCATGTAAGCATGATAATTATGGTTGAATTGGGACATTTCAATTAATCCTTCACATGCTTTACAATTAATAGTCAAACTTCTTTTATACTATCTAAAATAAAGATATTCAACTTCTCTTCACTAAATTGAGATGTCCTAGATAGAGAAGTTTGAAATTTACGTTCAATATAATTTACTAATTCTAATTTTCCTTTACTTGTTTTTAACCCTCTGTTTTTATATCCTACAGCTCCAATTAGAAGGTCAGCTAATTGTAATATAGAGTTTTCATGTGATCTGATGTGCTGTATCTTTTTTATTTCTTTAGAATTATTTTTTCTCCCATAATAACCTAAAATTTGATGGAGTTTTCTTACTTTTTCACTGCTTTGTGTGTCTTTTATATCTATATATACAGAAATACTTTCTTTAGTATTCATATATTTCCTTATTAAGTAATAATACATAATATAATAAAAATCATCATGTGTTCTTTCAAATGCGTCATGATTGAGTAGAGATTTATCTGGTAACACTACTGCTCTAAAAGTTAAAAGTTCGTTATCAAAGAAAAAATCTATTAATCTTTTATAATAATCTATTTCACCCATTGAAACTTTCGTCCATTTAATTTCTCTATGTTTTGATATGTTCATATCTTTTTTTAAAAGTTTTATATGTTCATAGACACTTTCTTTTGCAAATTCCGGCACAGTTAATGCACCAAGTATCATTGTATTGATTTTATCGTTCTCCAAATGACAACTCTCGTCACAATACATGTTAATCATAAATTTTCTCCTCCTTATTATCTGCTAAACGCTTCTAATTTATTCATCATATCTTGAGCCATTTTATCTGTAACGTGGGTATATATGGCTAGTGTTGTCTTATAATCGCTATGTCCTACTCTACCTTGAATGGCTTTTAAGTTTATTCCTAATTGTGCCAATGTAGATATATGAGTGTGTCTTAATGTATGAGTAGTTATACGTTTACTAATAGAACTGATTTCAACCGCTTCAGCAATAATGTTATTAACCTTATTGAGGTCTATTGGACTACCAGCAGTATTAGTGAATATATATCCTCTATCAATAAACTTGTCGTTCCACTGATTTTCTTTCTTGTTATCAAGTATGATTGATTTTAATAACTTAATGCTTTGAGAAGTTAAACCGATCGTTCTATAACTTGCTGATGTTTTAGTTGTTTCTTTTACTCCAAATGCACCTGTTTCATTATCTTTTTTCCATACAATGGTTCCGTCAATTAATAATGTTTTACCCTCAATATCTATATTCTCTGTTTTAATGGCCAACAATTCACCTATGCGCATACCATTATTAACTTGAAATTCAACTATTGATTTAACCATTGCATAATTACGTTTACGACCAGAATGCTTTTTACTCTTAATTAGGTAATCAAAACATTCTAGTAACTCTTTAAGTTCATTATCCTCTAAATAATTCTCTCTTTTAGCTTGTAATTCGTCTCTAGTAATTGCTTTTTTGGGTATATCTACTCTATCTAATAGTGAGAGTTCCAATTGGCCATAATACTTATCAATGTATTTAAACACTGAACGTATCCCAATCATTAAAGCTTGTACATGAGAACGTCCCATAGTACCACTTTTAGACCAGTTATCGACTATTCCTTGCAAATAAGTATGAGTAATTTTAGAAATGAGTACATCTGATTTAATAGCTTTCTTAACTGTACGGATATTGCTTTGCTTCTCTTTTATAGTGGTTTCTTTAGAACCAGAATGCTTTTTGTAATGATTTAGCCACTCATCACACGCCTGGTGAAATCTTAATGTTTTTAATGTGCTTGGTGTCTTGTCATTCAACTTCTCTTGAATACGCTCATTTAACCGCTTCTGTGCCTCTTTCTGTGATTGTTTGCCATTCCTATTCATTACTACACTTACACGCTTCCATTTTTCTGTTAATGGATCTTTATACTTTTCATAGAAGCGGTACTGCACAACATCGTATTTGTTAGTAAATTCTTCATACCACATATGTTAACCCTCCTTACAAGAAAAACCCACGATTTGTGAGGTTATAATTTATTCTTCTACGCCATCTTCATCATATTTTGTTACATCACCGTCTTCATCTACAATATATGAACCAGCAAGTTCACCATCTTTGGTATAAAATGCAAATCCCCAACTACCGTCTGATTTTTGCTCAGGTTCTTTATAAGTATAAGTACCAGTGTCTAAAGATGCCCCTTCGTAATCTTCAACTAAGTCCATTACATTATCACGAGTAACTTCTTTTTCTTCGCTATCTGAATTTTCTTCTTCTATACTACTATCGTCATCAGCTGATACTATACCATTCCTTATATCCATAATATTGTTATATTCGGTAGTAGAAACCATTTTATTAGTATGCTCATAATGAAAGAACTCAGGACTATTTTCGTTTATATCATCAATAAGCGAATTATATTCGAGTTTTGAAGTATCTGGTGTTTCAGTAATCATAATTTTAGAATTATTTTTGCGAAATTCTTTATTTGAAAGAACCTTAATATCTTTAGAACTTAAATTATCATTGAATTTTGATATAAAAGTTCCTAATACTTCTGAGTTATCCATATGATCAAAATCGTTTGATAGTGCCAATAAGTTTGTTACAGATTCATTACCTTTGGCTCCTAATTCTTCGTTTTTTAAATCTGAATTCAAATTGTCATATTCAAAAGATAATGATTCTAATGTCGAAGTTGTCGTTAGGAGTGCATCAAATGAAGCTATATCATATGATGTTTCTTTATCTGGGTTGTTCTTCTTAAATACTTCTAATTCATAAACTCTTTCAGAAAATAGACTCATTACTTTATAGGTTTTAGCGGCATAATCTCCAACACTTGTATCAATGTCTTTTAAGTTTTTAGTTTTTTCAGTATATCTATCTATTTCTGATTTTATAGTTTGAATTTCTTTTTTTACATCTGAGTTAATAACATCTTCTTCTATTTCATCATCATTTGATGAGTTTTTTCCTGATTCATAACCTTCAAAAAAATAATTGCTAAATTTAGTGATTGATTCACTTAATTTTTTCGTTTCTTTTTTATAGATTTTATTTTGTTCTTCTAATGATAACTTTGCAGAGTTGGCTTTGTTACTTTGCGTTTCGCCCTTACTACTTTCTTCTTTTTGGCCACATGCTCCAAGTGCTAATAAACAAGAAAATATTATGATTAATACCTTTTTCATTCCACATTTCCCCTTTATTTGAATTCTATATATTTAAACACCTGCAAAGGTTCAAATTTAATAACATAACCTTAGTCGTAGGTGGATAAACCAAACTTCATTTTATAGTGTTGGATAACCAGGATTATGTGTTTTTCGGTCACCTCAAAGTAATTAGACATTTCATATACATTATGGCAACTATTCTTATATGCTTTTATAACACCATCTAAAGAAATTACTTGTTCCATAGAGTAACTTCTAGTATAATTTTCAAATTTTCTAATATTAAAATCATTTTGATCTGTAATGTTGCCAAAAGTTAATTTATAATGAGCGAGCTCTTCAGCTAATACTTCGTGTTTTCTTATTAAAAAATCTGTTTATTTTCTTTCTCAATGATTACAAATAACCTTTTATGTCTTGGGAATATATAACTTCTTGAATTTCTTCAACTTTGCTAGGTATAATTTCTTTCATTAATATGGCACTTATTTTACTTTCAATATCAGCTAATAATTTATCTAATATTACTTTACTATAAGGCAAATCTTCAGAAACTAAAAAATCACTACCGCTAAATAGTAAATTACCTGTAACATAATCAATTTCAGGTTCAAAAGAAGTGGATAGAGTAATATTGAAAGTATTATTAAGTTTGATGTTATCTATTAATATATCTGACTTAAAATAAATTAATGTTTCTCCATCATATTTTCCAGAAATATCGGGTTTCGAAATAGTTTCATAAGTTATTTTATATTCTTGGATCTCTACTTTTAAAAGTTTAATTAAGTCTTTCGGTTCACAATTGAAAAGATCGCATAATTCAGCTAACGTCTCAAATTTCAGGCCATCAACATAAAAATTATACATATTAGATATAGTAGTTCTTGATAAAGAAGTTCGTTCTTTTACATCTTTGATGCCCCAGCCTCTCTCAGCCATTTTTATTCTTAAATTAGGTATTATTATACTCATTTTATCACTCCTTTTACTTATTATAACCACCCAATTGATTATCTTCAATAGTTTACTGTTGACTTATTTATATAACCATTATAATATTATTTATAACCAATTAATTGGTTATTATGATTGGAGGAGAGATTATGAAGAATAATTTAAGTCTATTAATGGGAAAGGAAAGATGTAAAATTTCTGATATTCACAGGTATACAGGAGTTTCAAGAACGACGTTGCAAAATTTATATTATGAAAGAACAAAAAATCCAGACATACAAACTGTTATGAAAATTTGTAAATACTTTGGAATAACTCCGAATGAGTTCTTTGGTATTAAATCAAAGGAGATGTAAACAATGACAAACGTAAAAACAATACCAACTAAAGAAAACACAGTGATAAATGAAGAACAAATAATATTTAAACCACTATATGCGAAGGCGCCGATTCTGGCCAATATGTTTGGAATGAGCAGATCTACTGTAGACCGTATCTTGAAGCGGTGGGAAAAGGAGCCAAACGGAATTGATGAAATGTATATCTCTATATCTGAAACACTTAAGTTAGTCGATATAGAGCAGTTTAGAGGTTACTTAAAAACACTAAATAAAAAGTGGATGTAGATCGTTATTCATTATAGTTACAATTACAAATTTTAATGGGGTGTATAGGTGTGAAATAAATCATAAGTTAGCTGCTAAAGTTTATAAAATAGTAATAGGAAAAGTTATATAAAAATAATAAAAAGGGGTTAAATACTTAAATGAAAAACAAATTATTTAATATTGAAAACATAAAATTTAACATGGATGTTCTACAAGACAGAATGCAAGATTTAATAGATAGTTATTATTGGTTAATTGAGGATCATTTCGATAAGTACAGGCTAAAGAGTAAAGATGAAGTGATGAATCACGGACTAGGTTATGCTCAACAACGCATCAGGCTATGTCAATCAGTTATATTACTTCAAACCTACAAAAAGGAAATGGACGAATTTGTTCAAGAGTTTGGTTCAGAAGTAAAGAAGCTTAAAAAGGAGGAAATCCAGTGCGAAAAACAGTAATAATATTTCTCATAATTTCAAGTGGATCTATCTTGATTTATAAAGGTATAGACACTATAAATGCTATTTACTTTTCAATTTTAATATCAGGCATGCTGTGTTATCTATATGCAAGTTTATTAGAAATAAAAAAAGCCCACTTCTCAAAGTTTGGAGACCGAAGAAGTGAGCAATCAAAGTGCAGTTATTAAGAAATAACTCAATGTAATCTTAACATAATTCATCAAATACAGAAAGTGAGGGAGTGATGTATGGCACGACCTGGATATTTAAAACTTTGGCGAGGTATTGCTGAAAAGCCGATTTGGAAACAGTCTACACCTGAACATAAAACAATCTTAATTCAACTATTAATTATGGCGGATTTTAATGGCAATGAATGGGAATATAAAGGCGAAACATACACTACAAAGCCAGGCCAATTTGTAACATCACTCAAAAATATAGCTGAAGAGTGTGGAAAAGGGATTTCTGTACAGAATGTTCGCAGTGCTTTAGCGAGGTTTGAGCGATTAGGTTTTATAACAAACGAATCAACAAAGATGAATAGGCTTATAACCATTATCAACTGGGGAGTTTATCAGTCTAACGATGAAAAGAGTAACAAAGATAGCAACAATGTTACTAACAGTGAGGTAACAAAGAACCAACAAAGGACTAACAAAGAGGTAACAACTAATGAAGAAGTAAAGAAGTTAAGAAGTAAAGAAGGTAAGAATATAAATCATCTTCATCATCAAGATGATGTGAGTGATGAAGACTTCAAAAAAATAGTCGATTATTACCAACATGCGATAGGCATGTTGAACGCGACTGACTATAACTATTTATCACAGGACGTAGATAAATTTGGCAAAGGTATCGTCTGTAAAGCGATACAAGAAGCAGGTAAGAATAGCGCTCAAAAATACAAATATATTAATTCTATCTTGATTGATTGGGCCAATAACGGAGTTAAGACAAAAGAAGACGCTGAACGGTACTTGATTAAGCGCAATCACAATTTTAAAAACAAATCACAAAAGAAAGATGAATATTATTCGACGTATCAAGATATGGAGTTTAAGGAAATTCCTGAAGATTCACTTCCGTTTTGAGTTAGGAGGTTAACGTGTGGAAAAAGTAAAGTATAGAAATTCAGATAAAGGTTCGCCAGTTATTTATGAATCAGATCTATATATTTGTTCAGGTTGCGGTAGGACAGTCAATGATATAAAGCATGAGAACGGTTATGAATGGCGCTATAACTGTCACTGCAACTTGAATGAGTTAGCCAAAAGAAATCGAAAGCAGTATGAGAAAGTTAGTCGAGATAGATATTTTAAGAAGTCATTATCGTTTGTGCCGAAAAAGTTTCAAAGTGTGTCTTTTGAACAGTACAAACCAGAGAATAATCTAAATGCAAGAGCTCAAAGGATTTGTCAAAGGTACGCAAATAATTTTGACATGTATAATCCTCAATCGCTTTTTATATACGGTGACTATGGTACTGGTAAATCAATGTTATCCGCTTCAATCATGAATGAAGTTCGCAAAAGTTTTAGAGTGATGTACCTGGATATTAATCAGCTTTTGAATAATATTACGATGAGCTGGAATTCTAATACATTACTTGCCAAGCAGAACTACCAAGAAACAATGCTGCAACTCATTAGAACGGCTGATTTGGTTATTTTTGACGATGTAGGGGCTTCAGCTAACTACAAAACTCAAATGTCGTTATTGTTGACGATTATCCAATCAAGACTAGGAAAACATAATATATATACAACAAACCTTACACAAAAGGAGTTGTCGGATGATAAAGACTGGGAACGAATATTTTCAAGAATGATGGAGAATACTACGCCAATAGAGATGAGAGGGACTGATAGGCGGAGAAAAGGTAAGTTTAACGATTCTAAAGACAACAAAGAAGCGGTGAGAAAGAAACCTAGAACTAATCAACTAAACGGCTTGCCGTATGATATTTATGATCCACCGTTTTAAAATAAATTATCAGCAGTAAAAAGTGGTTTTTTTGACAAATTGATTTTAAAAAAGAAATGTAATACCCCTAATTTTAAAAAAATAGGGGTATTTTTAATGGATTATATGTTCGATAATACAAAATGTCATGAAATGCTAAACGTCCTAAATTGAACCGTTAAAATGCAAAATAGGGTATGTTGCTTGTGGATAATTAAACTACGGTGAATTATGATTTGATATTCATTCTAATATGCCAGACATGAAAAAATATACTTAATAGCTTAAATAACGATATTGAGTAAGGTTATCTGTAATTGCTCAAATATATGATGTGATAAATGTATAGAGTTGTTCTTGTATATTAAGGAGCCTGAATAAATTACCGCTTCAAATTAGGCATTTAAACGGCTGATAAGAGCATTTAGTCAATAATACAAATGATAAGTAATAAGCATTCAAACATGTTATAGGAGTTGAAGGTGTGAGGGATTATAATCAGTTACACAAAAATTCTGAGACAATAGAGAAACAGGAAAAGAGTATTAAAATTGATAGACCGATTTAACGGTGTGTAACAACAGATAGAGTACCAGGAGAAGGAGAAAGAAGCAGAATAAGAATTATTTGATTAGCAGCAAGTAAATTTAATCTATTTGAGACTAGCTGCTCTGTTAGTTTGTATGATAAATAATTCAAATATTAATGCTATATAAATATAATAAAATGGTAGTGTGTTTATTACGGTAGGGATAAAGAAAGTTGTAAGAGGAATAAGTAATAAGCACTCCCCTGCCAATGCAACAGTGGCGCGGTTTCCGGGTAACCGGAGATTGCTCATACTTCGCAACGCGGGGGATTTTTCATGAAAGGGGGTAATGATTTATTCCATCGTTTGTCTGTATGTAAATTATCTATTCATCTTCTGAAATTAGATGAGCTAAGTACCCAAATCGAGTACGCAGGTTCAAACGACAATAAGAACAGTAGGACAGTGATAATAAAAATTAAAATTATGCAATATGGATATAATTGCGTTCGACAAATTTTTAAAAGCTAAAGAAATATACGAAACCCCCCTAAACTATATTTATTATAGATAGGGGGTTTTTTATATTCATATATATTAGTTAGTATGAGTAATGATATAAACTAACGCACCACCTATAACAATTGTTAAAAGTGCTGTTCCCAAAAATGGTAAAGCACTAATACGAAAAGTAAGATAAATAAACCATAGTGATACAAGAATTTGAAATAATCCAGTAAAAGATGCGCTTTTAAAAGCTATAAATATTGTAATAGCGAACAAGACGATAGTTAAAAACATTAATGCTAAAATTCTTCCTGTGTCTGTCATATATTCTTGATTAATCAGGTTTCTAGCTCTAACACCACTACCGTGTAAAGATACGAAAGTGTTGGCTGAATGTTTTAAATAGAAATAGAACGCAATTGATAAAGCTAATGTAATAAAGTTCCAAACTGATCTACTAATATCTTCTATAATTTCATCCATTTTATCATCCTTCCTAGTATAGTTTTTATTAATTATAAACTAAGGCTTAACAACATTTTAAGATAAATCCTCACTGTCAATAATTAGTTCCTAAGTGAAGGATATTAAATAAATAAAAACAGATAGGCATATAAATAATGCCTATTCGTACATCATCGTGTGTATTGTTTAATAACATCAAAACCATAACTTTATAAAATGTTGATATTGAGAAATGAGAATCATCAAAAAAAGTAAACGGACATAATGTATGGTGAAAAAATATGTTAAAGGGTATCCCGAAACCGGGGCAACCTTATGTACAATGACCAACCGCTTCAATTCATATTTATATAATGAACACAGTAAGAAAAGTGTATAGTCAATAAGGATGATGAACTCGCTCATAACTGAGCGCGTTGAATAAGCACACGCCCAAAAAAGAGCATGTACTATTGATCAAATATGGGCAGTAGCTATTACTCAAAAATAAGTAACAGTAAATAAGATAAAACAATCGGTACAAAAGTGTACAGGTGTATTTATAACTACGGTTGTTAATATAATTACACAAGTGTACTTACAAGTACGGTTGTAGACAAATAAGTCCGTAACTAGAGGTTAGTCGCAGGGTCATTCATGCAACATTACCTCTATCTACTGATCAGCAAAGCCAATTGCGAGAGTTCATTTCATTTAAGTTGGAATGTAAGTTAATTAAAGAAGCGGTTGAACTATTGAGGTTACGAATAGTAATTGAATATATGTGTTGAAATGTGACTAATACATTAATGGATATATAATAGTACATGGGACACCAGACATCAGATACATAAGCAATAGATTACATGCTAACCTCAATGGATATAGTAAGTTGGACTAATCTGGGCGACAGAAGGTTAATGAGTGTATATACATATTAGCGAATGTATATAGAGTATAAGCTAAGTCATAATGATAAAAGTAAGATATGTGAAGCATATATTCAAGTAACAAACGATTACATATTCATATCACAAGATTTATCAGGTAGCGTTATCCTAAACCTTTAGAATAAGGCGATGACCTGACTGGATGAAATATCATGATGTCTAGCAGTAGAATAGTAATAATGATATGTTAAAAGAGTGTTAGCTATAGTTGGCCAAGTATATGGCTGTAATGAATTAAAAATAAGTAACATGTATTACATAGTAAGAGTTAGCGCAGACTTTACAGTGTGCAGGTAGCGATTTGAATCTGCTCAATATCTTATGGATTTGTATAAGTGAACAGGTGAGTTGTGAGAGATGTTATGCAAAGTATTACCAAGTATTAAAACATAATAAAACCATTTGGTATGTGGGATACCGAATGGTTAAGAGATAAATAGATTATAAAACTTATGATTGAATTAATTGATCAACTACATCTTTATTATAATTTAAAGAGGTGTTGATATCATGTTACTAGCACTAAATGATTTAAAAGAATTTAAATGGTATAGGATGAGTTGGATTCATGAATACTTACAGTTAGAAGCGGAGTGTTTAACAAAGATTGATAAGTTAACAATTGTTGAATCGGAATATGAACGCTGGAGACAAGGCGATTTGTTCTACAAAAATAAATATTTAACGGTATTATCTAAGCAAAAAGAACTATTATTTGAAGTAAAACGTATTGAAAAAGAACTAAATAAGTTGAAAATAGAAATGAATTTATTAAAAGAAGTAAATAATTTACCCCATTCATTAGAGAATAAAATACTCATCATGAAATATACAGAGAAGAAAACATTAAAACAAATCTCAAATGAGTTAGGGTATAGCGAATCCTACATTCGTAATAAACATGCGTTGATCAGAAAAAAATTAGAAATCTAAAAATGAAAATTCGAAAATTTAAAAAGTCCCCCCACCAATTTTGACGGCCATGGAAAAATTTTTCCTCGGAACGGGGCAGACCTTTCTTTCGGACTTTTTCCCTTTTTTAAATATTAATGTACATTAAATAGGAAAATCTAGTAAAAATTTGTAGAATATAATAGTCGAATTGATGTGAGAAATACTACAACAATACAGAGAAACCCGCCTTATTTGGCGGGCATCTTTTTGGTCTTAATTAAGCTTGATGGTATTTTATTTAGTCGAAATTGGTAATAAGTCGCATTATTTAGTTTATCAATCGTTATATTAGTGATTTGTAGTATCTCTTTAATTAAATCGTCTTTTAAAATATTTATTTTAGAATGATTAAATTCATCCTGGTTACTACTGAATTTGTAAGAATTCATAGAATAATAGAAATAGAGGATTTCCAACACTTTTTTTCTTGATACTTTTTGGTCTAGCACTTCTAATTTCCCACTAAGTATCAAGTTTCTATTTTCATACCACTTTTCTTCATTTAATATTATCTCTTCATTATCAAAATATTCTTCGTCAGTTATATTTAGAAACAATACGCGTTTTTGTCTTCTAGTTTCTCTATCTTTACAGATCTCTTCCATTCTTTTGTTGAAACCATTTCTATTATTTTCAATATATGAGTATATTTCGTTATTAACTAATTTCTTGTCTATTTCAATAAATAGGCTTGCTACATACTGGCTTGGTAAATATGCTCTTTCTCTACATAACTTTTCCCACACTTTTTTAGGTTCTTTATATAATACATACCACTCAGTTATTATTGGCTTAAGGTATTCACAAAGGCCGTTAACTCCATATTTTCCTTCAGTTTCTTTGGTTATTAAAACGTGTAGTATTAAATGTTCAATCAAATCACAATAAACCAAGTATTCTTTGTTTTGATACTCATAGGGATATTTATACTTTAAGATATATTCTTTGTTAGAAAGGTTTTGGAATTTATCTTCAAGAATATGGTGGCAGAATAGACCTTCCATAGACTTTGAATATTTCCCATGAGATATAGTTTTTATTTTGCCATTCAAAAATCTATTATATGACTTTTCCATATAGTAGTTATCGATAACATTCCCATGTTTTTTGATTAAATGGCCGACCAGTTGCCTATAGTTTAGTTTCAATAAGCTTAAATAGTAATTGTATTTATCTTTGTATTCAATATCGTATACCATTATTAATCCCCCTTTTTTGATATATTTAGCTTACCACTTGTCTGTTTAAAACTTAATTTAAACCATAATAAAAAGTTGGTGGAACGAATTGTTACGGTAGGATATAATATGTCTTCGCTATTAATTTTTTGGGCTTGCCATGAAGATGTCATTACTAATGACGTCACATTAATAGGCTTCCGCTAAAACGTTAACTAGCCAATGTAAAGTTAAAGTCGTAAATCACGACATTAGATGATGAAAATTAGTGTATTCATTGTAATCTACCCGCTTCGAAATTGCTTTGAGTGAAGAGGTATATACAATATTCTGATTAATATTGTATTATTAAGTTAAAAATGGGTGAGATAATGAGTAAAGAAAGCTTAAGAACAATTATTGTAATCATTGTTGTGAGTATGATTGCGATATTATCATTTGGTTTAGTAATAGGACAAATGGTAATAAAAGATTACATATATGAAACAATGACAGTGATACTAGCTTTTGTTAGTTTGTTTGCTACAATGGGAGGAGCATATCTCGGTGCTAAAGTGGCAGGAGATAATGCTAGAAAATTATATGAGCATCAAAAAAATCAAAATGATTATGAAAAAATTAGTAAAGTTGAGTTAGTGGCAAATATTAAGTTGGTAGAAGTGATAAATCATTCTTTGGCTGTAAAAAATGATATTGAACTTTTATATGTTGATGAAAATGATAAAAGAGAATTTAATGAGATTGTAGAAAGTATTATGCGCCCAGGAGAAGTCATAGACGGATATGCAAAACCTATTATAGAATTGCTTGAAGATAGAGAAACTTACAATGGAACTTCAGGCTTATATAAAAGTTTGATAAAAACCTATAATGAATGTAATAGAATGAAACAGCATATAGAGTTAATAAATATTTATGATACAGGATTAGGACATCCTGAAGATAATTCTAATTTAGAAAAATCTGAAATTGATAGGTTAAGAGATGATTATACAGAAACCAGAAATAAAGAATTAGTAAGAAAAGACGTAATATCAACATTTGTAGAGTATCAATTCATAAAATCTAACCTAGATAAATGTATTGAAGATATTAAAATAAATATTTCTGACGAAAATAAACTTTTTGAGGAAGTAAAAGTTCATAAGTATTTTGGTTTAAAGTATTTTATAAAGTTTAAATAGTAAATTTAAAGGGCAAAAAAAGGGCGGATTTATAATGAAAAGGGCAGAAGTATGAAGTACATTAGATTGCAGGTACTCTTTGAAAATTGATATTAAAGCATTTTGAGAAAGTATGAATATAATAAAAATAGTCGTATATCAAAGAGGAACAATAATATATAACGTATAGCAAAACCCTTTAGCAATCAGGCTAGAGGGTTTTTTTGTGTTTGGATTTATAGAAAAGTTGTTATTTATAATGACAACGATATTATTGTAAATAATTTGGAATTATTAAAAGTATAAATAGTATAAACATTACTAGTGCGCTGAAGTAAATAGACTTGTTATTTCTTATATATACTTTAGATATTGTTTCACAAATTAATAATTGAGTTAAAAAACTAAATACAAACAAGAATAATAAACTAAAGATTAGTCTTAATAAATTAATATTTGTAAAATTAAAAGAAATAAACATTGTCAGAAATAAAAAGGCTGTATAAATAAAGTACTGGAAAAGAATGTGTGTTCTATCTAATAATCTTCTAATAATTTCAAAGTCAAAGATATATTTTAGTAAAAATATGTTTACTGAAATAGAGAAAACAAACTGTATATATAGCAAAGCGGTTAAATTATTAAAAAAAGATGTCTTTTGATCCAAGAAAGTCGTTATTATAGATAATAATAAAATGAGAAATACGATGAATAAATTTATTTTTCTATACATTAAAAAGCTCCAATATATTAATTGATTTTTACTACGTTTTGAAAGCTATCAGGTGCATCTTTCTTATTGTTTATAATATCAATATAATCAAGTATAACATCTTCCCCTATACCTGTGGTGTATACTAAGTATGATTCATTATCATAAATTTTTCCTAGATGATTATTAATAAAATCTTGCATAATTTGGTATCCATCTTAAGTATCGTCATTAGTTATTTTTTTGAGAATGTCTGTTTTTAGTGAATGTTCTATATCTAAACACATAGGTAATAATATGTAACGTAATCTCATATCTAAAGTCGCAAGATCTGATAATGCAGAAAATTCGAAATTATAATCTCCACTATCATCTTTAGGTACATTTTTTCTGAATGAAGATAATTTAAATAAGTACGTATTATATTTCAATATTTCTTTAGCTTCATCCTCTTTTATTTCGTTAAATAAAATACCTAATGATTTTAATTTTTAATTTGCTCTTCAAAGCTCAATTTTGATTTTCTTTTCATACATAACTACTTATCCTTTATATCTGGCCATCTTTTGATAGTTTATATTGATTAAATTATATAATAATAATCCAGCATTTCATATATCATGTTATGTTGGCTTTTTCTTTATTTCTGTAGTTGTTTTCAATGCATCTCATTTCATTCATTGTAAAAATACAATATAATAATGAGTAATAGAATTTATGGGATGTGTGTTTATGAAGGCTATTTATGACCTTATTAAAAGTGATGCGGATATGATTTATATTTTAGAAGTTGTAGAAAGCCTGAATTTAAATGATTCGTGGGTTAGCGCGGGATTTATAAGAAATAAAATTTGGGATATGATTCATGATTATACAGATAAGACACCATATAATGATGTTGATGTTATATTTTATGATGCTGACTGTCTAGATGAATCTATTGAGAAGCGATATGAACAGCAATTAAGAGATATTGATTCTAGCATACCTTGGTCAGTAAAAAATCAAGCGAGAATGCATTTGAAAAATGATTTTAATCAATATATTGATTCGAAGGATGCTGTGGATCATTATACAGAAGCGCCAACAGCTATTTGTGCTAGGATAAAAAATGGTGAGTTAGAAGTACATTATAACTACAGTGTTCAAGACTTGTTTAACGGTATTGTTTCACCAACTCAATATTTTAATCATGACTCTGGTAGATATGACGTTTATTTGGATAGAATTAATCGAAAACAATGGCATAAGCAATGGCCAAATTTAACATTTGATAATTAGAATTTAAGTAAAGATTTAATTCTTAAAGGATGTGTTCTTAATGACAATCGAAGGATTAATTGAAAGATATAAAAATACATTACCTGATGAACAAATAACTGAAGAAGATTTTAAATTAATGATGTCCAATATTGGAAATCTTAATGCCAATATTCGTGAAGATAATTTTGACTTAATTGCGCGTTTAATTATAAGTGGGAAATTGGAAGATTATCAAATGCTACAGTTACTTGAGCATTGTGAATTTGTTTTAAGAAGTGTTAACGAAAGTGATACTGAACATCTTGTGCTGGATAGAAGTTTCAGTGCACTTATTATCGGAATCATTGTTGAATATTTAGAAGAACATGAACAGTTACCTCAGGATATTTACGAGAAGATTATAAACATAGCGATTAAATACATGGATAAGGAATCTGATGTTAGAGGATATGTACAAGGGACAGGATGGATGCATAGTGTTGCGCATGGATCAGATTTACTTGCAACATGTGTTAGATCTAAAAATTATTCAGGTGACTGTAATAAAGTGATCTTAAAGGTCATCGCTAAAAAACTTTATCAGTTAAATACTGATTTATCTTGCTATATAGATGATGAAGATGAGCGACAAGCATTTATCATTGAAGCATTACTTGAAAAAGGACTTGCAGATCAAGAATTAAGTAATTGGATAAGCGAGTTATTCGTGACAGTTAATCAAACAGATTTAAATCAATCTGAAGAAGTATATTTAAGTTATTTTAGAATAAGGAAAAATATAAAAGATTTCTTGAAGACATTGTATTTTAGACTAAAATTTAATCAAAAATGTCAGGTAACTCAAGATAAAATAGAAGAAATCCTTAATAAGTTATACTTAGAATTAACACAACAAGGAGAATAAAAATGGGGATAAAATTTTATGTAGCAGGTAGTTTTGGAAATAAGAATGTTGTAAATAAACTTATAAAGAGCTTAGAACAACACGGCTTACAAAATACTTATAATTGGACGCTGAATGATAAAGCAATTAATAAAGAGGACTTAAGAAAAATTGGTCAATCAGAAGCGGATGCAGTGAAAAATTCAGATATACTGTTAGCTATATTGCCCGGAGGTAAAGGGACATATACAGAAATAGGTATTGCGATAGGACATAATAAACCTATTCTATTATTAGCACAAAATGAAAACATATTTGAAGCTGATAATGCAGCTACATTTTATTTCCTGGAAAATGTTTATCGAAAGCAGCTTGATAGGGTTAATGTATATGAAGAAGTTGTAGGTATTATTGAATCTGTGAAATAATATGGTCATGATTTAAATATAAATAAAGGATGATGTTTCATGAAGTCGGTTAGTGTATATCATTATGATGCATTTAGTTTAGAAGCGAATAAAGGAAATCCTGCTGGTGTGGTATTAGATAGTGAAGGATTAACAGATGAAGATATGCAAGAAGTTGCGAAACAAATTGGATTTAATGAAACAGCATTCCCTTTAAAATCAAGCCGTGCTGATTTTAGGATACGATATTTTACGCCAGGTCACGAAATGGATTTGTGTGGACATGCTACTATTGGAACAATCGCGGCAATGAAACAACATGGATTATTAGAAGATAATAATGAATTTATAATAGAGACGAATGCAGGTATCTTACCAATTACTTTAAATGTTGAAAATGATAATATTTATATAACGATGCAACAAGCTAGCCCTCAATTTGATGCGTTCAATGGATCGAAAGTAGATTTGGCTCATGCTATCGGAATTGATGAGAAAGATATAGTAACAGATTATCCGATTGTTTATGGGAGTACAGGAGCATGGACATTATTAGTACCTGTTAGGAATCTAGAAGTATGTAAAAGAATGATTCCTCAAAATAAATTATTTCCAG
Source organism: Mammaliicoccus sp. D-M19 (assembly GCF_022386695.1). Classification (NCBI taxonomy): domain Bacteria; kingdom Bacillati; phylum Bacillota; class Bacilli; order Caryophanales; family Staphylococcaceae; genus Mammaliicoccus; species Mammaliicoccus sp. D-M19. Next base: position 6,902 of record NZ_JAJNHW010000009.1, on the reverse strand, counting down.
AAATATTAAAAGAAAGACCCAAAACTTCAATTCATCCTTTCTGTATGGAAACATATAAAGAAGGCTTGAATATGCATGCAAGACATTTTTCTTCACCATTTTCAGGAACGACTGAAGACCCCGTTACAGGAACTGCTTCTGGTGTAATGGGCGCATACTATGCTCAATATATAAATACATCGACTAAATATCCGCTTGAACTAATCGTTGAACAAGGACAAGAAATAGGAAAAGATGGACAAGTGTATGTGCATGTGAATAATATAAACAATCAGCTTAATATTGAGATTACAGGTAGTGCAATATATGTTAAAGAATTAAAAATAGAATTATAATCATTTAGACTACCGGAACACTAAAAACCCTCTCTAGACAAGGACTAGAGAGGGCTTTGATTTTTTCTATAGTAGTGTTCTTGATAATTCCCCCATTCATTATCAAGCTCTGATTTAGTTGCAATTTTATAAGGATTAAAAATGGTTTGTCCATTTTTATTTATGAATAAACCATCATCAATTTGATATGCTGCATGTACTACGGCGTTATTCTTTAAATAAACAATTACATCTCCGTTTTGATTTCCTTCTGAAAATAATTCGTAGTTTAAAGATTTAAGGTTAGTTAGAAAAGCATCTGCTTTTATCCACTGTTGTAATATATTTCTATCTCTAGTAATAGCATAAAGGACTGTTGAAAGACAGTTTGATCCTTGATGTTTTGGAAAAGTAGAAACGATTGAACTTAAATGATTGGGTAATTGTAAAGTTGAAAGGTGCTTTACGTGATTATCATAATATCTATCTATTCTGTTTTTAAAAAACTGTCTTTGTTTATTCGTTGTTAATTGGCTCCATTTTTGTGAAGTAATGAGGTTGCCTTCTATGAATAGTGGATTGTTAACTCTTTCTTGTTCCTGAAGAATATATGTTTTTGAATCTTCATTAAGATTTTCAAACCATCCTTTTGAAGCTTTAATTACATAATTGTAGACACCTAAATTCCAAAACTCATATAAGTTATTTGTATCAATATTAAATGAACTTGTTGTCTTAAATGCATCTTTATGAGTGATAACTATATCTTCAATTTCAAAAGGGATATCATTAACAAAAAATAAATCAAAATTATTATAGTAATTTTCAGACCAATGTTTAAGTATTTGTTCAGTAGGATATATTTTCATAACTATACCTCAATTCGTATAACTTAAAATTTATTAAATTTCAGTTTTTCTATAACATGGTCGTGATTTTTATATAGTACGAGATCTGCTCTGTTTTTAGTTGGCAAGATATTTTTTATTAAATTGACTTCGTTAATATTGTCCCATAGATCTGTTGCTATTTTTAAGGCTTCTTCTTTTGGGATGTCTCGATATTTATAGAAATGTGAGTCTGGCTTCTGGAAAGCTTCTTCTTGAAGTAGTAAGAAGCGATTGAGATACCATTTCTTCATATTTTCTATTGTTGTGTGTAAATATATTTTGTAATCAATATAATCACTTACGAGTTCTTCTTCATGTGGACTTACTTGGAAGATATTCACGCCTTCTATAATAAGAATGTCCGGACAGTCTATGTTGTGATACTGGTCCTTAAGACGGTCGTATGTGATATGTGAATACGTGTATGTTGGAATGTTAGGCTCGTTGTTCTTAATTTGTTTTAAGTGACTGATTAATGTTTTTGTATCATAACTTTCAGGAAATCCTTTTTTAGAAAGTAAGTCTTTATCGATGAGTTCTTGTTTAGGCATGATATAACCATCAGTCGTAATCAGATCAACTTTCCAGTCCGCGTTATATTCTTGTAGTAAGTTTAAAAGCAGTCTTGAGACAGTGCTTTTCCCTACAGAAACCCCTCCTGATATTCCAATAATAAAAGGTGGTGTATTATTTTTGTTATGTAATTTGTTGTTAATGTTAGATGAATAATCTTTATGGAATTTAACTTTGTTTGTCAAAAAATTAATGAGTGGCAAATAGAGTTCATTAATTTCTGAATTTGTTAAGTTATCATTTAAACTGATAATTTCTTCTAAGTTTAAATGACTTGTATCCATATCTAATTTAAAATTTGTGTTTTGCCATTCTTCTTTTGTGAATTTCATAATGAGTTCCTTTACTTAAGAATTTTTCACTTTTTACAGTACTCGTATAGGGTAACATAAATAGTCATGAAAGTGCTTTATTAATTTTGAAAAATTCTTATATACTATTTTATTCATGTACATCATGATTTTCTTTATAGTGTTAAAATGTATAGAAGATATGGGAATTATTAAAAATTGTCTTAATATAATTTTGAATTTGAGGTGACTGGAAGATGAATGGTTCTATACATCATTTAGAGATCTATGTTAGTGATATAAATAAATCTAAAAACTTTTATAGTTGGTTATTAGGACTGCTAGGATATAGTTTGTATCAAGAATGGAGGGAAGGTTTTAGCTTTAAATTAAATGAAACGTACATAGTATTTGTACAAGTGGACGATTCATTTAAACAATATGGATATCATCGTAAAAGGATTGGATTAAATCATTTGGCATTTACAGTTGAAGACAGAGTAACAGTGGATGGTATCAATATTATTTTGGAACAAAAAAATATTAATAGACTGTATGATGATTTATATCCATATGCTGGAGGTAATCATCATTATGCTGTTTATTTTGAAGATCCAGATAAAATGAAAATTGAAATAGTATCTAAAGAATAACACCACCTCTAGATTTGATATAAAGGTGGTGATATTCTTAAAATTCTGCTATGACAAGTTTATCTTCAAGGACTTGGTTTACAAAGTTTACTGTTGCTTCTCTTGATATAGGGTTATGTCCTAGCTTTTTATTGTTGTATAATATGAACTTTATGTTTGAACTGTTTATTTCGTATTTATTTAAGAAACTACAAAATGGATCGAAATGTCTAGTCATATCAGTCTCACATAATCTGTTTTGGATGTAGTAAATTTTAGGTACATATTTTTGTTTGCGAAATAAGCTCGTGATTGATAGTCTAAGTGCATATTGTTTCTTGATATAATCGCGTGAACGGTTGGGAAATATTTTAGTGTATAATTTTTCGACGTTCACTTTATCGTAACGATCTACGTAACATTGTGGATTGTTCACTACAGCAGTTGTGCCTTTATGTAATGTTGCTAAATACATAGACATAAAGCCACCTGCTGATGAACCACAATAGACGACATTTTGAGATTCTATTTGGAGTGCTTGCGTGACTTGTTGCGCAATTTCAGAATAGTCTTTTAAGAAATGACGTTCTTCTCTTCCGACACCCCAACCAATACGTAATTGCTTATAATGAACAGTTCTGTCATCTATATAAAGACAATTTGCATTAAAATCTTCATGCCATTTACTTCTCATAAAGACAGGTGGTTTACTTTTAGATGGATCAATCGCACCATTTGAAAATACAACTAATTTATGATTATCTTCTTTAAGATTTAACTTGATATAGATGTCTAATTCATCTTTCATGATTTTCACAACTTGATTATTATGCGCCCATAAAAGGTCGTTGTTCAAATCTTCGTAATTTAATGTTTCCATGATGTGGAACACTCCTAATGGTTAATATTCATTACAAATACTTAATATAAAATTCAATATAACAAAGTACTCTAGCAATTAACAATTATATAGTGGAAATTTACAAAAACTTAACAAAAAAGAGGCTAGGCATCATGCCCAACCTCTTTTTAAAGGGATTAAATATTGAATAATCTTTGGAAGAATCCTTTTTTCTTAGGTTCTTCTTCAGTTTCTGATTTGATTTCTTCTTTTACTTCTTCTTCTTTGTTTTCTGAAAGCGTTGAAGTTTGTTCTACTGTCGTTTCAGGTGCTTTTTCTTCAGTAGATGCTGCTTTGTCAGTAGTTTCTTCTTTAGCTGTAGTTGTATCTTCTTCTTTAGATTCTACTACTTTATCAGTAGTCGTTTCTGGTTTAACAGCAGTTTCTTTATTTTCTGATTTCACTTCAGCTTGTGTTTCAGATTTAGCTGGCTCTTCAGCTGCAGTATCTTTTGTTACTTCTTTATCTTCTTGTTTTTTAGTTTCAACTGATTCACTAGAAGTCTTGTCTTTTGAAACTACTTTAGAACTTTGTGGTTGTTCAGCTTGTTTCGTTTCAACTTTAGTATCATTCTCTTGAGCAGTAGCCTCTGATTGTTGGGGTGCTTGTAATGCTAAAGTTTGTTCTAGTTTCTGTTGTTGAATATGAACTTGTTGCAACATTTCACCAAGCATTTGTCTTTCTCTACGCATATGTTGAACTTCTAATCTTAATTCTTCAATTAAATGTTGTAGTTCAGGTGTTTGATTAGCAGGTTCGTCTTTAACAAGAACTTGTAAAAAGTCTTTCTCTTGTTCTAGTGTTTCGAATGCTTGGTCATAACTATTTGTTTCTTTAACCTTTTCTGCTATTTCTTGGAAAAGTTCAATATCTTCTTCTTGGAAGTCTGTCGCTTCTCTTCCACGATATTCTGTCTTAGAAAGTTGATATCCTCTGTCTTCTAAGTGTTGTACAATTTTTCTAACTTGCTTTTCACTAAGACCTACTTTAGTTGCGAATTCTTTAGTTAACATATTATAAATCATCCTTTATTTGACAGTAATTTAATAGGTAGGGTTGTCTGTCGGCAGACAACCCTCACACTTCCCTTTATACATTACATGTAAATAACAGAAAGTTCAAGTATTTATTGTATTAATTGTGAAAAGTATTATATGCAAAAAAGAAATATGTTATTATTTAGGAAATTAGAACAATAAAAATTAATATTGGAGCTGTTAGATATGTCTAATAATACTGAGAAAAAAGCTTTTAAACCAATTTGGATTATTGTTAGTTTTGTTGTATTAATTGGAATATTGTTATTACCGACTTCAAACGATTTACCTGTTATGGCAAAATGTGCGCTAGCGATTTTAGCTTTTGCAGTTATTATGTGGGTAACAGAAGCCGTAACTTATCCTGTATCAGCGGTCATGATTGTTGGACTGATCGTTGTACTCATTGGATTTAGTCCAGTTCAAAATTTAGGAGATGCTTTAGGCAATCCGTCAGCAAATGGAAAAGCTTTAGAAGGGGATTCATTACTAGGTACAGGCAATGCGTTACAAATGGCTTTAAGCGGATTTTCAGGATCTGCAGTGGCACTCGTTGCAGCAGCATTATTCTTAGCTACAGCGATGCAAGTAACCAATTTACATAAACGTTTAGCATTACAAGTACTTTCTATTGTAGGAAACAAAACAAATAGAATTGTTATCGGTGCAATTGTAGTTTCTATTATTTTAGCATTCTTTGTACCTTCAGCTACTGCAAGAGCTGGTGCTGTTGTACCCATCTTATTAGGAATGATTGCTGCATTTAATACATCTAAGAACAGTAAATTAGCAGCATTATTGATTATTACAGCCGTGCATGCCGTCTCAATATGGAATATAGGTATTAAGACTGCCGCCGCTCAAAATATCGTTGCGATAGGGTTCATTAATAAATCGATGGGACAAGATGTTTCTTGGGGTGAATGGTTCTTGTATGCAGCACCATGGGCGATTATCATGTCAGTCGTCTTATACTTTGTGATGATTACTGTCATTAAACCTGAAGAGAAAGAAATAGAAGGTGGAAATGAATTAGTTAAAGCACAATTAAAAGAATTAGGACCAGTTTCAGCAAGAGAGTGGCGACTCATTACGATTTCTATCTTATTATTATTTTTCTGGTCTACCGAAAAAGTGCTCCATCCGATTGATTCATCTTCAATAACAATCATTGCATTAGCAATTATGTTAACACCTAAAATCGGTGTCTTTACTTGGGAAGATGTTGAGAAGAAAATTCCTTGGGGTACAGTTATCGTATTTGGAATTGGTATCTCACTAGGAACAGTATTGTTGGAAACAACAGCGGCACAATGGTTAAGTGATAAAACATTTGGATTGATGGGACTTAATCATATGCCACTAATCTCAACCATTGCACTCATTTCTATATTTAATATTTTAATACATTTAGGATTTGCGAGTGCAACGAGTTTATCTTCAGCATTAATACCTGTATTTATAGCTTTAACACAAACATTAAATTTAGGTGACCAATCTATCGGGTTTGTACTTATACAACAATTCGTGATTAGCTTTGGTTTCTTATTGCCAGTTAGTTCACCACAAAATATGCTGGCATACGGCACAGAAACATTTACCGTTAAAGACTTTATTAAAACAGGTGTACCACTCACAGTTATTGGATACTTATTAATTATCTTGTTCAGCATGACATATTGGAAGTGGATAGGATTGATATAAAGGAGAAGACTTATAAACAGGCTGCTGAGATGAGAAATCGCCGAAGTCGTGGCTTAAGTTGCGAATAAAGCCAAGAGATCGCGCAAGTCATGGCTTAACGATTGAATAAAGCCAAGAGATCGCGCAAGTCATGGCTTAATGCCTAAATAAAGCCAAGAGATCGTCCAAGTCATGGCTTAACGACTAAATAAAGCCAAGAGATCGTCCAAGTCATGGCTTAATGCCTAAATAAAGCCAAGAGATCGTCCAAGTCATGGCTTAATGCCTAAATAAAGCCAAGAGATCACCCAAGTCGTGGCTTAACGACTGAATAAAGCCAAGAGATCATCCAACTCCATCCGAACTACATAAAAAAGCCGTTCAATCTTCAAAATTGAACGGCTTCTTCTTGTGTAATTAAAACCATACGCTATGCGTATGGTACAGTATGGTTTAACCGTTGTATTAAAAAATGCATCTCTACATGCTAAAATAATATTTGGTCAGCCAACCAAAATTAACAACACGAGGAGATGCATTAAATGTCATCAGACACAAACAGTTTAGCACATACAAAATGGA
>NZ_JAJNHW010000008.1:0-127626 GCF_022386695.1 Mammaliicoccus sp. D-M19 | reverse complement strand
GTGAAAGCGAATCGTTAAGCACGAGCGAATCATTAAGTACAAGTGAATCATTAAGCACGAGTGAGTCATTAAGCGAAAGCGAATCATTAAGCACGAGTGAATCATTAAGTACAAGTGAATCATTGAGCACAAGTGAATCACTAAGCACAAGCGAGTCATTAAGTGAAAGCGAATCGTTAAGCACGAGCGAATCATTAAGTACAAGTGAATCATTAAGCACGAGTGAGTCATTAAGCGAAAGCGAATCATTAAGTACAAGTGAATCATTGAGCACAAGTGAGTCATTAAGTGAAAGTGAATCGTTAAGCACGAGTGAATCATTGAGCACGAGCGAATCATTAAGTGAAAGTGAGTCATTGAGCACAAGCGAGTCAACAAGTGACAGCACATCAGAAAGCACAAGTGAATCAACAAGCGAAAGTAGTTCAGAAAGCACGAGTGATTCAACAAGTGACAGCACATCAGAGAGCATGAGCGAGTCAACGAGCGAAAGTAGTTCAGAAAGCACAAGTGAATCAACGAGCGATAGTACTTCAGAGAGTACAAGTGATTCAACAAGTGAAAGCACTTCAGAAAGCATGAGTGACTCAATAATTGAAAGTGACGCTATGATTTCAGATGAGCCGACAAATACAGTTGGTACAAATATGAACAATATAGTTCAAGATGATAATTATGAAATAAATACATTAAATAATAATATTGAAGAGGTTTTAGATTCTAGTGAAATCATGGATCATAATGATGATCAATCTTCTGATGATGAAAAGTTACCTGATACAGGTGAAAGTAAGCAAAATTCTGGTTTAATGAGTGGCTTGCTTGCAGCTTTCGGTGGTGCTTTGTTACTTAGAAGTCGCCGTAAAAATAACCATGATAATCAGTAATTTTAAATTACAGGCTAAGGGATTTCTCTCTTAGCTTGTTTTATTTAATATAAATACTATATAATAATTTAAAAAGAGAATTGGGAAATGTTGGTTATTTTGTATATTTTATAATAATGCTAATTTGTAAAGAAGGGACTTTTTATGACAATATATAATATTAATTATAGTATTGGTTGGGCGAGCAGTGGTATCGAATATGCCCAATTTTATAGAGCTAAGATGCTTCGTGACCAAAAGGAAAGTTTGAAATTTGTGTTTTTAGATTTATTAACACATGAGAATATTCAAACTTTAACAAGTCACATGGGATATTATGACGATGAGATTATTTGGTTATACCAATATTTTACGGATATTAAAATTGCACCTACTTCTTATACAGTGGAAGATTTAATTGATACGCTTGATATGAAAATAACGCGTCGAGAAGAACAGAAAAAAACGATTAAATTATTTAGTGAAGTGAATCAAACGTATGTTGTTTGTTATTTGAAGGAACAAGGCAAGCCATATGTGGATAGAGCTGAGTTTGTTTCTCGTGGAAAATTAATTAGAAAAGACTTCTATACTTATACAAGAACATTCTCGGAATATTATGCGCCACATGAGAATAGAGCGAAAGTTTATATGAGACAATTTTATAATGAAGATGGTTCTATTGCTTATAATGAGTATTTAAATAATAACGGTCATTTATACATGTTTAAGGATCGAATTTTATATTCTAAACAAGAATTTGTTGCTTATTTTATGAAATGCTTGCATTTAACATCAAAGGATATTGTGATTGTTGACCGATCCAAAGGTATGGGACAACCTGTTATTCAAAATAAAGGCGATTCTAAGTTAGGCGTGGTCATTCATGCAGAACATTATAGTTCGAATTTCACGAATGATGACTATATACTATGGAATAATTATTATGAATATGTATTTTCTCATGTAAATGAAGTGGATTTTTATATTGCAGCAACAGATCGACAAAAAGCAGTTCTGAGTCATCAATTTAATCAATATTACGGAAATCTACCAAAGATATATACAGTGCCTGTTGGTAGTATTCATGATGTGATTAAGCCAGATAATAGAAAACCTTATTCAGTCATAACAGCATCAAGATTAGCCAGTGAAAAACATATAGATTGGTTAGTGAAAGCTGTCGTCAAAGCAAAACAATCTATTCCTGATTTGATATTTGATATATACGGAGAAGGCGCTGAAAGAAACATGCTTCAAAAATTAATCGAAGAAAATGAAGCGAATCACTATATCAAGCTTTTAGGACATGTGAAGTTACAAGATGTATATGCTAATTATGAATTGTTTTTCGCAGGTTCAACAAGTGAAGGTTTCGGTTTAACGTTGATGGAAGCTATCGGCTCTGGTTTAGGTATGATAGGATTTGATGTCGATTATGGAAACACAACATTTATTGGTCATAATGAAAATGGATATTTAATTCCTATCGATAAAAGTCACCAATCAGAACAAGAAATCGTCGACAATTTAGCCGAAGCGGTTATTCAATTTTTCAAAAATGATACTTCATCATTTCATGAGAAATCTTATGAACTTGCTGAACAATACAAGACTGACAATATTAAACAAAAGTGGTTTCACTTAATTGAAGAGGTGCTACATGATTAATCTATTTGAATCTTTTGATATAAGAACACAACGACTTTATAAAACATTTGAGAACGCAAAGATGAATGTACAAACAATTGTAATTGAAGAAGATGGATTCTTACCTTCAAATGTCATAACACCTTATCAATTTTTCGCTAATAATGATAATCATGCTTCAAAACCATTATTCTTTAACCAAGTGCCATTACCAAGATTTTGGGAAATTGAAGGTAATAATAATTCAGCAGAAATTAAAAATATGGGCGAAGTAAAAGGTAGAATTATATATAAGAAGAACTACGGTTTTAGAATAGTTGAGCGAATTGAATGGTTGAACAAACAAGGTAGAACACAAGTCATTGATTATTATAATGATAAAGGTTTAAAGTATGCGCAATTAATGGTTGATGATAATCAAAGACGCATTATTAAACGATGGTTTAATGATCGAAATGAAGAAATTATAAGTGAGAATTTCGTAACGAATGATATTATGTTGAAATGGAACGATAAAGAATATATCTTTCAATCAAAAGTTCAGTTTGTCATATTCTATTTAAAGATGAGCGAAATGCCGTTAGAAAGCTTTTTAATTAATTCTCTATCTATACCATTCGCAGTCCTTCATGACTTAAAAGTAGAAGGACACGACTATTTGTATTGGCAAGAACAAATTAAAGATGATTTACCGGGAAATATGAAGCTTATGTTAGCTGATAAGATGAGAGGTAGTAAAATTTTAATATCAAATAATGAGGAATATGATAAAGTACGTGAACTTATAGAATCTGAACATCAAAGTAGAATTGCGAAAGCAGGTTATGTATACGAGTTTAAAAATAATCATAAAGAAGCGCTCAATGTGCTTACATTAACGAACTCTGATCAGATTCCACATATTGAAGATATCGTTAAAGCTCATCCGCAATATCAATTTCATATTGTTGCTATTACTGAGATGTCTCAAAAGTTACTACAACTTAATAAATATCATAATGTCACGCTACATCCTGTAGCAACTAAAGAGAAAATTCATACTTTATATGAAACATGCGACATTTATTTAGATATTAACAAAGGTAATGAAATTCTGGATGCTATTAAAGTAGCATTTGAGCACCAGTTATTGATTTTAGGATATAAAGAGACAGTGCATAATGCGGATTATATTGCTAAAGAAAATCAATTCTCGTTAGAACATAAAGATCAATTAATCCATGCACTAAAAGAGATAGAAGCGGAACCTACATTAGCTGATGTTAAACGAGAAATTCAATTGAAGCATGCAAGTTCATTACAAGCACAAGCATTTGAAGCGTTGTTTGAATAATATACGCCTATAAAGCATACTCCTTTACTATGACCTTATCTTATTTCTTGGTATGATAAGTATGATATAAAGAATATTAAGATAAGAGGTGTTTCAAATGATGTTTATTGCTGCATTCATCCCTGTATTCATTGTTGGCTTTATTATTCTTGCTATTATGGAAGAGAAAAAGAAGAAAAAATAACTTTTCGACTTTTTATATAAATTGAATTTATCTAGACCTACCAATATTTGATGTTGGTAGGTATTTTTATTTTTAAAAATAAATTTTTTGAAAATTGTAAATTGACTCTATAAATAGACAATGGTAAGATATTTCTTATTAATCCAATCGGAATAATAAATTATTGGAGGGGACAAAGATGAAAAGAATGAAATTAGGATATTTTTTAACAGGTTTTGGACATCATGTTGCGAGTAGTAGACATCCTGACTCTATTAAAAAGGGTGGTATGAATTTAGAGAAGACGATTGAACAGGCGAAGATTTTGGAAAAGACTAAGTTTGATTTCTTGTTTGTATCAGACAGTTTGTATGTAGATAAGAAGACACATCCTGATATGTTTTCATTTTTCGAACCTTTATCACTTATGTCTATTGTTGCTAGAGAAACGAAGCACTTGGGTCTTATTGTAACGGGTTCAACGACATATTCTGAACCATTCAATCTAGCAAGGATCTTTGCTTCTTTAGATCATTATAGTAATGGTAGAGCTGGTTGGAACATTGTTACTTCTGGAATTAATGCGACTGCATCAAATTTTAATGGAACAAATAATGTGGATCATGATTTAAGGTATGAGCAAGCGGATGAATTTGTAGAAGTTTCTAAACAGTTATGGCATTCATGGGAAGATGTGAATCCTGAAAAGTTACATGATGAGGGGAGATTATTGCCTGATTATCAACCTAAGACGATTGATTATAAAGGACGATTTTACAGTGTGAAAGGTCCGTTAAATATTGAACAACCGCCTCAAGGTCACCCTTTACTTGTGCAAGCAGGTTCTTCTAAGAAAGGTATTGATTTTGCGGCTAAGTATGCAGAAGTCGTGTTTACCGCTCAAAATGATGTGGATGCTGCGGTTCGTTTTGCTGAAAATTTAAAAAGTAAAGTTAAAGAAAAAAGAGGCGATCACCAAGACGTTGTGATTATGCCAGGAATATTTCCGTTTATTGGTGAAACGAGAGAAGCGGCAGAAAAAAATTATAACGAATTACAAGATTTGATTCCTAAAGAAATGGGATTAGAATTATTATCTTCTTATTTAGGTGATACAGATTTAAGTGGATATGAATTAAATACACCGTTTGCGGATATTGAAATCGATCAAGGAAACAATATTCAAAGTCGTGTTGATTTGATTAAAGAAACAGCTAAGAAACATCATTCTACACTTGAAGATGTTATGAAACATGTAGCTGGTGCAAGAGGTCACCATATTATCGTTGGGACGCCTGAAGATGTAGCAGATAGAATGGAAGAATGGTTTACGAAAGGTGCTGCAGATGGCTTTAATATTATGGCACCACTCAATCCTACACAATTCCAATTATTTGTAGATAAAGTGGTTCCAATATTACAAGATAGAGGGTTAGTGCAAGAAGATTATAGCGAAGGAACATTACGAGAAAAAATTGGATTAAGTTATGCTAAGCAACATAATTAAGAACGATTAAAACAGTTAAAGCTGTTATTCTTCTGAAGAGGTGGTCATCAATATGTATGTAGCTTTTACACTTGTTTCATGTGCATTCTTTATCGGTATTGTCGCTTGGTATTCTTATTATAAGACGAAAAATACAGTAAATAGTTCTGGCGGATTTTTCTTAGGTGGAAGAGGGTTAACCGGCGGATTTATCGCAGGTGCCTTAATTCTTACTAATTTATCTGCCGAGCAATTAATAGGATTAAACGGACAAGGTTATCAGAATAACTTATCAAGTATGGGATGGGAAGTAACAGCTGGATTTTCAGTCATTGTATTAGCGACTATTCTATTACCCAAATATTTAGGAGGCGCCTTTACAACGCTTCCTGAATTTATAAATACACGTTTCGACCATCAAACGAGATTATTAATTGTCGTGTTATTTATGGTGGGTTATGGTTTCATTACCATTCCTTCAGTACTGTATTCAGGCTCTTTAGCTGTGATACAAATTTTTGATATACCGAATATGTTTGACATTACGTACGAACGATCCATCTGGATTATCGTTTGGGTGATTGGTATTATCGGAATGCTGTATGCAGTTCTTGGTGGATTAAAAGCAATTGCCATTTCAGATACATTAAATGGTATCGGATTGTTGATTGTCGGGGTACTAGTACCGATACTTGGATTTATTGCACTTGGCGATGGCAGTATGTTAGCGGGCATGAAAACAATCGCTACAGAACATCCAGAAAAGCTTAATTCAATCGGTTCACAACAAGATGATGTGCCCTTTGGTTCGATTTTTACAGGTATGATTTTTGCTAATTTATTCTACTGGGGTACGAATCAATATGTAATTCAAAGAACGCTCGGTGCGAAAAGTTTAGCAGAAGGTCAAAAAGGTGCGTTATTTACAGGATTTCTTAAAATTCTTGTACCATTCTTAATGATGATACCAGGCGTTATCGCATATCATTTATACGGTTCAGGATTAAAGAATATGGATTTAGCTTATCCAACTTTAACAAAAGACGTCTTTCCAACATTTTTAAATGGTTTCTTTCTAGCTGTACTATTAGGTGCCGTATTCTCGAGCTTTAATGCGTTGCTCAATAGTGCATCAACATTGTTTGTTTATGATATTTATAAAGTACTCATCAACAAAGAAGCGACTGATAGACAAATGATCAGAGTGAGTCAATGGTTTGGCGTAATCTTGGCGCTTATCACATTCTTTATTTCACCAATGTTAATGAATGCACCACAAGGATTATGGACAATCATTCGTCAGTTTACAGGATTTTTCAATATACCTATCATCGCAATTGTACTGGTAGGGATATTTTCTAAAAGAATTCCAGCTATCGGACCTAAAATTGTGATCATATCACATGTCATTGTTTACTATTTACTCATATGGGGCTTGCCAATGTTTTTCCATTATGAGATGACGATAAACTTTATTTACATACAAGGATTATTGTTTGTCATTGAAGTACTTTTAATGATTGTTATTGGAGCAATTAAGCCATTAAGTACACCATATCAATTCAAACCAAATCCTAAAGTGGATATGACACCATGGAAATACACCATTCCAGTAACAGTAGTCTTATTTGGGTCAATGATATTTACATTTGTATTGTTCTCGCCAATAGGACTAGCCTCACAAGAGAATATCGTTTCACCATTGTTCTGGCCAATGGTCGTAGCACTTGTTATAGTAGTGGGCGTTCTGTATTACGTCAGTCTAAAACAATGGTCACATAAATACGAATCAACCCTAAAGCAGCAATACAATAAACAACTCAAAGAAGAATTAAATATAGAACAACAAGGAAATGTTTTACCGAATAGCTTAGAACAGTCGATAAAATGATGATAGATAGTGTGGTAATATATATAGTGTAATTTTACTTGTATAAGTTCAGAAAAATGTGTTAAAATTTAGGAGCAATATAAATAACCATCAGTCTCCGGTTAGAGGACTGATGGTTAATAAGTAAAGGCTCACAGGTGGATTGTGAATACGAAACGAACCTTAATAGGTGTAAGCTAACTATACTGCGAATATAGTTAGCTTATTTTTTATGCCATTTTTTCCATTGGTAGTATTGATACATGATATTAATCTTAGACTTCAATTTATGATCGTGTCTTAAAAAAGCAGAGCTTCTCCAAAAGTGTTTCCAACCTTTCTTTGACCAATTATCAAATGTTAGAAACTGACCTCTTGTTCGCAGTGCTTTTGGTTTATTGAGATAGAATACATTTTTAATTAAGCCGACACCAATTAATGGTCGATAACGATTCTTTGCGCTATATGGTTCTAAAGGAATGTTGATTAAAGCATGTTTGAACATCTTAGTCCAAGTCTTCGGATTTTCTTGTCGATAGATACGCATCGCTTCCTGTAAATCATTAGGCAATTGATAGTTCAGAACACGTCCATCCAAGCGCTTAACTTTTACATAAAAATACATTTTAGACACAGATAAAAATTACCTCCGAGCGAAAATTAATACCATAATTATACAATAAAAATATATGGAAGGTCTAACAAGAATATAAGAAGAGAAGGGGGAATGTTGGAGGTGTGAATATTGTAAGTGAGGTGCGACAAGCAATGTTCAGGACCTCGTATTTATCAAGACTCATCAAACAAGCAACATAGAAACTCCGTATATTGCAAGACTGCCGAAAGAAGATAATGGCATCATATGTTAAAATAACAGTAATTAAAATGAATGCTACTAATGTTGAATAACGATAAACAGAATACCTCTATTGACGCCAATCGTACCTATTGTTAGCAATTATGCGATTTAAAGAGCGTTAGGTGTTATGAGGTGCATTATGTATAATAAAAGAAATAGATTTAAGGAGGGGTTTTATGAGTAGGCAAAGAGTTTCAGCATCTCAAGTAGCCAAATTAGCAAATGTATCTCAATCAACAGTATCGAGAGTATTTACACCTGGTGCAAGTGTGTCTGAAAAAGCACGAAAAAAAGTTATGGCCGTTGCGAATGAATTGAATTATAAGCCGAATGCATTAGCAAGAGGGCTTATTATGAATAAGACAAATCTAGTAGGTATTGCGATGAAAGCAGTGCAGAATCCTTTCTACCATGAAACACTTGCAATATTTACGAAAAAATTAAAAGAAATTGGCTATTCTGTGCTATTTGTAAATTCAGAGAATGAAGAAATACAGCAAGAAGAAATCAATCAATTTTTAGAATATAATGTCGAAGCGATTATAGTGACAGATGCGATTTTGTCTTCTGGTTTAGTTGATAAATTATCTAAAGCACAAATTCCAGTCATCTTATTTAATAGGAGAGATGAATCTTCAGATAGTTATTCAGTAACGTGTGATAATATCAATGCTGCGACGAATATTGCAGATTATTTCTATCAAAGAGGACACAAACATAATGTGTTTATTTCAGGATTATTGAACACTTCTACGAACCAAGAGCGATTAACTGGATTTAAACGTTATTTTGACGAGAAGAACATGGAAATAGATGTTATTCATGGTGACTATACATACGAAAAAGCTTATCATCTTACTTATGAATTTTTAAAATCAGGGAAAAAGATAGATGCATTATTTGGTGCAAATGACGTTACAGCACTAGGCGCCTTAGATGCAATTAAAGCGTATGGTCTATCTGTTCCAGAAGACGTTGAAGTTATAGGATTTGATGATATTAAGATGGCTTCTTGGCCAAACAATAATCTCTCAACTTGGTCGCAACCTATTGAGGAAATGGTTGATGGTGTCATAAATATTTTAACAGATCCAAATAGCGTGGTTGAGCGAGATCAGTATATTCAAGGAAAATTGCTTAAACGAAAAACAACTGTACATACTTGACAAATGTAAGCGTTTAACATAATCTTGTTATAACACAAATTGCATACGTATTCATACTTTTGAAATGTTCAAAAGTATTCTTTTATATTACATTTTGAATACGTATGCAAAAATATAGGAGGTAATTGCAAATGAAGTTTATCAAAGAAGGTATGGCTGAAGCAATCGTAAAAGAAAGTGACGAAAAGACGAAACAAATTGTTGCAAATACTTTGAAAGACATTGAAGAACAAGGTGATAAAGCAGTAAGAGATTTATCGATTAAGTTTGATAAATGGGATCCTGAACAATTTAAATTATCTCAAGCACAAATTGAAGAAATAGTAGACTCTATTCCTGAAGACGTTAAACATGATATTGCATTTGCTCAAGATAATATTAAGAAATTCGCAGAAGCACAAAGAGACTCTATGAAAGATATTCATGTTGAAGTTATGCCGGGCGTATTTTTAGGACATAAAAATATACCTGTAGAAAGTGTAGGATGTTACATACCTGGTGGTCGATATCCAATGATCGCATCGGCACATATGAGTATTTTAACAGCTAAAGTTGCAGGTGTAGAGCGTGTTATTGCTTGTACACCTCCTATTAATGGAGAAATTCCAAAAACAACTGTCTATGCTATGCATAAAGCAGGAGCTGATGAAATTTATATATTAGGCGGCATTCAAGCTATGGGAAGTATGGCAATTGGTACAGAAACGATTCAACCAGTTGATATGATTGTAGGTCCAGGTAATGCATTTGTTGCTGAAACGAAACGCCAAGTGTTTGGTCGCGTAGGTATAGATTTATTAGCTGGCCCGACTGAAACTCTAGTCATTGCTGATGAAACAAGTGAGCCAGAAATGATTGCAACAGATATTTTAGGGCAAGGTGAACACGGTCCAACATCACCAGGTGCTATTATTTCTACTTCTGAAGAAATTGCGAAAGAAGCGATGAAAGAAATTGAGAGACAATTAGAAACTTTACCTACAGCTGATGTAGCCAGAGAATCTTGGAATAATTATGGTCAAGTGATTGTTGTTGAGGATGATCAAGAAGCAGTTAAAGAAGCTAATAAATTAGCATTCGAACATGTTGAAATATTAACGAAAGATCCAAGTTATTATTTAGAACATATGAAAAATTATGGTGCATTATTCTTAGGTCCAGAAACAAACGTTGCTTATGGTGACAAAGTCATCGGTACAAACCATACTTTACCAACGAAACAAGCAGCGAAATATACAGGTGGCCTATGGGTTGGTAAATTCTTAAAAACAGTGACATACCAACATATAGACGATCCTGAACAAAGTGCAATGATTGGTGAGTATGCAGCAAGACTTTGCCAGTTAGAGAACTTTGCAGGCCATGCAGAACAAGCATTATTACGTGTTAGAAAATATGGTAATCAATAGTCAACAGTGAATGCTTAATTAAGGAGGCTTTACAATGTTAGGGATAATAGGACTTATCGGGGGACTCGTGTTACTGACGATATTAGTAATGCGTGGCATGAATTTGTTAATTGTTGCACCAATATCAGCATTGTTTGTTGCTTTATTAAATGGCGTGCCCGTCTTTTCACAATTTGCCGAAAAAGGACAAACTGACTTTATAACCGGATATATGGAGGGCTTTTCAGGGTTTATAACTTCTTGGTATTTGATGTTCTTAACAGGTGCCATATTCGGTAAAGTCATGGAAGATAGTGGTGCAGCTGAAAGTGTATCGCATTGGATTATTAGTAAAATAGGTATGAAGCGAGCCGTACTCGCAATCGTCCTTGCATGTGGCGTCTTAACATATGGTGGGGTAAGTCTATTTGTTGTAGCATTTGCAGTATATCCAATGGCTGTTAGTTTATTTAAAGAATCCAATTATCCAAGAAGGTTTATTCCAGCCGCTTTAGCATTAGGATCTACAACATTTACAATGACTTCAGCCGGTTCTCCTGAAATACAAAATTGGATACCTATTCCTTACTTGCACACAAGTCCCTATGCAGCATGGGAAGTCAGCCTTGTGACAGCACTCTTTATGTTAATAGCTGGATATCTGTGGCTCATGCATATGATTAAAAAAGCAAAACGAAATGGTGAGGTATTTATTGAAAGAGAGAATGATGAATTTGAAAAAAGAAACCATTTACCGAATCCTTTTTTAAGTATGATTCCATTATTTGTTGTATTAATCGTGTCTTTTCTACTACATAACGTACTTGAACAATCAGCGCTCATTATTTCCCTATCCAGCGGAATTATAGCAACATGGTTATTAAATCGTAGTTATTTCAGAGATTTTTGGAAAGCAGTAGGAAAAGGAACGGAAGGTGCGTTAATAGCACTTGGTAATACATCAGCAGTAGTAGGTTTTGGGAGTGTAGCTAAGATTACACCAGCCTTTAATGATGCGATAGAATATGTGACACATTTAAACGGATCGCCACTCATAACTGGGGCGATCGCTGTAATGGTTATCGCAGGTTTAACAGGTTCATCTTCAGGTGGACAAACAATCGCGTTGCCAATACTCGCGCCACATTATATAGATATGGGTGTAGATACAGAAGCATTGCATAGAACAGTAGCATTATCATCAGGGACATTAGACTCCTTACCACACGGTGGTTATGCCGTTACTACAATTAGATCTATAGCAGGAGAAACACACAAAGACGCATATCCAGCATTCGGCGCAATGACCGTACTCGTCCCAATCGCAGCTGTTATCATAGCCATTATATTATTCACTTTAGGCATGTAATTGAATGTATATAGAAATAGACAAAATATACCAAATTATGATATTATGTAAATGAAAAAGGACAACGTGGTGGAACACGTTGCCCGATGAGCCCGTTCGAAAGACGGTGACTGAAGTTTTTAGAACAATAATAAGTAATCATTCCAGAACTCCGTCAAAAGTTGGAATGGTTACTTTTTGAATGTTGCTAATTAATATTAAACCACTGATTGATATGACAACCATTAGAATTTCATAATCAGTCATTCTACTACTTTCAAGGAGCAAAAACCAACATCATAGGCATCACCCTTGAAATAGAGATTAGCCACTATCTTTCGAACTTGCTTATATTAATATAAAAATAAAATCAATCATTCCGTAAACTTGATTAATAGTTGGGAATGGTTATTTTTTTGTAATAATTTAATGCTCATAGCACAAATTAAAGAGTATTTAATATAATTTGTTTAAAGTACAAGAAGCGGGTGATTAATAATGAAAGTGGTTCATACTAATGACATCAATAAACAAGTACTCATCGATTTGTTTATTGATAACTGGGGAGATGATGAAATGGTTGTCTCTTCAGGAACTTATCAATTATCAGATTTACCAGGATTTGTTGCGTTCGATGAAGCGGAAATAATCGGTGTGATTACATATATAATAAGAAATGATCAAATAGAAATTATTTCATTGGATAGTTTTAGAGAGAATGTAGGAATAGGAAGTCAATTGTTGAAAAAGTTAGAAGAAATATCTGAGGAAAAGGATATAACAAAAATTACAGTCATAACAACAAATGATAACTTAAATGCTTTGAAGTTCTATCAAAAAAGAGGATATAGCATCATAAAAGTCATATCAAATGCAGTAGAAAAAGCAAGAAAGCAAAAACCATCCATTCCACTATTAGCAGAAAATGGGATTCCAATTCGAGATGAAATAGTGTTGGAGAAATATTTGTAGAGAATTGAAAAGTCTAGAACAATGATGTCCTAGACTCTTCCCTACGCCTCTATGATATATCTATATATTTCGTCTTTTACAGGTGATTCCATAGATAATGTCATTGTGACGATATTTTGTTGTTTAGCATTTGGCATGATTGTTTGTTCTGCCGAATCTTTAATGTAATGTGCTTTTCCCAGGTAATAAAATTCTTTTCCGTCTGCCACGTCTTCTTTCTTTACAAAGATATACATGTCTATATTATTTTCTTGATGTGCTAAGATTTTTTGGACTTCTTTTGATTCTAATGTACGATTACTTCTTGTAAACCATTTGAGTTCATCAGGGCTTAGGAATTCATCTTCGTACTTTGTATTATCACTAATATCATCTTGTTTATGATATGTAATGAAAATTGGTAAAGTATTATTTCCGAATTTATAGCCGTTAATTGTTCCGGACTCATCAGATTTCCAGTTTAGTAATTTAACGAAGTCTTTTCTTGTATATTTGTTATATAGTAGTAGGCCGTTTTGGCTACCGTGATGTACCATATTATTGTATTTAGCTAATTCGATAATGTCATCAACGTATGTTTTGAACTCTGTTTTTTCTAGTGCTGCTGAAAATGTATCGGTCAGTCTAACCTCATCATCGATTATGTTGATAATAGGATTACCATACGTTTTGTTTATTGTAACGCTAAAGAAACGATGGTCTAAAATTTTCAAGGTTGTCTGAATGTCATCGTTTGTAACGTTTGAATCAATTTGTTGTGCGATTGGTAGTAGCTCATGTATTTTATGAGGTCTTCTAATAATAGCTTCTAAAATTGTATAATCAACGTTTTTTAAGCCTGGTGCTATTTCTCGAGACAAGAACGTTAAGTTGAGACTTTCATTCTTAGTTAAAGTATCTTCAATTTTCTTAAATCTGACTAGAAATTCATGATAGTTATTATAGGTACTGTCACTAGAATATATCACGCTAGGATCTATAGAGTTCTGTCTAATGAAATCCATTAAAAATGGCGTTCGACCAATTCTTTGTTCAACTTCATTAAAAGCCTGTTTAATGTGAGCTGCTGAACTCAAGTTGACTTGTTTCAGTGAATCATATATTTGTTTCTTAGCTACTTCTTCAAAGTTGATAGTAGAAACACCTGTTAATGCAGTATTATCCGCTATAAATCTTCTGTAATTATCTTTATTTTGTGATTGGTCACCAGATAATGCGACTGGAATGAGGTAGTTTTTCTTATAGTTACCTATGAAATCAATAACCGTTAAATATTCTTTGTTTTCCGCTTTTCTTAATCCTCTACCAAGCTGTTGAATAAAGATAATACTTGATTCTGTCTCTCTTAACATGACAATCTGATTTACAGGTGCGATATCAATACCTTCGTTAAATAAGTTAACGGTAATAATGTAATTGATTTCTCCTGATTTTAGTTGTTCGATTGCTTCTTGTCGTTTATCCATGTTGTCTTCACCAGTCAATGCAAGTGAAGGTACGTTAAGAGCAGTTAATTTATTAGCGAGCTCCCATGCTTCATCTTTTCTACTTACGAAAATAAGTCCTTTAAGCGTATCACCAGAATAACCATAGTATTGTGTCTTTTCTAGAATATGTTTAACTCTTTCATCAGAAGTTAAATCCGCTAAACTACTGTAATCATCTGTAGATTGACCATTAAGCACATAGTCTGTGACACCAAAATAATGGAAGGGACAGAGTATTTCACTTTCCAGCGCTTTTTGTAATCTAATTTCATAAGCAATGTTGTAATCGAACATTTCAAATATATTTAAATTATCGGTTCTTTCAGGTGTTGCGGTCATCCCAAGTAAAAACTCAGGTGTAAAGTAATTGAATACCTTTTGATATGATGAGGCAGCAGAGCGATGCGCTTCATCGTAAACGATATAATCAAAGTATTTTTCATCAAACTGCCTAAAAACATCTTCTTTAGATAATGTTTGAATCGTTGCAAATAAATATTTAGAATTAGTATTCTTTTGTTTCCCTGTTAATAAGCCAAAGTCCTCATCTTGTGCTAATGGCAGTACTTTTTTAAATTCTTGAATGGCTCTTTTTAAAATACCTTCATTATGAACAATAAATAGAAATTGATTAGGGTTGTAACTTCTCACATCTAATGCAGAGAGAATTGTTTTCCCTGTACCAGTAGCTGAAATAATCAGTGCTTTATCTTTATGCTCTTTTCTGAGTTCAGCTAATGAGTGTAAAGCTTCTTTTTGCATAATGTTTGGTTCGATTCTAACAGCTTCATCAATATTTTTCTGAATTTCATTTTGTTGCTCAGTAATACGATATGCTTCTTTTAAATTACGCGCATCATATGTCTTCTCATAATCTTGAATCCATTCATCAGAAAGAGGCGTACTATTATGCCATAGTTCATCAAATTGAGCCTTAACATTATAAACAAGATCGCCGTTCTTTTGCGTAGAAAGTAAGATATTATGTTCGTAGTTTACTTTTAAAGCATTAGAAGTTAAATTAGAGCTTCCGACAATCATGGATGAATAATGTTCATGATCAAATACATAACCTTTAGCGTGAAATCCACTAACACCAGTTAATTTTACATCTACATTTTTAAGCTTTAATAATTCTTTATACATTTTAGGCGTGTTGAATCCTAAATAATTCGAAGTAATAATTTTACCTCGAACACCTTTTTTGTCTAAATCATATAGATGAGATTTTAAACTTGCTAATCCACCTTCTGTGATAAAAGCGACTGAAATCGTGAATGTCTTACATTTATGCAGTTCATTAATAATAGTTGAAAGTACATTTTCTTCATTATTATTAACCAATAATTTCGGCATGAAATTACCTTTATGTGAAATTGTACGATCTATAAACCCTTTGTGTAGCGACTGATTAAAGTCTTCTAATAAATTGTTCATATTTATACCTCATCTACAATGATTTTGACAGCAGGTATATCGGCCGGTGCCCATTCTAAAGTTTCAAGATCTTTAACATCAAGCCATTGAATACTTTTATGTTCAGTAAGTGTAGGCATTTTTTCTTTCAATTTACATTTATATGTATGAAGGTTAACTATTCCAAAGTCATATTCATAAGAAGTAGAAGTAACTTTATCACCAACTTCAAGATCACATAACATTTCTTCACTGATCTCTCGTTTTAAAGCTTCTATTTCAGATTCACCTTTTTCTATTTTACCGCCAGGGAATTCCCACATAAGAGGTAAACTCATATTTTCATTTCTTTGTGCACAAAGTACCTTATCATCATTAAAGATAATTGCACCTACAACTTCGATTTGTTTTTTCAAAATATTACCTCCAAAAATTATGATATTTGTCTATATTTTATCAAAAATTGTTCTCAAGGTTAATAAAATGTAAAATTACGATCCATAAAAATTCAACTTTAGATAATTTCCAGTGATTTATTATATGAAAACTAAGAATATGATATATTCTTAATAATTAATGACATTTGTAATGTTTACTAAAGGCGGTTATGTTTTGAAG
This sequence comes from Mammaliicoccus sp. D-M19, assembly GCF_022386695.1. Classification (NCBI taxonomy): domain Bacteria; kingdom Bacillati; phylum Bacillota; class Bacilli; order Caryophanales; family Staphylococcaceae; genus Mammaliicoccus; species Mammaliicoccus sp. D-M19. Next base: position 111,004 of record NZ_JAJNHW010000008.1, on the reverse strand, counting down.
AAGCAAAGATTAAAGTTGAGTACGCTTGTGATTATTGTGGTTTGTATTGTGGTGTTATTTTCTTTATTAATTACGTGTTTATTAATCAGTAATACGATTAAGGATACGATTCATAGTACGACAAAGGAGAAGGCAGAGGTTATTGGTAACGCGATTGCTGGTTCTGAGGTTGTGCAGAAGTCTTTGGCTGAGGGTAGTGATGATCGTAAGATTCAAGATTATACGTCTAAGATTCAAAAAACAACGGACGTGAGTTTTATTGTTGTGATGGATATGAATGGAATTAGAAAGTCTCACCCGAATGAGAAATTGATTGGTAAGCATTTTAAAGGTGGCGATGAAGGGGATGTCTTACATGGTAAGGCTGGTTCGTCTATTGCGAAAGGTACGCTTGGTTTAACGATGCGTGCTTTCACGCCTATTTATGCTGATGGTAAACAAGTGGGTGCGGTATCGGTTGGTGTGCCAATGCAGACGGTGTATGAAGCTTTAGCAGATGGTAATAAGAAAATTATGATTGGATCTGTAATTGGTTTAATTGTAGGTGCTATTGGCGCGTATTTATTATCGATTTATATTAAGCGTATTTTGTTAGGACTTGAACCTTCACATATCGCGAAAATTCTAGGTGAACGTAATACGATGTTACAGTCTGTTCATGAAGGGATTGTGGCAGTGGATAAAGATGGCAAAATTAATTTGGTTAATAAGTCTGCAATGGATATTTTTAAGAAAGCAGGTCTTAAAGGAGATCCTATAGGTATGCCAATTAATGATTATATGGCTTCGACGCAATTACCTAAGATTGTTGAGCTTGGAAAGCCTGAACTTGATAAAGAACAAGATATTAACGGCGTGAAGATATTGGTTAATAGAGTACCGTTAATTGTGAATAATGAAATAGTGGGTGCGATATCAACGTTTAGGGATAAGACGGAAGTGCATAAATTATCGGAGCAGTTAGTAGGTGTTCGGACTTATGCAGATACCTTAAGAGCACAATCGCATGAATTTAGTAATAGATTGCATGTAATTTCTGGTATGTTGCAGATGGAACATTACGATGATTTAAAACAGTACATACGCGAAATTGTAGAACTTGGTAGTCAAGAAAGTGGAGATATCACATCGAAGGTTAAAGATGCAGCATTAGCTGGTTTCTTAATTGGTAAGCTTAGTCTGGCACGCGAACAACAAATCAAGCTTTCTATAGTTAATCATGCTACGATACCAGAACCGAAAGATTCACATGTTACGCATGAAGTGATTACAATTATCGGTAATTTAATTGATAATAGTATAGACTCATTAGTATCATCATCACTTAAAAAGAAAACAATTGACGTACATTTAAACTATAAACAGGATCAGTTAATGATAGATGTAATAGATTCAGGTGTAGGACTCAATCATGAACTAGATGAACATATATTTGAAAAAGGCTTTTCTTCTAAAGGAGAGAATAGAGGATATGGTTTGCACCTTGTTCAACAAAGTGTTGAAAAGCTTGATGGTCAAATATCAATTAATGCGCATGAAGCAGGAAATGTACAGTTCTCAGTTGTTATAAACTATCCGAAAAAGGACGAAGATAAATGTTAAATATACTTATAGTTGAAGATGACCCAATGGTTGCGCAAATCAATCGTCAATTTATAGAAAAAATAGATCCTGAAGCGTTAGTTGATTTTGCACAGAATGTAACAGAAGCAATGGAAGTCATTCAGTCAAAGACGATCGATTTATTATTGTTAGATATATACATGCCAGAAGAAAATGGCTTAACTTTTTTGAAATATGTAAGAGAGCAAGGTTATCAAGTAGATGCGATATTGATAACAGCTGCTACAGATGCTGAAGATATTCAGACGGCGTTCAGATATGGTGCGGTAGATTATTTAATTAAACCATTTGAATTTGAAAGATTTAAGAAGTCTTTACTTAAATACAAACAAGGACAGACTTTCTTTAAAGGTAATCATCAAATTAAACAAGCAGATATTGACGCAGAGTTCTTGAATAAACAAGTTGTTACAGATGATTCAGAATTGAAATTACCAAAAGGCGTCACAAAAGAAACGTTACAAAGCATCATTGAGAAGATGAATGACTTTGAAGATCATGCATTTTCAACAGATGATATTTCTAAAGCAGTTAATATTTCAAGAGTATCTGTAAGAAAGTATTTAAAATTCTTAACAGATATTGAAGTACTGGAAGAGTCTTTAACATATGGTATTGGCCGACCGATCTACTTCTATAAGTTAAACAAAGACAACTTAAAATATTTACAAGGATATATGTCATGATATATCTCAATAAAAAACCAAACGATTCAGTTCGTTTGGTTTTTTTAATTACAAAAAGATAATTAAAATTTCATAAGCTATAATTTTTGGTTGCGTTTTCATAAAATGAGTTTATATCAATTAAGGGGGATAAAAATGAATACGAAGACCAATTTGGAAGCGGTTACCGAGAATGAGTTACCCATCCAAAATAATATAAAAAGCTTATGGGAAAAATTGATGAAAGCTAAAGTTGGTGTATTGCCATTACCGTTATACATTGTCTTAGCTGCAATTATATTAACAGCATCTATATATAATACGTTACCAGCAGATATGATTGGTGGATTTGCTGTCATTATGATTTTAGGAATGTTGCTCGGTGATTTAGGGCAGAGAATTCCTATATTAAAAGAAATAGGTGGTCCGGCTATATTAGCATTGCTTGTACCTTCTATTTTAGTGTTTTTAAACGTGATTAATACATCTTCAATGGAAGCCGTTACGACTTTGATGAAGACGTCTAATTTCTTGTATTTCTATATTTCTTGTTTAGTAGTCGGCAGTATTTTAGGAATGAATAGGAAAGTATTAATTCAAGGTTTCACACGCATGTTTGTACCTTTAATAGTGGGTACAGTCTTAGCTGTCTTAGCAGGTATGTTAGTTGGATTATTGTTTGGATATGATTTACAACATACTTTCTTCTATATCGTTGTTCCAATTATAGGTGGTGGTATTGGTGAAGGGATACTTCCATTATCTATTGCGTATTCATCTATTTTAGGTGGATCAGCAGAATCATTCGTATCTCAAATGATCCCAGCAGCTGTTATTGGGAATATCTTCGCAGTTGTCAGTGCAGGACTTATGATGCGTTTAGGAGAAAAGAAAAAGCATCTTTCAGGAAATGGGAAGTTAGTAAAATCTGAAGATGGTAATGAAGTTCCTGAAGAAAAAGAGAAAGTCATTGATTTCTCATTAATGGGTGCAGGGTTACTCATTGCTTGTACATTCTTTATTGTTGGTACACTTGGTCAGAAATTCATTGGTGTCCCAGGACCGGTTATTATGATTTTATTTGCGACATTAATTAAATGTCTTAAAGTGATGCCACACAAAATGGAAGACGGTGCGCATAATTTATACAAATTTATTTCAACAAGTTTAACTTGGCCGTTAATGGTCGGTCTCGGTATGCTTTATATTCCATTAGAAGATGTTGTGAAAATTGTGACACCAGCCTACGTTATCGTATGTGCTTCAGTTGTATTCATCATGATGTTATCAGGATATTTCGTAGGAAAATTAATGAAGATGTATCCCGTTGATGCAGCAATCGTAACAGGTTGTCATAGTGGATTAGGTGGAACAGGAGATGTTGCGATATTATCAGCATCTAAACGTATGGCATTAATGCCGTTTGCACAAGTGGCTACTAGAATCGGTGGTGTATCTACCGTAATCTTAGCATCACTTTTATTAAAATTATTAAGCTAAATATAAATAAATAAGGAGTAAATAAAAATGACTGAAAGTAATGAATACGGAGAATCTATAAATTTACATCAAGAACGCGCAGGTAAAATTGAAATCACGAGCAAAGTAGATGTGACTTCAGAAGAAGATTTAAGTGTTGTCTATACACCAGGTGTTTCTGCAGTATGTAGAGCAATTGCTGAAGATGAAACAAAAGTAAATACTTTAACTGCTAGAGGTAACATGATTGCAGTTATTACAGACGGAACAGCCGTACTTGGTTTAGGTGATATCGGTCCGAAAGCAGCCATTCCTGTTATGGAAGGTAAGAGTATTCTCTTTAAAAAACTTGCGAATGTTGATGCTTTTCCAATTTCATTAGACACGAAAGATACTGAAGAAATCATATCAATTATTAAAGCGTTACAACCTAATTTTTCAGGTATCAATTTAGAAGATATTTCAGCACCTCGTTGCTTTGAAATAGAGAAGCGTTTAATAGAAGAATTAGATATACCTGTATTTCATGATGATCAACATGGAACAGCAATTGTCGTACTTGCAGCACTAATCAATGCACTTAAAGTTGTAGATAAAACGGATAAAGATGTCAAAATCATTATAAATGGTGCAGGTTCAGCAGGCATTGCGATTGCGAAATTATTGTTAGAAGCAGGTTGTCAAAATATCACCCTCGTTAGTCTAGAAGGGGTCTTAAATAAATCAGAAGAATGGTTGAATGATGCACAAAGAGATATTGTAGAATATACAAATTTTGATAATGTACAAGGTACTCTAGAAGATGTCATTAAGGATGCAGATGTATTTATTGGCGTATCAGGTCCAAAAGCATTATCAAAAGAACATGTTCAATCCATGAACAACGATCCAATTATCTTTGCATTAGCGAATCCAACACCAGAAATTTATCCAGAAGAAGCGTATGAAGCGGGTGCAGCAATCGTTGGAACAGGTCGTTCAGACTATCCAAATCAAATTAATAATCTGTTAGCATTCCCTGGTATATTTAGAGGTGTATTAGATGCCAAGACACAACATATCACAACTGAAATGAAAATAGCTGCAGCAAAAGCCATAGCAGCAACGATTCATAAAGACGAACTCAATGCAAATTATGTCATTCCAAATTCATTAGAAAAAAGAGTCGTCAATCAAGTAGCAGCATCAGTCCAACAATGCGTAGAAAATAAAACAGAAATTTTGGTGTAAGATATATTTAGAAATAGTTTAAAAAGAATAGAGGAATCTATTCTTTTTTTATTTTAGGTTACTATAGAAAGTCATTTTGATATGAATTACAATACATTTATAAACTTTTTTATGAAAATTATAGTTCGGAGGAAGGAATTTGAAACAGATATTTTCGGGAATGATATTAGTATTACTACTTTTAATCGTTGGTGTATTTGGTTTCATCGCGTATCAATTTATTGCTGGTGATAATCGTATTGAATTTTCTAGTAATCAACAAACAGCTGATAAAGAACCGAGTAGTGAAGAAAGTAATGACAAAGAATCAAGTGATGATTCTGAGGAACCAGAAGGCGATCCTCCAAGCATCGATGTCCAAACGACTCAATTTAGCCAAGATTTTATGAATTCTGATGTAAGAAGGGGATTTTATGGAGTAGGTATTGGATTGTCGCGAGATGCCATTGAAAAGAAATTCGGGAAGTCAGATGGACGTATAGAAGTTGGGCAATCTCATGCTGAAAAATATGGCAATGTAGCCGTAAGATATAATAGTAAAGATAAAGCAGAACATATATACGTAGCACCGACAAATGTAACAGTAGAAGCATTTAAATCCGTTCACGGAACACCGACTATAGAAAATAGCGATGGGTTAGTTTATGATGATAATCCAAACAATTCCTTCTCAATATTAATAACGACAAAGAATGGTAAAGTAACAGCCATTGAAAATGCCAATCAAATACAAAGATAATATAATGCCAGCTATGATGATGTAGCTGGTATTTTTATATGTTATAAGAAATGCCTCTAAATGAATATATTACACCTTTATGGTAAAATTTATATTTAAAAGGGGGGATGGTTTTATGAGTAGAGTAAAGTTTTTGAAAGATTATAGAGATAGTCATCTAGACCAGTTCAAGGCAATTAGTGAATATTTATTTTATCATCCAGAATTAAAGTTTAAAGAATTTCAATCTGCAGAATATCTCATGAAACAATGTGAAGAATTGGATTTTAAAGTTGAAGGTAATGTAGCAGAAATTGAGACAGCTTTTGTTGCTTCATATGGATCAGGTAAGCCAGTCATTGCAATTTTAGGAGAATATGATGCACTACCAGGTTTATATCAGACACCAAACTCAGCTTCGAAAAATGACGAAGGGAATGAGGTTGGTCATGGATGCGGTCATAACTTATTAGGTACAGGATCACTTATGGCGGCAGCTATGGTTAAAGCTTATATGGAAGAACATCAACTAGAAGGTACGGTAAGATACTATGGTTGTCCGGGTGAAGAAATTGGTTCTGGTAAGACATTTATGGTTAGAGATGGTGCTTTTGATGATGTTGATTTTGCATTATGTTGGCATCCGTCACCTTCTAACAGCGTGATGAATTTGTCATCACTCGCCAATTACTTAGTGAATTTTCATTATAAAGGTATTTCATCACATGCTGCTAATAGCCCTCATCTTGGTAGAAGTGCCTTAGATGCTGTCGAGTTAATGAATGTTGGTGCCAATTATTTGAGAGAGCATGTTACAGAAGATGTGAGATACCATTATGCATTACACGATGTAGGTAGTTCATCTCCAAGTGTTGTACAAGACTCAGCAACAGTACAATATTTGATTCGTGCCAAGACAATTGATACAGTTCATGATGTCTATGAGCGTATTAAGAAAATTGCACAAGGTGCTGCTTTAATGACTGAAACTGAAGTAGAAATCGACTTTGTTAAAGGATGCTCAAATTATATTCCGAATACACAAATAGGCGCTCAATTACATCACTCATTAAATGAAATTTATGAGTATCAAGCGAGTCGTGATGATGAACAATTTGCAAAAGAAATTTTTAATTCATTAACAGACAATGAACGAAAAAATAAATTAACAAGTTTAGTAGGGTTTGGATTTTTAGATGATGAAGAGGCTTTAGAAGGTAAATATATATACGATAAAGTCAGTCTATATAAAGAGACAGATCATATATTATCAGGCTCTACCGATGTATCTGATGTAAGTTGGGTAGTACCAACTGGCCAAGTGTCATGTGCGACCTCAGCTATCGGAACACCATTACATACATGGCAAATGACAAGCCAAGGATTATCAAACTTAGCAGTACAAGGCACAAGTAACGCTGCTATGACAATGGCACATACAGCAATAGAACTATTAGATAACCCAAATTTAAGATCACAAGTACAACAAGAATTTAAACAATTCCGTAGTAAAAATGAATATACAAATCCAATACCAAAAGGCGTATTACCTAGGTAATAATTGGAGGATGAGTTTAGTGTCAGTGGAAAGGTGAATAGGGGAAGAGAAAGTCGAAATCATGGCTTAAGTAATGAGTAAAGCCAAGAGATGGTCCAAGTCATGGCTTAAGTCCTGAGTAAAGCCAAGAGATCGCCGAAGTCATGGCTTAAGTCCTGAATAAAGCCAAGAGATCGCCGAAGTCATGGCTTAAGTCCTGAATAAAGCCAAGAGATAGTCGAAGTCATGGCTTAAGTCCTGAATAAAGCCAAGAGATAGTCGAAGTCATGGCTTAAGTCCTGAGTAAAGCCAAGAGATAGTCGAAGTCATGGCTTAAGTCCTGAGTAAAGCCAAGTGATGGTCCAAGTCATGGCTTAAGTATTGAATAAAGCCAAGAGATAGTCCAAGTCATGGCTTAAGTCCTGAGTAAAGCCAAGAGATAGTCGAAGTTATACCTTCCCCTCATACAAACCCAACATTCAATTAATCTCTCCATCCTACATACGACAAAAAAGCATGGCCAATTTTTAATGGTCATGCTTTTTCAATATTCTATTGTTATTTACTTTGATAGTGTTTTACGATTTCGTATAATACGTTAATACCATTAAATATATCATTTTCTACGACATCAAATTTTGGATGGTGATGGTTATAATCATGATTGCTTCCGATATTCATATAGATTGCATCTTTTTTACGGCTCATCACTCTGTCTATAAAATAAGTAGCATCTTCACTTCCACTAGGTGTGGATTCTTCTTGAATAATATTTAATGATGGCAACTTATCTTTTAATAATTGATAAACTGTTTGTTCCATATCTTCGGATGGCTTAATACTAATGGCTTCACCGACTTTTGTCATTGTAATTGTGACACCAAACATTGCTTCAACGCCAGCCTTAATTTCTTCTACACGTTTCATCATAAATTGATTCACGTCGTTATTTTCTCCTCTTACTTCCAATTGTAGAAATGCTTCATCTGCAATAACATTTCTGCCGCTACCTGCTTGAAGTGTACCAACATTTACACGAGATGCACCTTTTTCATGACGTTCGATTGCATATACTTGTTGAACAAATGTTGCTGCAGCGAGTAGGGCATTGCGACCATCTTGAGGTTGTGCTCCTGCATGACTTGAAACACCGTTTATTTGAACATCTAATTTAGTAGAAGCTAAGAATCCTTTTACGGATGTGATAATTTCATTAGATTGAGCATTTAATCCGATATGTGCGCCAACAAAGTAGTCGACATCATCTACGACACCTTGTTCTACCATAGATCTAGCACCTCGAACACCTTCTTCTGCAGGTTGGAAAATGAGCTTAAGTTTCCCTTTTAGTTCAGATTCATGTTCTTTTAAAAGTTCTGCAAGGCCAATACCGATAGTTGTATGAACATCATGTCCACATGCATGCATAAAGCCTTTGTTTGTAGAAAGGAATCCATTGGCTTGAGGATAATGATCGCTATCCTTATTTTCTGTAATTGGTAAAGCGTCCATATCAAATCTAAGTGCAAATATTGGACCAGGAACTTGTGTATCTAATGTTGCAACGATTCCTGTATATCCATCTCTAAAATGCGGAAGTTCTTCGTCGAGTTGATCTAATTTTTCAATATGTGAATTAAATTCATTTTCAGTAGGATACCCCATTAAATAATCTTTGTTCATCACTTCTTGCCCACTTTTAATGTCATATCCAAAAGAATCAAGATAGTTCTTAACGATATTTGCAGTTCGAATTTCTAAAAATCCTACTTCAGGAAAAGCATGTAAATTACGTCTAAGTTTGATTAACTTTTGTTTAAAATCTTCGTCAAAATTCATGAATATCACTCCTTACAAATGTCTTGTTACGCCAGGACCTAAAGGTAATCCTGTTAAATAGAAAATCGTTAATAAAATAATCCAAGTAATAATAAATGCAACCGTATAAGGTATCATTAATGAAATAAGCGTACCTATACCAGCCTTTTTATCGTACTTATTTAAGAAAGCTATAATGACGACAAAATATGGATTCAAAGGTGTAACAATATTAAATGATGAATCAGCTACACGATAAGCTGCTTGAGTAAAACCTGGATGAATACCAAGTTGCATAAACATCGGAACAAACACGGGTGCTTCTAATGCCCATTTAGCTGAACCAGATGTGATTAATAAGTTGAGACATGCTGTAAATAAGATATATAACAAGATTAATGGTAGTCCTGTTAAATGAATACTTTTCAAGAAATCAGCGCCATTTACAGCAATCCAAGTAGCCATATTAGACCATTGGAAGAAACTGATGAATTGTGATGCAGCAAATATGAGCACAATGTATCCTGACATGTCATTAACAGCTTGCGTCATAAATTTTCCTACATCATGTGTGCTTTTAATCTTTTGATCAACAATACCAAACGTTGTGCCGACTACAAGGAAGAAACCAAGTATGACAGGTACAATTCCTGCTAAAAATGGAGATTCAAGTATGTCGCCTTTTTCACCTAATAAAGGACTGTTTGGTATTAATAAACCAACAACAAATATAAGTATATAAATTGCAGCTGCAATTAAAGCGTAAATGAAAGCTTTTTTGGCAGTAGGTGAGTCTTCATGTTCATCTAAATCTTCAATATGTCCATTATATTCACCTAAGCGTGGTTCTATAATTTTAGTCGTCACTTGTGCACCTACAAAGGTTAATAAAACTGTAGAAATAATATTAAAATACCAGTTTGCTACTGGAGATACGACCATATCAGGATCAATAATCTTTGCAGATTCAGTACTGATACCAGCAAGTAATGCATCTGTACCTACAACTAATAAGTTAGCGGTAAATCCTGCACCAGCCGCAGCGAACCCTGCAGCTAAACCAGCTACCGGATGTCTCCCTAATTTATAGAATACCATAGCTGCTAATGGAGGAATTAAAATCGTTGCAGCATCAGAAGCAATATTACCCATAATCCCAATAAACACGACTGCATATGTAATTAAAGCTGGTGGCGCATTGACAATGGTTTTTTGAATAATGTATTCTAAAAAGCCAACTTTTTCTGCCAAGCCAACACCAATCATCATGGATATAACGAGACCTAAAGGTGCAAATCCAGTGAAGTTCGTGATAAGGTTAGTGAAAATGTATTCAATACCTTCATTTGAAAATAAATTTTTTACATCAAGTGCTTTATCCGCACCAGGAGGTTTAACAGTTGCATCAAACAAACTAAAAATAAATGATAATACCATAACGAAAATAGCTAAGTATAAAAATATAAAAAATGGATGTGGCAATTTGTTACCGATTGTTTCAATTCCGTCTAAAAATCTATTAGACTTTTGCTCTTTTGTTGTCATATTACATCACTCCTTCAGGTGATTATATCATTACAAAGAATAAAAGTTCTAAATATTTAGACAATTTAATAAAAAATTTTTTTGATAGCTTAAACAATCGTCATACTAATGAGGACATGTTATGGATTTAGAGGAATATGCGTGGAATGAACATGAAAGGGAGCTTAAGAAAGCTCATAAAGTTGAAATACCTTCTAAATATAAAGTGAAAATTCAAGATGATATTGAGAAAAGAATAACCTTAGAGACATTGTTAGAAGAACTGACTCAGAAAGAACTTGTCGAGTGGGCGATTACAAATGCGAAGAGATTTATTGATGATATAGATATAGGCAATGATGAAGACAAACAGACAATTATTTCAGAAACAGAACACAAATTACAACTTAGAAAAGAAGGGCAAATGAGTGCTTATGAACTTAGACAAGCTGGATTTTTAGCGAATAAATTATCACAAAGATCAATAACAGAACAAAGTAAATTTGCAGCACGTGTATACGCACAAGCAATCGCAACAGGACATATGAGAGGACATGCAATTGTATCGTCAGATTATGCTATTAAAGTGATGAATATAATATCTAACAATGATTTAAAGTTAGTGACTGAGGAAAGAAATAAACAAATCCATATAGCGAAAGATATCATGGAAAGATGAGTATTGTTTGAGTTGAGGGTTTAGTAAAGCCAAGAGATCGCTGAAGTCATGGCTTAACGTCTGAATAAAGCCAAGAGATAGTCGAAGTCGTGGCTTAAAACCTGAATAAAGCCAAGAGATCACTGAAGTCATGGCTTAACGTCTGAATAAAGCCAAGAGATAGTTAAAGTCATGGCTTAAGTGATGAGTAAAGCCAAGAGATCGCTGAAGTCATGGCTTAAGTACTGAATAAAGCCAAGAGATAGTTAAAGTCATGGCTTAAGTGATGAGTAAAGCCAAGAGATAGTTAAAGTCATGGCTTAAGTGATGAGTAAAGCCAAGAGATCACTGAAGTCATGGCTTAAGTGATGAGTAAAGCCAAGAGATCACTGAAGTCATTGCTTAAGTACTGAATAAAGCCAAGAGATAGTCGAAGTCATGGCTTAACGTCTGAATAAAGCCAAGAGATAGTCGAAGTCGTGGCTTACCCTCATATAACCCCAATATTCAATTGATTTCTCCATCCTAAATACGACAAAAAGCAGGATCATTTATTGATGACCCTGCTTTTTCAATATTCTATCGTTATTTACTTTGATAGTGTTTAACGATTTCGTACAATACGCTAATACTATTAAACATATCATTTCCTACTCTTGATTAATAAATACATAAAGAATGGTGAACCGATGAGTGCAGTAAAGATTCCTGCTGGGATTTCTTTTGGTAAGAAGAGTGTTCTACCGATTAAATCACTTAATAATAGTATGATGGCGCCGATTATGGCACTATAAAATATTCGATTTCTAAATTGATGTGCACCGAGTTTCAGTGCGATGTGTGGTGCGATTAATCCGACAAACTGTATACCGCCTACATAACTCATGGATATACCAATTAGGATACTCATTGATATTAATGCAATGACAGATATGTGTTGATAAGGATTGCCTAATGCTAATGATAAATTTCTACCTAAGTAATGAATATCAAATGAACGTGCATAATATGTCAGGATGACCATGACGATAAATAAGATGCTTCCTACAATCATGACTTGTTGATATTCTGCTTGATGAACGGAACCTGTAATCCAAATTTGAGCTTGGGCACTTCGTTTATTTGAAGTTAATATTAAGAACATTACAATTGCTTGGCAAAGTATGTTAAAGCTTATACCAATTAATATGAGACGATCGCGTTTGTAACTTTTTCGCATGGCTAAATAATATAATAATGAAGTAACAATTATCGCACCAAGCATTGAAAAGATAGGCTGATAAGCTATTGGTAATAATAAAGCTTCGGTACTTGTTGTTAACACAATAAGAAATACTAATGAACCAACATTAGCACCTTGTGATATACCAATCACATCAGGTGATGCTAATGGATTCTTCGTAATAAATTGTAAGACACATCCTGCAATGCCAAGTGCTGCACCCGTTACAATTGCTAATAAGACTCTCGGCAGTCTTAAAGTATTAATGACTAAGTTTGTATAAGGATCTCCAAGTTTAAATAGGCCACTTAATACATTTTGAGGTGCGATAAAGCTATCACCTAACATGAGTGTGAGTAAAGTCGTTAACATGAGCATGATGATAAGTATGATAAATTTCTTCATTCTGTTAACTCCTTACGATTAAGAATTAAATAAATGAATATTGGTGCACCAATAAGTGCTGTTGTAATACCGACTGGCAGTTCTCTCGGCATTAATAAATATCTGCTTAAAATGTCGCTTAATAATAGAAGGCAACCACCTAGAACACCTGATAAAGGTATGACGATGAAATGATTATGAGATTTACATAACAATTTCGCAACATGAGGTGTAATCAGTCCAATAAAGGCAATTGGACCAGCTAATGCGACGGCTGATCCACTTAACAGGACAACAGCAATCATCGTGAATACTTTAATGGATAATATTTTTGCACCGAGTCCTTTTAATGCATCATCACTTAGCATATAAAGATTAAGCGGCTTGGCCATATAAATAGATATGATTAAACCAACGATAATAAATGGCCATATGTACATTAAAATAGTGGTATGTTTATTCGCTACTGAACCATTTAGCCAATATATTAATTCTTCTATAGCTGATTCGTTATAGATGAGTAGACCTTGTGTGATGGCCATACAAAAAGCACTAATACTTGCTCCGAATAAAGTTAATTCCATCGCATTGAATGGCTTAAATGGTAATGTAGTGGCTAATATAATTAAAGTTGCAATGATGACGGTACCAATAAAAGCCATAATGGTTTGTTGAAATACACCGTTCATACCAAACGCAACAGTCGTAATCACAACCATTAAACTAGCACCACTATTAACACCCATAATGCCAGGACTTGCGAAGGGGTTTCGTGTAATGGTTTGGATCATCACACCACTAATACCCATTAAAACACCGACAACCCCGCCCAAAATTGCGCGAGGTAGTCTTAATTGTGTCAGTACACGTTGATCTTTAATTGTTTCTCCATGGATATAATGTTGCCATATATCTGAAAAGGTAAAATGTTTATAGCCAAGCATCATGCTTAAAATGAATAGCACGACAAAAATACCTGAAAATAGGAGAAATAACCAAAGATATTTATTTTTCATTCAATTTATCCTTTAAATCATCAATCATCATATTGGCAGATAATACACCACCTGAAGTGTTCCAAACAGCATCATCTACTTTATAAACATGACCTTTTTTAGATGCATTTAATTCTTTAAAGGCTGGATCGTTTACCCATTCTTTTTCTAATGCTGAAACTTTCTTATCATCTTCTTGGAAAGTAAAGTAGAAGATGTAATCTCCATCCATTGCTTTAATACGTTCTTTTGTAACACCTTTTTCTGCAAAGTCGTTCTTATCTTGACCTTTAGGACGTTTAATACCAAGTTCGTCTAAGATGACACCTGAGAATGTATCTTTATGATAAATTCTTACATCACCTGGCATAAAGCGAACCATTGATACTTCTGAGTTTGCTTTATCTCCAATCTCTTCTTTTGCTTTTTTAACGTGATTATCGTAATTCTTTAAGACTTCATTCCCTTTATCTTCTTTATTTACAGCTTTCGCGTATAATTTAAAGTTGTTTTTCCAGTCGCCACGTAGTTCTTTAGAGAATACAGTAGGTGCAATTTCAGAAAGTTTCTTGTATTGTGCTTCTTGTCTGAATTTATTACCGATAATTAAATCTGGTTTAAGTTTCGCAATTTTTTCTAAGTTGATTTCACTTTCTCCACCCACAGGTTCAATGTCTTTATATTTCTTCTCTAAATGTTTATACCATGGATCGCCAGCATATGAATTAGCAGCACCAACAGGTTTAACGCCCATTGAAACAAGTGCTTCTGTACCTTCATTTGTTAATACAACAACACGTTTAGGATTGTTAGGTACTTTAGTCGTTCCCATGGCATGTTTCACTTCATGTGTATCTTTGTTTGAAGATGCCTCTTGTTTATTACCACAAGCTGCTAGCATTACAACAAGTACTACTATAACTGATAAAAGCTTTCTCATTTCTTTAACCTCTTTCTTAAGTTGAATTATGATAATGATTTTCATTTTCAATTATAAAATATTACCTTTTTTTGTCAATATATTTTTAGAATATGCTTTCAAATTAAACAAAGTATCTTTAAATATACTGAATAAGCGGCAATTCATGAGATAAAAATTGTAAATGGCTAATGTCATATCCGTAACTTCCAGCTAATTTAAATACAACCCAGTCACCGGTTTGTATACTTTCAATATCATAGGGAAGACCAAATACATCATTTGGTGTACATAGTTTCCCAGCTAATACGACGGTATCATTGGTAATGGACTTCATTCTGTTAGAACTAGTATGTGAATGAATAATTTCAAATGGTTGATGATGTTGCCACGCTTTTGGAAATCTAAAATGATTTGTGCCACCGTTTAATAAGACGAATGTTTGATCATGCATGGATTTAATATCGTAAACATTAGCGGCATAATAACCTATAGGACCTGTAATAAAACGTCCAAGTTCAAAAGTTAAGCGTGGTAGATGATGGATACGTGTTGCAAAATAATCAAAATCAAAACATGTTTGACAATCGTAGTCGATACCTATACCACCACCTACATTAATCGCATATTCTTCCGGTAAATGTGATTGATATTGATGCGTAAATTCAAGCGCACTTTCAATGAATGTGACGTGAGCATCTTCGTCCAAATTATTGCTCATTGCATGAAAGTGGAAACCTGTTAAAAATATTTGATCTGTATCGTGACAGATTTGAATGGCTTCATCTAAATCATTGTAAGGCATACCAAATTGTGTTGGGACACCCGCCATTTTTAATTTAGCTGTTGATTGAATGTTACTTAAATTAATACGAATCATAACTTCGATTGATTGTTGTTTGTCTTGAAGTAATGATTGCAACGTATCTAACTCAAAGAGACTCTCTACTTGAATAGATTTCACATGTGCATCTAAAGCGTATTCTAGATGTTGTTTCGTCTTTACAGGTCCGCCGTAAATGATTGGAATTTCTTTTGAAATAGATCGAACCTTTTCAATTTCTCCAGTAGAAGCGACTTCAAATCCCGAAACAAAAGGTGCGAGTGTTTCTAAGATTTTTATATTAGAGTTGGCTTTCACTGCATAGAAAATATCATGTTTCGTGACAGAGCTGATCCAATTGATGCGCTTCTTTAATTCGGTTAAATCATATATATAATAATCGTGATTACTGTCTGTTAACACTTCTTTAATTCTTTCCATATTGATTCTCCTTATTTATCATAAACATGACACAGATGACCATGATGAGCAGTCCAACAACCATTGTTATATATACAATTTGTAAATTGAACTGTTCAAAGATAAAGCTTAGTAATATACCACCAAGTGGAATGAAACCTTTATCCATCATTGAAATGGATAATACAGATCCTCTATATTTCGCTTCAACAAGCTGTTGGACGAGTATTCGATTGGTCGTTCTAAATGCCTGTGATGCCAAGCCCATTATTAATAAGACAGCTGCATATAAATATGTATCATGTATAAACATTAATAGAATGAGGGTTAACGTAAATATCACTGCCCATCGTTTCAAACTTTTCATCGTATTCATATTTTTAGTGCGCATAAACATGACTAAAATTATAATAGATCCAGCAGCAATCATGGCAGTAAAGAGTGAATAAATCATCGTACGGCTGCCAAATTGTTCATCTACAATGCTAGGTAGAATAATCGTATACGAAAATCCAAAAAGCATCGATAAGACACTGGATAACATGAGCATGACAATAACAGGTTGTTGTCTTAAGTACGACCATATTTTATGACGTGTCTTCTTCTCATGATGGACCTCTGGCAAAGTTTGGTTGAATAATATAACCATTAAACTCCCAATAATAGGTAGGGATAATACAATGTTAGAATTCAGTTGAGCTAATAATATCCCACCTATAAATGGTCCAGTTAGTCTAGCAATATTTAAAATTAAAGCATTTAAACTGATCGCTTTATGAAGCTTGTCTGGTTCTACAAAACTTTGTATAAGTGCATTTCTTTGTATCGTATCAATTGCTTGGAAAAATGAACGTACCATAATAATAGAAAGTATGATGTAGATATTCCATTTTTGCCAAAAAGCATAGACGATACATACTGTGAATAACATATTTGCACAATGGATGATGTACATGAGTTTCGTAGAACTAACAGTATCGATAATTTTGCCGATTATAAAAGCAAATGCTAACTGTGGCATTAACCGTGCAAAATTTATATATGCAATGTAAACAGCACTTCCAGTCATTTGTAACGTTATCCAATTTAATGCGATGATATCTACCCAATCGATTGTTCGAGCTATAAACTGAGAACTGACAAAACGATGATAAGGATTAAACTTTAACTTCATCACTTATGAGAAGTGGGTTGGCTTTTTGGATATAAATATCTTGATCTTTATTAGATACGCGCATCGTTAATAATGCTTTCTCGTTTATAGTCTTTTTGTAAAAGGCTTTGATATCTGCCTCTGTATGTTGAATGTCTTGTGATAATAAATCTTCAAATACGGCTTTAAATATACGGTTAATATGTAGCCATAACATGTTTGAATCATATGCATAATCTTCACTGAAATGATGCACAAGTGTGTTGAGATGATTACTCAATAATGTGTTTTGTACTTTCTCATACATACTTTCAGTCGTTGCATTTGTTAAAGCATTGCTTAGTTCTAACCATTCAGGCACGCGAGAAGCATCTATTCTTAATCCGCCAAAGTCTCGTACATGTAAACGTGTAGGCATACCGTTTATAAATTCAAATGACATATTTTGAAGATGAGCTTCTAAACCAACACCGTATTTCGTCATGAGTGTTAACACAGTTTCAACGAGTAATGAGACATATTGGTCAAACCAAACAATCGGTGTTGCTGTTGCACGAGCAGTTTCAATCATATCGACGTAGATTTTTTGGTGATTTTCATTCAACTCAAACAAACATGTCGCTGTATAAAGTGATGCATGAGCAGGTATATATTGCGTATTATTTTCTCTCAATATGAATGATAAATTACGCTGTTTATCTACTTCGTCATGAATGTAAGTCATTCCGCCATATTCTAATACTGGTAAGCTGATTTCATTAAGACGGTCGTCATTCTTATAAATAAATTTGAAATATTCACCGATATTTTTAGAATTGATAATACTGTTGTTACTAATAGAACGTATTGTTGACGTCATTTGTGAATTTACGGGTAGTTTGATAATCGGTGTTATCGTATCTAAGGGACAAACGGTTCTAAATGATGAAGTACTCTTTACGAGTCCACCAGTATGTTGAAGCGGTATAATATTTTGAGATTTGATCTCTTCTGTATAAACTTTTGGTATGACATGTTCGAATTGAAACGGATGTACAGGTATCAAATCATAATCTTCAGGTATTTCTCCTAAATAACCACTAAAGTCTGCTAAAGTTTTTACCTCAGAAGCTTCTAAATTATTATATAGAAAGCCTTTTTTAACGAATAACCAGTTTAATTTGAATGCATGATTATATTCAGGTGAATATTGCATAACTTCTTTGAAAGACAATCCTAACTTTGTCTTAGCACATGGGTGAATGTTATGCCCAGTAATTACATATTGCTCACTATGTAATAATGGATGGTCGCTTTTAGATGTATAAGAACAATGAATAAAACTAATTGCTTGGTTGATGAGATGATTTTCAATTTCAACATGCAATTTGTGGTAATCGTGATGTTCGTCACTAAAATGATTAAGCCAGTCTATTAATTCAAGTGGATCTTGAACAAAGCGAGTTATTGTATCATCTGTAATTTGTACGCGATGGTTCGCTTTATCATAAGTTACAAATATAGAATCGCTAATATATAAAGTTGTGATTGTTTTAAAGGATTCTACATGATGTATAGGAGGTGTTACTTCTTCATATAAGCATGTTAATAATTTCTTGAATGTTGTATGAATGCTGTCTTGAATACATTGCTCGATGTAGTGTTGTTCGTATTTATCTGTATGTTGATATACCTCATTAGTCCAACTCATTTTATTTGGCCTCCATATATAACGGGTTATTGATATTTGTATATTGGTAATCGTAACCTTCAGCGTATATTCTCATTTTTAATAGTGATTTAATTTTAAAGGTTGGTTGTTCTAAAATATTGATGTCAGGCGCACTATTTACGTGATGATCAGCTATCATATTTCGAATGATTTGATAACCTTTTGTACTGTCATAACCATAAGTAGCCAACACTTGTATAAGTTGGAACAGGTGATTGTATAAGACTGCATGGGAAAATACTGATAACAAATCTTCAAATGAGTCAGTAATCAAGCCTGTTGAATCATCAATATCTATATTTCTTTCATATAATCTCACGCCACCAAAGTCTTTTATATAAATAGAAATAGGCATGCCATCTTTAATGATGACAGTGCTATTTTGCATATGTGCTTCTAAACTAATACCTTCTTCAAGCAATAATCTATAAGTAGCTTCTAATAAATTATGTGTATATTCTGTTAAGAATAATTGAGTTGCAGAATCGAATGACATGTCTTGTGTTTGCATAATTGTTTCAATACATTCAATGAGTATAGGTTTTCTCGTAACAAAGCTATCAGTAATCAGACTGGCACATACTAATTGGTGACTGGCTTTCTGTTCAGGTATAAGGCTTCTTAACATAAAGCTGCATTTATTAGCGTGTGATTGATTGATGTTTAAATAACTGCCTGCTAAATCTTTTTGAATATAGCTATTATCATAACCATTTGAACGATAAATGCGTTCCACAACATCGCTTAGAATAATGCCATTACGGATAGAAGCGGGAGACACATTTCTTACTGCACTTGTCGCTTGTGCATTGACAGCAGTCTTAACGATGCAATTTAATTCTCGCGCTTCTAAAGTTCTAAATGATAATAATGGACTGCTTTCAACAGCTAAATCGTGTAATGGAATCATGAACTGTTGTTCGAAACATGTTTCAAACTGTGGTAACAGAAAATGCTTCAATTGCCATTCATGAATAAACAGTAAAGCATAGTTTTCAAATTTAATGCCATATTCTTTGCAATATGTATCAACTTTCTTTCTAAAAGTCTCTAATGCAGGCGATTGATAGATATTGATTTCATCTATAAAATCTTTATTGCACAATAGAGGAATGACGTTCACCGTTTGTCTAAATTCTGGGGAAAACTTAATAACATCATCTATAGAGAAACCTAATTTCGTCTTAGTCATAGGGTGGAAAGGATGTCCTTCAGTTACACTTTGTTCAAAAAAGACATCCGTTATATTTTCTTGTTCAACAAACTCAAAAATATTTTGATAACTGTGACCATGTTGTTGATGATCGCGTTCAAATTGAATATAGCTCAAAGTGAGATTGCGAATAGAATCTTGAATTTCGTGTACTAAGCGTTCATCATCATAAATGACATCTTGACCAATATCTTCAAAACTTGATAATTGATCAATACGTCGCGTGATTTCACGGTATGCTTTCTGGTATAAAGTTGTTATGTCTTCTTCAGAAAAATCTTGAAAATATTGACGTATTTCTTGTATCTGTTCGTTATATACGATTTCCAAAAAGATCAACTTCCTTTTCAAATAATTTATATAGTGATAATCATTCTCAATTATAGGAGGTTTGAAAGGTTTGTCAATGATAGAAAATAACAATAAATAATTATGATAAATTATATAAAACTATTATTTTAATACTTTAGTTAGTCTGAAAAGGTTGGATTATGATAAGTACAATTGAATGAACTATTGATTTTTTATCATTTCTGTTACTATGAAGAAAAGTATGTGTAAAGGGAAATATCATATATGAGATTGAATATAAGGGGATTTAGCGATGAATAAAGTAAAAACTTTAATGCAAAAAATGGGTCATGTACAAAATAGAATTGTCTGGCTAAATAAACCTAAGATGGAAGAAGCTTTATCTGGATATACTTCCTCAGAAGTTCATTGTATAGAAGCTATTCATAATATAGAAAATCCAAATGTTAAAAAAATATCAGATGACTTATTTATGACACGTGGTGCCATTAGTAAATTAACGAAAAAACTCATTAAGAAAAATGCGATTACGGTATATCAAAAAGATGATAATAAAAAAGAAATATACTTTGATTTAACAACAGAAGGAAACCGAATATATAGTAGTCATTTAGCATTACATGATCAATTTTTGGAAAGATACAAACCATTTTTTGATGATATAACAGAAGAAGAATTTGAAATATTGAATCGATTTTTTGATAAATATAGTGACTACTTAGATCAAGTCATTGAGAAGGAAAAAGATTAAATAGAAGGAAGAAAAGCTGAGATGTCCGTGTCTCAGCTTTTTTGGATTTAAGGATATTGACATCTCATACGGACATTATTCGAAATTCTGTCCGTAACGATGGTTCTAAGGGACACAATTCTAAATTCTGTCCCTAACGGTGGTTCTAAGGGACACAATTCTAAATTCTGTCTCTAACGATGGTTCTAAGGGACATAATTCTAAATTCTGTCTCTAACGGAGGTTCTAAGGGACATAATTCGAAATTCTGTCTCTAACAATGGTTCTAAGGGACACAATTCTAAATTCTGTCTCTAACAATGGTTCTAAGGGACATAATTCTAAATTCTGTCTCTAACAATGGTTCTAAGGGACATAATTCTAAATTCTGTCTCTAACGATGGTTCTAAGGGACACAATTCTAAATTCTGTCTCTAACAATGGTTCTAAGGGACACAATTCTAAATTCTGTCTCTAACAATGGTTCTAAGGGACATTATTCAGAATTCTGTCCCTAACAAAATTTTCCCTAATGTTATTTATGTTGACTAGGAAACAAAATTCTCTTATAATGTTTCTGTGGAAACAAAATATAAAGGAGTTTATTGATGTCTTCTCAACAATTAGAACACATTCCTAAAAGCACAGTGATAGCGGCATGGGCCATTGCTTTAGGTGCTATTATGCCCATGCTCGATTCAACAATGATTAATATTGCTATTGATGATTTAACGAAATACTTTGATACATCACTTAATTTTATTCAATGGGGTGTTACGGGATATATTCTTGCTATGACAGTTGCTGTACCGTTTTCTGGTTGGTTAATGGACCATTTAGATGGTAAACGTGTATATATTAGTGCTGTCATTACATTTGGTATTGTTTCAGTATTAACAGGATTAAGCTCAAATATCTTTTGGTTTATTCTATTTAGACTCGTTCAAGGATTTAGTGCAGGTATCATTTCAACGCTTATGGCTACACTGCTTGTTAAGATAACCGGCCAAGATAAAATTGGTAGAGTTATGGCCATTGTAAGTATTCCCATGATACTTGGTCCTATATTAGGTCCGGTAGTAGGTGGGTTTATTATTCATTATATATCTTGGCAATGGATATTTTATTTGAACATCATTGTCATGATCATTATTACACCAGTTATGATTAAACGATTACCGTCATATGAACCTTTTAATAAAGGTAAGAGACTAGATTGGTTTGGGATAATCAATTTATCTTTAATCAGTATTACGTTAATTTACGGTATTACACACGCTACTGAAACAGCTTCATTTACAAATATTGAAACTGTACTCGTGCTAACTTCGAGTGCATTACTTATCGTGATTTATTTGATATACAATCGAGTTCAGGATTATCAAACCGTATTACCAACTAATTTATTCAAAAATCGTAACTATGCAGCTTCAAGTACCGGTTTATTTTTAGGCAATTTAGCGATTATGGGACCGATGATTATTTTCCCGCTGTTCTTTCAAAATTTTAAAGGGTTTAATACGATTGAAGCGGCTATTGCATTAATGCCTCAAGGTATCGGTATGTTATTAGCAAGACCTATGATTGGTAAATTAACAGATCAATATGGTGCTAAGAAAGTGATATTTGTAAGCTTAATATTATCGATTGTTGCTTCTATACCATTTATATTTGTAAACGGCAATACATCTATCATCATATTAAGTATGCTACTTTTATTACGAGGTATCAGTGTTGGCGGGATATTGCTGCCGTTTACGACAAATACTTATGCAGATTTAAAAGACGACCAATTACCGCAAGCAGGTATTACGATTAATATTGTAGAAAATATTGGATCTAGCTTTGGCTCTGCATTGATTGCAACAGTCGTCGCAACAATATCTATCCACAATCAGATAATGGCATTTCACATTGGATTTCTAGTCCCAGCAATTGTATTTATATTATTGCTTGTGTGTTGGGCAATGATTCCTCCTAAAAGTATGAAAGTATAAAAAGACCCCTAAGAGATGTTTCATATGAAACATCTCTTAGGGGTTATCTTATTATTTATCAGTTTTACGCTTTCTGAAGAAGAATAAACTTCCTAACATTGCGAATAGTGTACCGAATAATGTTGTACTTATTGCTTCATTTTCACCTGTTTTTGGTAATTGTTTGTTTTCTTGTTTATCATCTGATTGAGTTTCTGCTTTAGCTTCATGGCTAGGTTGTGATGTCGTTATTTGTGTATCATTTACTGCTTTATCAGTATTGTTAATTTGAATAGCCTTAGATTCTAATTTAGATGCGTTATGTGATTTAGGTTGCTCTGTTGGTTTAACAGAGTTGTCGTCTGATTTAGGTTGTTCAGCCGGTTTAACAGAGTTGTCGTCTGATTTAGGTTGTTCAGCCGTTTTAACAGAGTTGTCGTCTGATTTAGGTTGTTCAGCCGTTTTAACGGAGTTATCGTCTGATTTAGGTTGTTCAGCCGTTTTAACGGAGTTATCGTCTAATTTAGGTTGTTCCGTTGGTTTAACAGAATTATCGTCTGATTTAGGTAGCTCATCTGTTTTATTATTAGAAACTTTGTTTATGTTTATAATTGTTGAATTTTTAAGTTTGTTTTTATTAATCAGTGATTTATTAATAGCAAAATCATTATTTGTACTAGATGCATCAGAATGATTAACGTCATTATCGTTATCAGATTTATCTAAGTCGCTAGTATAATTGTTATCATTAGGTGTATCAGAAGTAGTGACATCATTATCGTTATTATCGATATTTGATTTATCGTTTGAAACATTTGAACCTGAATCTGGAACTCTATTTAATATAGATTGAATCCAGTCGTAGATTTCTTGCGTAATTGGGGTTCCTAAAGTACCGTATTTATTACCTCTTGTTCCATAAGAATGAACTGCAATAATTTCATCGTTATTATCTTCTAAATAGACTGGACTTCCTGATTGACCAGCTGAATTATCCATAGAATATTCTATATTACCTTGTTTTTGCTTTTGTACAATAGTACCTAGATTAGTCCATTGATTAATAGAAGTCACATTTTTATCAATTGGATAACTTTGTGTTTGTACCTTTTTACCGATTAAATCGTCCGTATATACTTTAATGTTATAAGGTTTTAATTCATCTAATTCTTCGCGTGGAGGATGGCCGTCTGCATCAACTATTGGTTCAGGATCGACTTCAATTATACCGATATCATATTTTCTTAAAGGTGAAGCTTTATATTGATCTGGTACATAAAATGCTTTAATTTTATATTTTCCAAATGGTTCCCAATTTCCATGTTTACCAGGAATTAAATAACCGCCTGTTAAGTATTGTCTAGGGTAATTGTTATCATAAATAACATGAGCTGCAGTTAAGAAATAATTCTTACCTATGTATGCTCCTGACCCTTCACCACCTTTGAGATTTTCAATTTCACCTTTATAATTCTCGTTTTCTACTCTTATATATGCAGTTCTGTTGTCGACTTCATAGTTTTCTTGCATCCTTCTCGTATCTTTTAAATAACCTTCTTCGTCATAATTGGGATCTTGAGTCTTATCATAATTTACGTTGTCCTCTACAGAAGGGTAGAAATATCTGAAAGATCCAGTTGGTACATTCGGTTTATTTGTATTTTTAGAGTTATCATTTTGTGATGTATTTTGAGTCTTACTATCTGAAGTTTCTAATTTATTAGAAATTGTTTCTTTATTTCCCTCAGATGTTGTATCTACATTATTTGTATCTGTAGAAGCCTTTGTAGTGCTATAATCTTCTTTTGACGTATTGGAAAGTGTACTTGTTGCATCTTCATTTTCAGTCTCTTGTTTATTCGTTTGACTAGCTTTTGGACTTTCCTCTATTAAATTGTTATTCTCGCTAGCATGAGTGACAGTTGGATGAGATAAGAAAAATACACCTGCGATAATAACAGGTAACTTTACTAATCCCGTTCTGAAGTTGATAAAGTTTTTATTCATGTAAAACTTCCTTTCTTGGATGATACGAATAATATACAAAAATTCCCATGTAAATTCAATATGAAAATGATTATTATTATCAATTATTTTAGAAAAATTTTACAGTTGTATAAATCTGGGTAGTAAAGGTGTGAAAGAAAGGAAATTTATCAAGAGAAGAGTGACTAGATAAATAGAAGGACTCTATGTTGCAAGGTCCGTGTGACTAGCAACATAGAGCCATCAAATATTATTTAAGTAACTACTAGATGTTTTATGTTAATTATTACTGAAATTTTCTTATCAATATCCTATTCCAACGCGTGATTGAATAAATACGTCGGACGATATTTGATCGTAAACGAAGTCTGCTGTGTCTGGGACAGATATTTTCACTGCATTCTCTGGTAAGTAGTCTCGTTCGACTCTGTATTGTCCGATTCTTTCGCCATCTGGTAAATAGGTTGGGCATATGATTGTCCAATCTAGCTCTGAATTTTTAAGCATTGTATAAACTTTATGATGTTCTTCTGCTGCACGTGTTGTGCGTCTTTTAGATTCGTTAGATTGATAGCGTAGTAAATTCTTGTCAGTTCGACTTTGTAATATACCAGCAGTACCTATTGTGATGATACGTTTAATGCCTTGTTGTGACATTGTTTCAATAATTAATGGCATAGCTTCTGATAATGTAGTGGAGCCGTCTGTACTTAATGCACTTACAATAATGTCGTTACATTCAGCTGCTTTTTGAATATCATTTGGATTTAATACATTTCCTTCGATTAGTCTCACAGATTGATGGTCGACGCTTAATTTATTTTTATCACGAACGAGTACAGTTACGTCATGGCCGTCTGATAGTGCGTGTGTTAATACTTCTTGTCCAACTCTGCCAGTAGCACCTAAAATTAAAATTTTCATTTGTATTGCTCCTTTTATAAAAGTTTTTTATTTTGATTATAAATATGTTTGAGTATATATGATATATCACCAGTATGCATTACAAAGATTATATAACTACTTTTTCATTTGAGACTAATTTATCTGGTGAGTTCTAATATATAAAATAAAAACCATTTCCAAGAAATGTGGAAATGGTTTTTATTAAAAGTATTCATGAGTTAATCTGATAATTTGGATTCCAACCTTTCCAAGATTTCTTTTATTATAGCGAGCTCTTCAGATAAGTTATATTCATTAGATGATATTTTTTGACTAATTGTTTGTGAAACATATAATAAATCATCACTAATGTCTTCAAAATAGTCTCTCCCGTGATTATTGACCATACTTATACCTCTTCCTATTTTGTATATATAAGTATATTACCCAAATTTATTTTATTTCTAACAAAAATTGTAATTAATTTAAGTTTTTATTCTTTATATTCACTTTGATAAATTATTTTTAAATCAAAAATATAGTTTTAAAAAATAACATCTCATTCTACTTAATAATTCAGTAAGCAATGAGATGTTATTTTGTCTTTATCATTCAAGCACTAGAGTTTTAATGTTTTATCAGTTGAATTGTAAACTACGATAATGTTCTACTTTATTTAATTTTACTTAATAGCAAATTTGCGTGATGATTGAATTCGTTTTTAACTTCATTTTGTGTTTTCTCTGATTGAGTGTATGCTCTACGATAAAGCCACCCATTAATAAACATCCTAACTAATAATACAAAGTCACTCTTATCTAATTTAAGTTTATGATGTGCATGAATCTTTTCTAATTTATACGTTAGAGTAGTAGATAACTTATGATTATAATGTTCAATATTAGATGTAAAGTTTGAAGGTGCAAATGATAACTGGACATAAAATTTTACTAAGTAATCTGAATCGTAAATATAATTATAGAAAAAAGAAGAAAGCTCATCATATACATTCAGAGGCTGAGAATCGATTCCTTCAATAATACTTAGTCCTACTGACATACAATTTTCAATACATTGTTCATACAATTCATCTTTGCTTTTAAAGTAGTTATATAAACTTGCCTTTTTTATTCCTAGTTCATTGGCAATATTATTTAGTGATGTTCCATAATAGCCCATTTCAGAAAAGGTTCTCATACTTATATGAATGAGTTTCTCAGATGTATTATTCACTTCATTTGCCTCCTTTGCTACATATGAATAACTATACAGGAAATAGCACAAAAAATCACTCGTAAAAACGTTTACATTTAACACAATAAATTACGCATTGCCTTTTTCTTTGGAAGAAAAAGCAGTTGTTCCAGATAGCGATAATTTTTACATTCCAAGAGTTATGGTAAGTGATGACGCTTTTAACAAGCTTGTTAAGAAATGGGAAGGATTTAATCATGAGTAAAGGAAGATATATTGAATTTATATATTTAAGAACATTTTTATGTTTATTAATTGTACTAACACATGTTTTTACCGAGTTTACAAACACAAATGAACCTGATGATCTGCAATTACAAGTCTTATATTGGATCAGAATGATCTTAATTATCGGGACACCTTCATTTATTATATTGTCTCAACTATTAACGACACTAAATTATAATGATAAATTAAAAACAGGCTATTTAAGAACACGTCTAAAATATATATTATTACCTTACTTAATTATGGGTGCTTTCTATAGTTATTCTGAATCACTTAAATTAAATGATTCATTCTTAACGCAATACACAGAGAATGTTATTCAAGGTAATTGGTATGGCTACTTTATTGTAATCATTATTCAGTTCTTCTTGTTAAATTGGATCATCTATCGAATAAATGCTAAAATACTTTTTTCAAAATGGAGTCTTATCATTTCGTTCATAATTAATACAATCTATTTGTATAGTTACCAAAATGTTGAACCTGTTAGAGAATTTATAAGTCAGTATTATCCATTTAGTCCTGAAACATTCATAATTGGTTGGCTGTTTTATTACTTTTTAGGTTCTTACGTAGGTCATAATTATCAAGCTATTAAAGCTTTCGTAACGAAATACATCGCTTTAATCGTATTTTTAACAATTGCTGCATACGTAGCCTTTGTATTTGTAGGAGAACATGATTATTGGATGGTTAGTAGTATGGATTATCGTATTTTATTATATATCACTTTTGCATTTTTAATTATAATTAACTTTAGCACACAGTTTGATGAATTTATGTTTAGTTCTGTTGAGTTGATTAGTCAATATTCATTTTTCGTTTATTTATTACATCCTATTATACTGGAATATATGTTCCAATATACAAGTATATTTGAAGAACAAACATTAATCTTTATTCCAATATCTTTATTGTTTATTGTGGGAAGTTGCCTAGGGATTGGTATTTTATTAAAAGAATTTCAAATTTTTAAATTCGTAATGGGACGACAACCTTATAACAAATAAATATCTATATAAAAAAAGCAAGTTATCTCATAGTCGAGGTAACTTGCTTTTGTCTGAATTATGTTGTTTTGTATGATGATTTCTTAAATTGATATACGATGAAGCCGATGATAAATCCGACAAAGGCTGGTAAAACCCAACCCATTCCAATCGTGAAGAATGGTAAGAATTTTTCGCCAAAAGTGATAACTGCATGTGCAAAACCTGTATTTGCGATGAATTCAGGACTTGCTTTAATACCATCAACAAATGAAGCGATTATTGTAAAATATGTCGTAAATTGATAAACGATTTTTGAATGATTAAAGAATGAACTGAATAACGTTAGCAAAATAATTGTAATCGCTAAAGGATATAAAAACATTAATACTGGTGTAGAGTATTCAATAATTTTTGTTAAACCAACATTAGCAAAGATACATGAAATAATACTTACAACTGTTGCAAACATTAAATAGTTTTGCTTTGGAAATAGTTCTGTGAATGTTTCTGAAAAGGCTGTGATTAGGCCAATAGCAGTCTTTAAGCAAGCTACGATAATGATGAGTGATAGTAATATGATGCCGTAATCACCTAAATAATATCGTGCGATTTGAGCTAAAGCTATGCCACCATTTTCACTCGCTTTAAAATGACCTAAACTCATCGTACCCATAAATGCTAATAAACTATAAATAATACCCATTAAAATAATGCTAATCGTACCAGATTTGAATGTTTCTTTCGCAATATGATTTGGGTTTGTAATACCTAACTTTTTAATAGTTGATACGATAATAATACCGAATGCAAGTGCAGCTAAAGCATCTAGCGTATTATAACCATCAATGAAACCTTTTAATAACGCGCTGTTTTCATAATCAGGACTAATATTAGCATTTGATACTTGTCCAATTGGATTAATAAACGCTAATAAAATCAATAAGCCTAAAAGGACTAAAAATACAGGATTTAAAAATTTACCGATATATTCTAGAATTTTTGAAGGTTTTTTTGAGAAAAACCAAGCAACTAAGAAGAATAAAATACTAAATATCGATAAATATAATGTGACAGATGAATCTGAAATAAACGGTGTAAATGCAATTTCAAACGATGTCGTTGCAAGCCTAGGTAAAGCATAAAAAGGACCAATTACAAGATAAAGTAAAATCGTGAATATATAAGCATATTTGCGATTTACACGTGTCGTTACTTCAAAAATACCATTCGTCTTAGAAATACCAATTGCGATAATTCCTAAGAATGGTAAACCAATCGCAGTAATTAAGAAACCAATATTGGCCGTTAAAACATTCGATCCTGCCAATTGACCTAAATGAATAGGGAAGATTAAATTTCCCGCTCCAAAAAACAAGCCAAAAAGTAATGATCCGATATATATATTTTCTTTAAAAGTAAGTTTATTTTTCATGATGATAAATTTCTCCTATTTTTTTAATCAACTTCACTATCTTAATGTGTTTTGTAAGAAGATGTCAAATTGATATTGAGGATATACATAAAAAGAGCCTAGAACAACGATATACATTGTTGTTCTAGGCTCTTTTATACTTTTATTGTGGTGCTATCGATCAAGAAACGAAAACAAGATCGTTAGAAATTTTAACGTTCAAGAAAGTGAAACAAGATCGTTAGCGCACCAAATTTCTAATTATTTCTCATCTCATAAAGTAATCCTTGTGCAGCTTCTAGGTTTGGCTTATCCATACTTTTAAGTGCTTCTGTTATAAGTTGGATTTCACTACCTTTTGCACCGATTTTAATTGCTAAGGATTTATAGTGGAGGTTCATATGACCTTGCTGTATACCTTCTGATACGAGTGCACGACATGCTGAAAAGTTCTGTGCGAGTCCGACTGCAGCTACAATGTGTGCTAATTCTTGTGCTGTTTTAACATCTAGTAAGTCTAATGTAACTTTAGATATTGGTAAGAGGTCTATGCTTCCGCCAATAATGCCGAGTGTTAATGGTAATTCTATTGTACCTACTAAAAATTGGTTATCACTATCATATTTCCAAGTTGTTAAACTTCTATATTGTCCGTCTTTACTTGCATAAGCATGCGCACCTGCTTCAACGCTTCTCGTATCGTTTCCTGAAGCTAATACGACTGAGCTAATCCCGTTCATAACACCTTTGTTATGTGTGACTGCTCTGTATGGGTCGATGTGAGCTAATACAGATGCTCGTTCCATACGGTGTGCGACTTCTGCACCGCTTACTTCACCTTTTTCTAAGTCTGAAATGGCGATTTTACCTTCAATGCGAATAACAGATGTTGTTGAATAGTTTGAAAGAATACTCATTAGTATGTTTGTATCGCTTAATTGAGTTTCTAAATAGTGCGCAATTCCTTCAAGAATGGTATTGATAATATTAGCACCCATTGCATCACGTGTATCGATATGAACTTTTAAAGAAAGCATACCTTCTTCAGGAAATTCATCCGTTTCGATTTTGCGGTAACCGCCACCTCTTTTAAGGATAGAAGGGTAGACTTGATCGGCTACTTGGCGGATATCTGATTCTAAATTTAAAATATCTTTAGATAGTTGAGCAGTATCTGTAACATTATCAAATACGATTTGACCTAATTTAATATTGTCACTTTGAACGACTTTAAGACCACCAGATTTGTTGAAAAGTTTAGAACCGAAACTTGCTGCTGCAACAACTGATGGCTCTTCAACCATCATAGGTACAGCGTACGCTTTATCTTCTACTATAATTTCAGGTAAGACACCTACTGGTAGCGTACCTTGACCAATGACATTTTCGATTAAATTCTCTAAAAGTTCTTTATCTATTTCTGAATTGTTAAGTAATATTTGCTCAGATTCTTCTTTAATCCAACCATGATCTTTTAATTGTTTGATTTTCTCAGGTCGTGATAAATGTCTGAAGTCTTTCGTTAAAGGTTTCATTAAAGTCCTACTCCTTTTTCTATCATTAATGCTATACCTAAGCCACCACCGATACATGCAGTTGCAATACCCGTTTGCTTATCTTCTTGTTTTAAGGCATGTGCAAGTGTTGTAACCAATCTTGAGCCTGTTGATCCTAGTGGGTGACCTAAAGCAATCGCGCCACCATAAATGTTAAATTTCTCATCTGGAATGTTAAGGTTTTTTTTAACAGGAATGCTTTGTGCTGAGAATGCTTCTGTCATCTCAACTAAATCGATATCTTGAATTGTTTTTCCAGTCTTGTTTAATAGTGACTCTACGGCATAGAATGGTGCATAACCCATATATAATGGATCACAGCCGATTTCAGCGTGTTGTCCGACAGTTGCTAAGATTGTGTAGCCGTGTTCTTTCGCGTATGATTCACTCATTAAAATTAAAGCAGAACCACCGTCGCTTAAAGCTGAAGCGTTACCCGCAGTAACTGTACCGTCTTCTTTGAAAATTGTCTTTAATGTTGCAAGATCTTCTATTGTACTTTCAGGTCTGATTAATTCATCTGAAATTATTGTTTCACCATTAACATCTTCTAATGGAACAATTTCTTCATTGAATTTACCAGCTTTTGTTGCTTTATCAGATTTTAAATGTGAATTTAATGCAAACGTATCTTGTTCTTCACGGGTAACTTCATATTTAGTTGCAATTGCTTCTGCAGTTAAGCCCATCGCCATATTATGAAAGACGTCAGTTAAACCATCATGCATGAAACTTTTAACAGGTGCGTCGCCTTTTTTAAGAATAAGGTCTGGTGTGTTCGTCATACTTTCGATGCCGCCTACAGCAACAACATTTGCTTCTCCAAGTTGAATAAGTTGTTTGCCTAAAATGATAGATTTAAGTCCTGATCCACAAACTTCGTTTACAGTCATACCAGGTGTTTCATATGGTAAACCGGCATTTACAGCAATTTGTCGAGCAGCATTTTGTCCCGTACCAGCTTGAACAACGTTACCGAAAATAACATTATCGATATCTTTAGGATCTAGTTGGATTTTATTAATTGCAGATTTTAAAGCAGCAGTCCCTAATTCTACTGCAGAGTAGTTACTCAACCTTCCTCTGAATTTTCCTACAGGTGTTCTTTGAGCACTTACGATTACAACTTTATTCATATTTTATGTTCTCCTTAAAAATTTATTTATTAATAATTGTCAATATTTAATGTAGTTTGATATCATTCAATATATAAAATAACATATTGAGAGGAAATTATTATGGCAATAGGTATTGATAAATTAGATTTTTACATCCCAAGTTTTTATGTAAGTATGGACGATTTGGCAAATGCTCGTGGAGTAGATCCAAATAAATTTAAAATAGGTATCGGTCAAAATAAAATGGCCGTTAATCCAGTAAGCCAAGATATTATATCAATGGGTATTAACGCAGCTCAAGATATTTTATCTGAACAAGATAAAAAAGATATCGACATGGTGATTGTAGCGACTGAATCGGGAATCGACCACTCTAAAGCAGCATCAATAGAGATTCATAACCAATTAAATATTCAACCATTTGCACGTTGTATTGAAATGAAAGAAGCATGTTACTCAGCTACAGCAGCTATCCAACTTGCTAAAGACTTCTTATCTAACAATCCGAGTAAAAAAGTACTTGTAATCGCATCTGATATCGCACGTTACGGATTAAATTCAGGTGGAGAACCTACACAAGGTGCAGGAGCAGTCGCTTTACTATTGAGTCATAATCCTAGAATTTTAGAATTAAATGACGATAGCGTTGCATATACAAATAATGTATATGATTTCTGGAGACCAACATCTGAAAAATATCCTGTCGTAGATGGTGCTTTATCTAAAGATGCATACATTGAATCATTCAACACAGTTTGGAATGAATACGCTAAACGTACAGGTCATGAAGTAAATGATTTTGAATCATTCTGTTTCCACGTTCCATTTACTAAAATGGGCGAAAAAGCCTTCAAGACTATTTTAAACGAAAACGTAGAAGATTCAATTAAAAACAGATTAATGGATGCATATCAAGATTCTGTACTATGGAATAGAGACGTAGGAAATATTTATACAGGTTCATTGTATTTAAGTTTAATTTCTTTATTACAAAACCATACATTCCAAGCAGGACAAGAAGTATGTCTATTTAGTTATGGTTCAGGTGCAGTAGCTGAAATATTTAGTGGTTCAATCGTAGATGGTTATGATAAAGCGCTAGATAAAGAAAAACACTTAGACATGCTTGCATCAAGAGAACAATTATCTGTAGAAGAATACGAAACATTCTTTAATAGATTTGATAATCAAGAATTTGACTTCGAACGTGAACTCAGACAAGATCCATATTCAAAAGTATACTTACACAGTATCGCAGATCACATTAGAACATATAAAACAGAAGAGTAATAAATGAAGCCTAGGACATCACTTAAGACGTCCTAGGCTTTTGCTTTTTGTATTAAACTTTTTCAATATATTGATCTTCGTGTTCGACATCTTTACCGACTGGTTCCCATTTAATATAAGTAGTAATGATTAGCCCAACTATAGGCACTAATGCTAATAGCAGCATTGTCTTATTTAATCCTAAGTTAGCTAATATAATTGGAAAAATAAATGTACCAAACATACTACCGAATCTACTCACGGATTCTACAAAGCCTGTTCCTTTACCTCGTAGAATTGTAGGGTATGAAAGGGCGGCAATTGCTTTACCTTGAGTTCCTGGTCCACCTGAATGTCCAAATAGGAAGAATGCCACCATTAACGCAATCAACCAAGTATAGGTATGTCCATAAAATAAACCTATAATAATCATGGCTGTCCCTACAATGCTAAACCCAGCAATTGTTAATTTACGTGCGCCGTATTTTGTTGTGAGTAATGCACCAGTTAAACCACCAATGATACCCGCGATATTAATGATTGCAGTACCTGATAAGGATTCGATTTTGTTTTCTCCGATTATATAAATTGCGATTAAAGGAATATATAGACCGATTGCATAGTACTGCATACCTTGTAATGTTGCAATGGAAGTCGCTAATATTGTTCTTTTACGATAGCGTTTATTAAACAATGTACGTAAAGGATTTTTAACTTCTGTTTTACTAAATGATTCATCTTCACCTTTATTAGGTTCGATATTCACATTGATGTTGTAGTTCTTCTCGAGTTCTTTACTCGCTTCTGTTAAGGTTTTATTTTTCATTGACCATGATGGGCTTTCGCTTAAATAAAATAATCTTAAAACGAGTATAATCGTTGCGAACACTGCGCCGAGTGCTACGGAATAACGCCATAACCAAGCACCGGTACCAAGAGAATATAACAAAATAACGATAAGAGCCGAAGATACAACGGCGATATACCAAACGACTTGCCAATAGTTTACGTTACGGCCTTTATCTTTTTTATTACTGATTTCTGCTATAAAAGTAAAAGCAACTGGGCTATCCATACCAATTGCAAATCCCATCAATAATCTGAAACATAATAAAATAGCTGGTGCAGGTGATAACGCAGCCCCAATTGCCCCAATGATTAAAGAAATCAATGAGACAGATAGAATTAATTTACGACCTAATTTATCGGCGTAAAATCCACCAATTGCAGCACCAAATAATGCACCGAATGGCATTGCTGTCATAATGAATGATAAGTAAGTCGGAGAAAGTTTGAATTCTTGAGTAAGTTGATCAGTCGCTGTACCTAAAATTGTTAAATCATAAGCATCTAAAAATATTGTGCCTAATACGATAATTAATAATAGTGACGTACGCTTTGTCGTCTTACGTTCGTTCACATAATCGATAATATCCTGTTTCGTATGTATTGTAATTGTTTCACTAACCATACCCTCCTTAAAAAATCTATACACATTTTGTTGGCAATAAACAGACCAATAATGTGATAATACAGGTATGCTGATTCTACGGATGTTTGTTGTAAATATATACCCTAAGAATCAAAAAATTAACAATTTAAAAATAAAAAGCGCAAGGAGAGGTAATATGCTAACAATATATGGACATAGAGGATTACCAAGTAAAGCTCCAGAAAATACAATAGCATCTTTTAAAGCAGCTTCAGAAATAGAATGTGTAAAATGGCTAGAGTTAGATGTTGCCATTACAAAAGATGAACAATTAATCATCATTCATGATGACTATTTAGACCGTACAACAAGTATGTCCGGGGAAATAACAGCATTAAACTATGAAGAATTAAAAGAAGCATCAGCAGGATCATGGTATGGTGCGAAATTTAAAGATGAACGCTTACCAACATTCGATGATGTGATAGAAATAGCAAATGAATATAACATGAACTTAAATGTAGAGTTGAAAGGCGTCACTGGCGCGAATGGACTCGCTCTATCTAAAAGTATGGTAAAGCAAGTTAAAGAAAAATTAGCAAACTTAAATCAAAATCAAGAAGTACTCATATCAAGCTTTAACCTCGTACTCGTTAAACTAGCAGAAGAAATCATGCCAGAATATAAAAGAGCAGTCATCTTCCATACGACATCATTCAAAGAAGACTGGAGAACATTGTTAGATTATTGCAATGCGAAGATAGTGAATACAGAAGATGCCAAACTCACAAAAGCAAAAGTAAGAATGGTCAAAGAAGCGGGTTATGAATTAAACGTTTGGACCGTAAACAAACCAGCACGCGCAAACCAATTAGCAAACTGGGGCGTTGATGGGATATTTACAGATAGCGCAGATAAAATGGTGCATTTGTCTGAATAGCAGAGACTTTAAAAATATAATCTGTTATACACTAGGTTGTTCAAATAGAATAACCTAGTGTTTTTGGTTTGTAATATTTAAAAAAAGATATTGTTAATTTATTCCAAATGATAAAATGATTTCAAGAGCAGTAAATGAAAAAACAATAATCGGGAGAAAAAAATATGAAGAAATTTTTTGTTTTACTTTGCTTATTATTGATTGTTTCTGGCTGTAGCAAATTAAACAATTACCAAGAAACTATAACTGTTTATTCTCCATATCCTAGAGAGTTAATACGTTCTCTATTAAATGACTTTGAGCAAACTGAAAATGTTAAAGTTGAACTTAAACAGGGTTCTACACAAGTTTTATTAAGGGAGATACATCAAGTTGATGAGAATGAACTAGGGGATATTGTAGTTGGAGGTGTTCTGTCAGAAATGATTGAACATCCTGGTGATTTTGAAGCATACGAATCGAAAAATCAGAAGTATATGAAATATGATAAACAAAAAGTTCCGTATGTTTCAGATTTCATATTAATGCCAACTACAATTGTTGTGAACCAAGACTTAATAGGAAATATTAAAGTTAGGGGTTATAAAGACTTATGTGCCGATGAATTGAAAGGGAAAGTGGTCTATTCTAATCCTCTAGAAACAACGACAGGGTATCAACATATGAAAGCTATTGAAAGTATTAATCACAATGTTGATGATGTAAAAGGTTTTATGGCTTCTGCAAATAAAGTTGATAAATCTTCTAAAGTTATACAAGAAGTTGCGAAAGGTAAATATTATGCTGGTTTAAGTTATGAATCGGATGCTAAAGCTTATATAAATAAAGGTTATCCTTTGAAAATGATTTATCCAAGTGAAGGTACAATGTTGAATCATGACGGTATCGCACTTGTAAAAAAAGAAAATATTAATCCAAAAAGTAAAAAACTGATTAATTACTTAACAAGTAAAAAGGTTCAACAAAAAATAGCAGATGAGTATAAAATTCAGTCCGGTAGAAAAGATGTTTTTAATCAAAATAAGCAAGTTGCTACAAAGTTCAGGGAAATACCTATTATTAAGGATGAAGATATTAGTCATCTAACTAGAAAGCAATTTTTGGAGTTGATTCAATGATACCAACTAAACCTTATCAACGTATGATTAGAAAATCATTATTCATCACTACTATACTACCGGCATTTTTAATTATATTAATAGGATTTGTAACATTTTTAGGCGTATATAGAATGATTGAAATAAATAATTTGAAGCATAATATAGTTCAAAGTAAAGATATAGTCACGTCATTAAATCAGAAAGTTACAAAAGCTATTAATAATAATAAACACCAATTTGAATCTTTAAATCCTAAGAATGATCATGATAAAACAGAAATACGTCGTCTCATTAATGATTCAATTCACATAAAAGATGCTTCTATGATTTATATATTAGAAAATCATGATATAAAAATGACGAATAATTATGAAGATAAAAATTTATCGAATTTACTTCGAATTAAGAGTCAAAATATAAAGTTTAACAATGGTAATTATAAACTCACGATATATATAGAAGAACAACCTTATTTGAACCAATTGCACTATAGAAATAATCAACATTTATTATTAGTAGATAGTTATGATAATGTCTTATATTCAAATTATGAAAAGATTCCATCAAACTATAAGGTTACATTATCTAAATTTGGATATGTTTATAAAAGTGAATATATACCTGAGTTAAATGCACATATTGTTTTACTGAAAGATATACATGAAATATTGAATGACGGTATTAAATTACTATCAATTATGTTGTTAACATTCATCATTTTGACTATATTTGGTTACGTTTCTTCTAGTAAAATTTCTCAAGTCCAAACGCGAGATATAGAATCAATTATTAAGCGAATTAAATACGCAAAAGAAAGAAAACTAGGTACATATGAACCTTTGTCTCGTACGAGTGAACTAGAAGAAATAAATAAGTATGTTTATGATTTGTTTGAATCCAATGAAGCATTAATTCATTCAATTGAAGATACAGAAAAATCATTGAGAGAAATTCAACTTAAAGAAATAGAACGGCAATTTCACCCGCATTTTTTATTCAATACAATGCAAACGATACAATATCTTGTAAGTACTTCTCCGAAAAAGGCGGAAGAAATTTTGCAAAAACTATCAGAAATGCTGAGATATTCATTAAGAGTTAAGTCTGATAATGTACTCGTTAAAGATGAACTCCTATATATAAAAAAATATGTCTCTATTCAAAATGTAAGATTTGATGACAAAATAAAATTATTAATCGATGTTCCTTATGATATTAAAGAAATGAAAATTGATAAAATGTGTATATTTCCATTTATAGAAAATGCGATCAAACATAATGAATATGAATGTGATTTGACAATCAATATTCGAATAAGAGAAAACACTCATAATCTTCTTATTATTGTTAAAGATGATGGGGAAGGTATGTCAAAAGAACAACTAAGATTAACGCGAGAAAATTTAAATCTTTCTGTATATGAAACAACGCATTTAGGATTAAACCATTTGAATCATAAATTAATATTGAAATATGGTTTAAGATCAAAAATAAAAATTTATTCAATAGAAAATAAAGGCACAATGATTGCTTTAAGAATACCTAGAGGTAGGTGAGTATAATGCATACAGTTATTATTTGTGATGATGAAAGAATTATAAGAGAAGGTTTGAAGTCTCATATACAATGGTCTGATTATAATTTCAATGAAGTATTGTTAGCAAAAGACGGAGAAGAAGCACTGGAATTAATTCATATCAATCATCCACTACTCGTGATTATTGATATTAGAATGCCTAAGATGAATGGCATACAATTATTAGAGAATATTAAAGATATTTCTTGTGAGAAAATTATTTTATCTAGTTATGACGATTACGAATATATGAAAGCAGGCATTCAACATAAAGTAACAGATTATTTGCTAAAACCTATTAATCAACAAGAATTAAAACAAATACTCAATCAGATTTATGAAAAGTATGATGATCAAGAAGAAAAAGTAGATATAGAAGTGTTCAAACCTATAAAAGAGGTTGATTATGATGACTATTATGTAAATAAAATCATTCAATATATCCGTAAACATTATCATGATAAACAATCAGTGAAAGAAATGCTTAGTCAATTTGACGCTAGTGAAAGCTATCTTATGAGGATTTTTAAACAAGAAGTAGGTATTACAATATTAGATTACTTAAATAGATATAGAGTATTCAAATCCCTTCATCTACTAGAACATCATTATAAACATTATGAAGTGGCTGACATGGTAGGTTTTTCAGAATATAAAGTATTTAGTTATCAATTCAAAAAATATTTAGAAGTATCACCAAGTGATTATATGAAAAAATAAAAAGGAATGGGTTAAAAACCATTCCTTTTTTATGTTAAATGTTTAATGAGCGTATTTTCTTTTCTTCATAATATGCAACGATACATAATAAAATGATACCTATGAATAAGGCGAAATAGAAGACGATAAAGACATCTGTCCAACCGCTAAGTGTGTAACCAAATACATTTAATCCTTTTGATTTAGGATCGGCAATAGCAGCAAGTCCTACTTTGGCCATTGAATCACCGAATAAATAAGCGAATGATCCTGTCATACCGTTAGCAACACTGATTGCTCGTTTTGGTACAAATCCTGTTAGTGATACACCAATCAATAGTTGAGGTCCAAAGATTAATGCACCTAGTGCAAATAAAGCGATATTAACCATAGCAACACTTGTAGCATTTGTATAAAGTATAACTACAAATGTAATGATAAACATACAACCAACTGCTACGACAGCACGACGTCCTTTTAGTAAATCGGAAACATATCCCCATAATAAACTCGCAACAAGTGCACCTATCTCAAAGTAGAATATGGTATTGATAGCATCAGATTGACCGAATCCTAAATGCTCAGATACGTATAAAGGTGCCCAGTTATCTATACCTATACGTACTATATAAACAAATACGTTTGAAATACATAAAATCCAAATAACAGGATTTTTTAAAATGTAAGTTTTGAAAATTTCCCATTTTGACATATGAACTGAATCAATATTTTCTTGTTCAATGGGTTCTTCCCATATTTCTTCAGCACGATTCCAACCTAATTCTTCAGGATCATCTTTACCAATGAATAAACCCGCAATACCTATAATTAAAGCAATGACTGAAGGGAAGATGAACATACCAACAACACTACCATTAAAGAATGTATGTGCACCCCATAAAGCAAGTCCACCGGCTATTGCACCACCAATATTATGTGAAGTATTCCAAAATCCAAGGTAACGTCCTCTTTTCGAACGTGGCGCCCATCTTGAAATCGTCGAATAACTAGCTGGACCACCAACTGATTGGAACACACCGTTTAATCCCCATAAAACAATGAAAAGTCCTAAAATAGAACCAAAGTAACTAAGCGTAAAGCCCATTATTAAAACAGCAAGTGCTGCTAAAACAAGTAAGAATGAAATAACTTTTTTAGTGTTCTTACCATCTATAAAATAGCCGAGCAATGATTTACCAAGACCATATGTAATACTAAACGCTAATCCAATATATCCTAATTCTAAAGTAGTCAGGCCGACTTCTTCTTTAAGTAATGGCTGAGCAGCTTTAAAGTTATTTCTAATTAAATACATTGCCATATATGTAAAGAATACTACAAAGAAAGCTTTTAAAAAGTGTCGAAGCCATAATTTTCTTTGAGTTGAAAGTGGAATTCCTTTGTTAGGAATTTTGTTAATTTCAAAAAATTGCATGTAATCACCCCGTGTAGTTTTGTATATAAAAATCTTAGCAATTTGTGTAAGCGCTTTATATACGAATAAATGTCTTTTTATCCAAAAAAGTGAAGTGATTTTCCAAAACAAAAACAGAGGTAAGACTTCCGTATTAGTGACGGTAGTCTTACCTCTGTTTTTTATATTCTACATCATTGCTACTTTTAATAAATCTAGCACGCCGCTTGATGATCCTGGGAATGCAAAGATGAGTTGGTTGAGGTCTTTGGCTGTTAGTTTTTGGTTAACGATAAATGTGAGTAGGTTAATTAAGTTTGCTGCGTCGTCTGCGTAGATTTCTGCGCCTACGAGTTGTTTGTCTGCGTTTAATACAATTGTCATTTCCGCTTCTGTTTCGTTTTTATATTCAAACACCATTTGTTTACCGAATGGAATGTCTTTTATTGTATATGCTTCGCTTTGCTCTGCTTCTTTAACTGTAACACCAATTTGTGAGAGTCTTGGTAATGAGTATAATACAGATGGTATTGCTGGATATTGAATTGGGTTTGGATTGATTCCTAATATGTGAGTCGCGATGTAGTTAGATTCAAATGTTGCTGTTGGTGTTAATTTAGGAATTGTTTTATCTAATACATCTCCGCTTGCATATATGTTGTGTATGTTTGTTCTTAAATAATCATCAACTTGAATACCTTTTTCACTATATTCGATGCCTAATTCGTCTAGTCCTATATTTTGTACATTTGGTTTACGTCCAGTAGCATCTAGAACATAGTCAGTATCAACGCTAAGTCCTGATTCTGTTGTTACGTGATAACTGCTACCAGTTTGTTGTACAGATTGAACATTTTCATTTAAATGGAATTGTACGCCTTCTGATTCAAGTTTATGAATTAATTTCGCGATGTGCTTTTCATTAAATCCATCTAATGGTTTATCTGTATGGTGGATGACATGAACTTCAGCACCTGATTTAATTGCGATTGAAGCGAATTCGATACTAATAATACCAGCACCAATAAATGTGATGCTATTTGGCATTTTATCTAAAGATAAGAAGTCACGACTATCATGTGTTAATGCGCTACCTTCTATATCTAATTTATTACTATGTTGTCCTGTTGCAATGACGATGTTTTC
Organism: Mammaliicoccus sp. D-M19; assembly: GCF_022386695.1. Lineage (NCBI taxonomy): Bacteria > Bacillati > Bacillota > Bacilli > Caryophanales > Staphylococcaceae > Mammaliicoccus > Mammaliicoccus sp. D-M19. The sequence continues at coordinate 68,888 of NZ_JAJNHW010000008.1, read as the reverse complement.
AGCTTGAATAGGCGTACCTTCAACATCAACTGTATGAGCATCTACTAATTTACCGGCACCCATTATAACTTCAATACCTTGTTGTTCAAACATAGATTTAAGCGTATTGGAAAGGGGATTTATGACAGCTTTCTTATATTGCATCAAGTTCTTCCAGTTTACGTGTAATTGATCAGATTCAATAATTTGAGGATAATGACTAGCTTCTTCTAATACTTCATAAGGTCCTTCAAGTAAGATTTTGGCATTACAACCGTAATTTGTACATGTACCAGCTATCGTGTCTTTTTCTATAATGGCTACAGATTTGCCTGCATGTTTTAACGTTAACGCAGCGTGCCATGCAGCATGTCCACTTCCTATAAATACAACATCAAATTTTTTCATAGTTTATCACCTTTTATATGTTATTTATTTAATTGCTTTCTTAAAGTTGCTTCTAATTGATCCATAATGTCTTTCGTTTGTTTGTATAAGTCTAAATTCATATCTTCTGATACACATTTAGAGATAGCATCGTAAATAGGTTGCTTTTGATCTTTCCCTTTTTGAGTTAACGAAACAATTAATTGTCTTTTGTCTTGGTCTGATTTTTGTCGAGTGACCCATCCTGATTGTTCTAATCTTTTAAGTAGTGGGGTAAGCGTGTTGCTTGAAAGGTCCAATTTATGACCAATTGAATGTAATGTTTGAGGATTTTCCTCCCATAATGAAAGTAAGACTAAATATTGTGAGTAAGTTAAACCAAATGACTTAAGCTCTTTTTCATAAAATTGGGCAAATAATCGACTTACATTATATGCTGAGAAACATACTTGATTGGCTAGTTTCATATTGTAATCCATAAAATACTCCTTTCTATCGTGTGCGATTGATTATATATTAAACTATCGTGCGCGACTAATCAAATGTGGTGCTCACAAATTGAAAAAAGGTACTAGAATTGATAACTTGTAATTAATACAAAGTAAAGATTGTCCTTTTACAGAAATTGTAATAATATAAATTTAAAGATGAACATGTAGTCGTGGAGGGATGGTTGTGAGTGAAAATCATGACAAAGATATTAACGAGGAAATAGAGAAAGAATTGCTAGAATATCTAGAGAATAAAGACGAAATTGAAGCAGCAAAGCCTAAAAAGAAAAAATATATGAGCATGGTATTTCTATGCAGTTTAATCATTGCGTTGCTATATATTTCTAGAATTGTTATGAATATTTTTTAAAGACATAAAAACAGAGCAGCATCCAAACGCGGATGTTGCTCTGTTTGTTTATTTATCAATACGATACGTTTTCTTACCGTTATCATATAAATCGTCATACACTTTTCCAGATATTTTGGCATTGTAACTTGCCATGCCTTTATCTTGTACATCTTTCACATTAATAGCCATCATTATATTTGGATTATCTTTATCATATGAAATGAACCAACCTATTTGTTGTCCTGTCTCACCTTGTTTCATCTTGAGTTCAGCTGTACCTGATTTACCAACTAAGTTGGCATATGATCTATAAATATCTTCTCTATGTGTTTTGTTCACGACTTGTTGCATACCGTCTGTTAACAATTTAATATTTTCCTGGGAAATGATGTTCTTCTTCCAGACTTTATTTTTCGTATCTTTGAGTACATGTGGTGCATTCACATTACCTTTGTTCTCTAATGCGCTGTATATTGAAAGAATTTGAACAGGATTGATTAATATTTCACCTTGGCCATAACCTGAGTCAGCTAACAATATTTCATTATCTAAGTTCTTATTTGAAATTTGTGCATTGTAGAATGGATAATCACTCGGGATATCTTCACCAACACCAAGGCGTTTCATTCCTTCTTCGAATTTTTTGCTGCCTAATTCAAGTGCAACTCTCGCAAAGAAGATATTATCTGATGATTCAATAGCTTGTTTTAAGTCGATATCGGCATTCACAACTTCGTATCTTGTAACGTTGTAGTCACCCCAAGATTTATCTTTTTGCCAACCTTTTCCATTAATTTTATAACTTGTTTTGCCGTCTAATGTCTTATTGTTTAAGCCAATCATGGCTGTTAATATTTTTTGAGTCGAACCTGGTGATGTCGTAATTTGGAACTTATTAAGGAGTGGCTCTTTATCATCTTCAGTTAATTTCTTATAATCTTCATCGCTCATTCCATTCATAAATGGATAAACATCATAAGATGGCGTGCTGACAAGTGCTAAGAGTTCACCAGTTTGTGGATGAATAGCAGTCCCCGAACCGTAGTCATCTTTCATGTTGTTATAAATACTTTTTTGGACTCTAGCATCAATGGTTAATTTAATATCTTTGCCGTCTATTTTCTTTTTCTCTATTAATGTATCAATAACTTTATTATTATCATCAATTATTGTGACACGGTATCCGTCTTTATTTTGAAGGTCTTTATCGTATAGTTTTTCGATACCTTTTTTACCAACGATGGCATCCTTTTTATAACCTTTAAATGCTTTTTGCTTCAATTCTTCTGAATTAATAGGGCCAACATATCCAAGTAAGTGCGTTGTTGCTTCTTCAAGCGGATACTGTCGACTTTCTGTTTCCTGTGATGTGAGATGATACTTTTCAACAAAATTCTTTAAATCTTGATTCATATCTTGAACAGTCTTGAGAGGGACGAATGTATCATCTTTAACCCAATCCTGTTCTGTTTGCTGTTTAATATACGATTCTGAAAGGTCTAACTTTTCAGCGATTGCTTTGTAATCACTTGTGGAAACATTATTAGGAACAATACCAACTTCATGTGCTGTTCCTGTAGTGGCTAACTCTACATTGTTCCTGTCTAAAATCTTACCTCGTTCTGATTTCAATGGTTCAATATTGATGGATTGATTTTTCTTCATGCCTGGAATAATGGCACTTTGATTCCAATCCAATTTCCAATCTTTATCTTCTTTAATAAAGTTTAATTTAACGTCACGATTAATTTTGCCGTAATTCGTTTGAAGTTCATACTTTGCTGTGACTTGTTTTTTGTTTTTCGAAACCTTTTTGATATCACGATCTTTAATGTTGATATCTTTGACGCCGAGACTGTCATAAATCTTAATAGGGCGGTCTGTCATTTCTACTTCACCATTATCGTTTTTAGATTGGTAAGTACTATTTTTAAAGACTTGCTTAACGTTTTTATCTTCAATGGCATCAATTGTTTCGTTTATTTTCTTATCTTTAGATGCATAAAAGAATACGCCTGAACCAACAGCGATGATTACAATCACGATGGCGATGATTAATTTTTTCATAAGAATCCTCCCAGAATTAGGACTAAGAATGAGTGTTTTAGTTATTCAAGTTGTGAATACAAATATAACATAAATAATCAATTTACCCTTATTATGAAAGTTAATTAATGGGGTAATTATATACTTTAATTAAGAGTTATTTTATTAATAAATAGAAAAAATACACTTAAAAGATGGTTGCTTATATATACTTTTAAATGTGATGAGCGTATAAATATATATATGCTTTTGATGTCATCAATCGTTAACGTTTTATTCAATTTATTAAATATGATTAGGAGATTAGACATGATATTTTCTCAAGCTAAAAGATTACTAATAGGTAAACCAAAGAAAAACAAAGAGTTACAAAATGAAAAGATTAGTAATACAAAAGCGTTAGCCATACTTTCATCAGATGCATTGTCCTCTGTAGCATACGGACCAGAGCAGATATTAATTGTGCTCTCTGTGTTAGGTGCTATAGCAGCTTGGTATACACTACCGATTACGGCATTTATATTGATTTTGTTAATCACATTAGTGCTGTCATATAGACAAGTTATTTACGCTTATCCTCATGGTGGTGGTGCTTATACCGTTTCAAAACATAACTTAGGAGAAAAATGGTCGCTATTAGCAGGTGGGTCGTTACTTGTAGACTATATATTAACAGTCGCTGTTAGTATTTCATCAGGTACTGATGCATTTGTAGCCGCATTTCCATCTTTATATGAAAAACGAATTTTAATAGCATGTATTTTAGTAATTTTGATATTAATTTTGAACTTAAGAGGTTTAACAGAATCTGCAACGGTGTTGTCGTATCCCGTATATTTATTTATATTTGGTTTGATTATGCTGATCGTCGTAGGTGTATGGAAAGTAGCAACTGGCCAAGCTGAACCACAAACAATATCCGTTGTCGGTAGCTCAGTACCGGGTGTAACGTTCTTTCTATTACTAAAAGCATTTTCATCTGGTGCATCATCTTTAACAGGTGTTGAAGCGATATCGAACTCAGTTAAAAGTTTCAAAGATCCCGCACCCAAAAATGCTGTTAAGACTTTAATCGCAATGGGAAGTATTTTAGGATTTATGCTTGTAGGTATGGTCTATTTAACTTATTTCTATGGCATTATGCCACAAAGAGAAACGACTGTATTATCTCAACTTGCAAAACAAGTCTTTGGAGAGAATGTGATATTCTACTTTATTCAAGGTGCAACAGTACTCATTCTGATATTAGCGGCTAATACTGGATTTACAGCATTTCCACTACTCGCAGCAAATATGGCTAAAGATAAGTACATGCCACATATGTTTACAGTTCGTGGTGATAGATTAGGTTATTCGAACTCTATTATTATATTAGGTGTTTTAGCAATATTTTTAATAATAGGCTTTAACGGTAAAACTGAAAACTTAGTTCCACTTTATGCAGTGGGGGTGTTCATTCCGTTTACGTTAGCACAACTCGGTATGATGATAAAATGGATCAAAGAAAAACCGAAACATTGGAAAAAGAAATTAGCAATCAATACATTAGGTACTGTTATAACATTTACAATATTTATGATTTTACTCATAACAAAAATGCCACACGTGTGGCCAATCTTAATCTTTTTACCGATCGTCGTATTGATGTTTGTTCGAATTCATAAACACTATATAAATATCGCGAAAGAATTACACGTTTCAGAATCACACAAAAGCACTACAACAAAAAGTAAGAACTTAGCCATTATTCCAATAAGCGGTATCACAAATGCAGTAGATAAATCTATCGCATATGCAAAATTAACATCTGATGATATCATCGTTGTAAACGTAGCAGTAGGTGAAACAAATGAGAAGAAATTACAAGCGAAATGGAAGTCATTGTACCCAGATATACGACTTGTCATATTGCATTCAGAGTACAGAGACGTCATTAAACCTATCACGCGTTTTATAGATAAAATTAATCATAAAGCAGCAGCAGAAGATTATTTAATAACTGTCATCATACCGCAATTTATTACAAATAGAAGATGGCATAATTTATTACACAATCAAACAAGCTTTATGTTAAAAATCCATTTATTCTATAGAAAGAATATCGTCATATCAACGATACCTTATAAATTAAAACATTAAACTTAAAATAATTTGTATTTTACAACTATATATTTAAAAAAGCAGAGGAAACAATCAAAAGATTGAATATTTCCTCTGCCTTTTTCTTTTTAATGCAATAAAACTGTAATTAACCGAAAGTTTGGATACAAGTCTTGATTAAATCAATAATGCTTGTAATAACACCAGCGATATCCATTTGCAAAACCTCTTTCCTTTTAAGATACATTAAGTATAAATAAACTTAACCCATTTATGTTAAAAATTCCCTATAAAGCCAAAAATCATACATAACTGCCAATGAGTTAAAAAACAACGTACAAATATGCACAAAAATCCATCACTTAGGGAATGTGAAGGAAATTGAATAGTTTGGAATAAAAGAATATTAAAGGGTGAAAGAGTTGAAGTGAGATGATGTGATACTTTTATATTAAAAGCATCAGTGAAATATCTTTGAATACATTTCAATTTACATTGTATTTGTTACAATAGTAAAGAACATGTATATAACTTATTTAAAATTATTTAGCGAATATATTATAAATTTATAAGGGGTGATTCTTTTGAAGAAGCAGCTGTTCTCTGGTCTTGTACTTATGTCTGTAGTGGCATTAAGTGGTTGTAGTTTTAGTATTGGTGGAGATTCAAATAATAGCAAGTCATCTGAAAATGCTCAAAAGGGTGAATCACAAGATAATCAGTCTAATGATTCATCAAACAATGAGGATAATAGTAATGAAAGTGGCATTAAAGATGAATCGAATATCACTGAACAACAGAGTATTGCGATGGCTATGTTAGATCCTAGTGTTGAAGATGATATTGTAACAGGTGATGAATTATTATCTGGAAAATATACGCAAACTTTTGGAGCTGGTGAGAAGAAAGAACGTAATATTGATACGTTAGAACTTGCTGAAAGTCCGGAACTAAATAAGATGAAAAACAAACCAAATGGTATGAAGTTCTATAGTTTGAATGCTACTAAAGGTAGCTATGCGACAATAGTCGGTGTAAATAAGGATGAAGTTGTATATATTAAAACTCAAAGTGCTGTTCAAGATTTTAATGATGTAATAGATGATGGAACAGTAAATCGTTTGAACATTGCTGATTTATATAAGAAATATAAAGATAATCGCAAAGTTTCTAATGTAGCAAGTAAGATTGAGTATGTAGATCCATTACCTTCTAATGATGATTCAGATGATAATAAGACTTCTAACGAGAATGTAAATAGTGATGAATACTATGCAAAGGTATGGTTAACGGCTTTACCGAGTTATCGAAATATGGATGAAAGTGAAATGAATGCAGAGCTTGAATTTAATAATCTTGAGGGTGAGTATTTAAATCCATACAACAAAGCTAATACGGTGAAATATCCTAAAGGTGTGTATCGTTTAGCAGGTTCTCCTACTGCTGCTGGACATGTTGTGTATAAAAATAATGGAGATGGTACGATTTCTATTTATAATGTGCCTTCACATTTTCATGATGAAAGATGGTTAGAAGATGATGATTACTCTCAAAAAGAGTCTGAAAAGATTTTAAACAATCCGAAAGTCATTAAGCTTTATGATGCGTCTGACGAACAAATAGCAAGAACTGTGAAAATGTTTGATGGCACGTCTTCTATAGATGATGGTGCTGATTCAGATGATGATAGTAATTCTGAAAAAGTAACACGAGAGAATGTTATTGATAAAGTAGAATCGTATGAAGGTGAAACGTTAGATACAGATAAATATACGTTTAAAGAGCCTGAGAAGACAGAAGAAGGTAAATGGGGCTTCTCATTTGAAGATAAAGATGGCAATTTAGCAGGTTCGTATATTATAGATGATGACGGCAAAGTGACTGAGTATGATGAAGATGGAGAAGAAGTCGGATCAGGATATTAATATATTGAAAGACCTTTGAGCGTAACGTTCAAAGGTCTTTTTATTATACTAATAAATATTTTTTAAAGCTTTATGTAATGTGTAACTTCTGTTTAATTGTCCTTTATTGCAACTTATTGTACACTATATGTAAGCGCTTACTAAATGCAAGTATTTTAATATAGTAAATATGAGGAGAATATATATATGAAGGATAAAGTGATCATTGTAACGGGCGGTAGCAGTGGTATGGGTAAAGCGATGGCAACGAGATTTGCTGCAGATGGTGCAAAAGTTGTCATAACTGGACGCTCACTTGAAAGACTTGAAGAAGCGAAAAAGGATATAGAACAAGAAGAAGGACAAGTATTATGTATTGATATGGACGTACGTGATCCAGAACGTGTTCAGTATACAGTAGATGAAACGATTAAAACATTTGGTAAAATAGACGGATTAGTCAATAATGCAGCAGGAAATTTCATTTGTGCAGCTGAAGATTTATCTTATAACGGTTGGAATTCAGTTATTGATATTGTATTAAATGGGACTTTTTATTGTTCGCAAGCAGTAGGTAAAGAATGGATTAAGAGTGGTCATAAAGGTCGTATATTGAATATTGTAGCAACATATTCATGGACAGCTGGTGCAGGAGTTATACATTCAGCAAGTGCCAAAGCAGGTGTGCTTGCTATGACGAGAACATTAGCAGTTGAATGGGGAAGTAAATACGGTATTACAGTTAATGCCATTGCACCTGGACCGATTGATAATACAGGTGGTGCTAAGAAGTTAACGTTATCTGAAGATGCCAGACAACAAACGTTAGATAGTGTTCCTGTAGGTAGAATGGGCCAACCTGAAGAAATTGCAGGATTAGCCAGATTTTTATTCTCAGATGAAGCGGCTTATATCAATGGCGATTGTATCACAATGGATGGTGGTCAGTGGTTAAATCGAAATCCATTTTAATATTAAATAACCTTTCACCTCGATTGTATTGTAGGTGAAAGGCTATTTTTTATTAAACGATACTTAACATACGTTCTAAAGATTGTTTCGCAAAATGCGATGTTTCTTTATCGACTTTAATAATGTTTGATCGCTCTCCGTCAATGATTTTATCTAAGCACCATGCAAGATGGGGTAAGTCAATTCTATTCATTGTTAAGCATGAACACATGAGCGGATTAAGTGATTCAATCGTAATTTCTGTATATGTTTCTTTTAAACGTTGTACGAGGTTCATCTCAGTACCAATCACCCAATGAGAACCTTTTGGCGCATTTTTTATTTTGTCGATAATATATTTAGTTGAACCTACATAGTCTGCCATTTGTACGATATCAAATTGGCATTCTGGGTGTACAATAACATTCACGTCTGGGTATTTTTGTCGCGCTTGATCTATATGAATGGGATAGAACTTTTCATGAACAGAGCAATGTCCCTTCCATAAGATGATTCTAATATCTTCATCACGACCATCGAAGTCTAGTTTCTTTTGTATCGGATCCCAGACAGCCATTTCCTCAAGTTTGATACCTAATTTATAAGCTGTATTACGACCTAAATGTTGGTCAGGTAAAAATAATATACGTTTATCTTGATCTAAAGCCCATTGAATCACACTGTCAGCATTACCACTTGTTACACAAGAACCACCATTTTCTCCGACGAATTTCTTGATCGCAGCAGTCGAGTTCACATAAGTAAGTGGTAGAATATTATCACCTAAACGATTCGTTAATATGTCATAACCATGAAGCGCTTGTTCGATATTTGCCATATCTGCCATAGAGCAACCAGCGGATAAATCAGGTAAGTAAATATCTTGATTATCGTCAGTCAAGATGTCAGCAGTTTCAGCCATAAAATGAACACCATTAAAGACGAAATATTGAGCCTTTGTATTCTCTTTACAAATTCGTGCGAGTTCAAGAGAGTCACCCATAATGTCAGCAAATTGCGCAACTTCATTTTTTTGATAGTGATGCGTTGGCATAAATAAACGATCACCTAATGAAGCTTTAATAGATTTAATTTTGTCTTCAAGTTCTTTATGAGACATTTTTATGTACTTTTCAGGGATAGATTGCGCATTCTCAATTGTGAGATTAAACATTTATATAACCACCTTTGCAGAGATATCTAATGCATGTTGCTCATAAAATAACGAACCTATAGAAATATAATCGACACCCGTTTCAGCGTAATCAACAACATTCTTAATATTGATGTTACCCGATGCTTCAGTTTGTATATGTTCAGGCACTTTCGCAATATGTGCTTTGATCCAATCTGGTTTGCAATTATCAAACATGATGATATTCACATTGGATAAAATGGCTTTATCTAAAGTATGTTCATCTTCAATTTCTATTTCAATTTTATCCATAGGTCCGATATGTTGCTTAGCTTTAGAAACAAGTTCACGAATCGATGGACTGAAACTGATATGGTTGTCCTTTAACATTAATCCATCATTAAGCGTTCGACGGTGATTATAGCCACCACCAATAAATACTGAATGTTTCTCAAACATACCTAATCCTGGCGTTGTCTTTCTCGTATCTACAACTTTGACGTTTGTATGCTGAACCTTTTGGACGATTTCATGTGTAGCTGTAGCGATACCTGACATTCTTTGAATTAAATTTAAAGTGATGCGTTCCATCGTCAAGAGTGTCGAAATGCTACCTTTAATAACAGCGAGCTTCTGGCCTTTCTCTAAGAACGTACCGTCTTGAACGAACAAAGTGGTCGTAATAGCATCATCAAGCAGTTTAAAACTTTCTTGAATGATCATTTCACCACAAAATATGCCTTCTGATTTACTTAAAATTGTTAATGTACCTTGTTGAGTGGCGTCGAATAAGCTTGAAGACAAATCACCATAATGGTTATCTTCAAGGTAAAATTGTTTGAGTTTTTCTTGGACGTATAACTTGTTTAGCATGAATTGAATCCTCCATTAGTATTTCGATATCAGTATGTTGTAGTGTTGATTCAGTATTTGGATAATCTAATCTGTAGTGTACACCGCGTGATTCTGAACGACTTAAAGCTGATATAGAGATCATTTCTAAAGTCTTTACTTCTATATATTTCTGCCAATCTGATTGAGTCCATTCAGCTAAAGTCATCGCATTGCTAAGACAATCTTTTATTGAATTTAAGTAAGCTGTAATGTCTGTACCATGACGCTCTATACCTAACACTTTAAAAGTTTGTTGACGAAAATATTGTATGTCTTCATCACTTATTTTAGGAATATGTCGTTGCTCAGATTCGCTAATATGAATATCTCTTATTTCAGATTGATGAATAGTTTCCCCACAAAGATGTCCCATAACAAGTGCTTCTAATAAGGAATTACTTGCTAGACGATTTGCACCATGGAAATTCGTATTACTCGCTTCTCCTATAACGTAAAAGTGGTTCAAGTTCGTTCGACCATAAATATCAGTTTTTACGCCACCCATTGTATAGTGTGCACCTGGTGTAATAGGAATGAGATGATGCGCATATTCATCTGGAAAATGTTCAATGACGTTTTGATAAATCGTTGGAAATCTATTAGAAAATGCTTCAACTTGTTCGATATTAATAAAGCATTGATGACCAAGTTGTTGTTGCTGAAAGATGGCTCTACTTGTCACATCTCTAGGAGCGAGACTGCCTAAAGGATGTTTATCTTCCATAAAGTGATCCCCAAGGCTATTGACTAAAATACCACCATGCCCCCTTACTGCTTCAGAAACTAAACCGTATGTTTGTCCAGGCTTACCGAGTAAAGTCGGATGAAATTGAATCATTTCCATATGCCTTAATGGAATGCCGTGATGATGCGCGATAACATGCCCTGAACTTATTGAACTGGATGCGCCTGAATGAGTAGGGAATAAATTGCTGTAACCACCTGTAGCCAAAATGACATCATGGGCTATGATATCAAGTTGTTGTCCATGTTTATCAAGGGCACGTACACCACAAATAGCGTGTTCAGTATCTTTCAACAAATCGATTACTTCAGTTTCTTCATGAATCTTAATATGCTTGGATGATAATTGATTCATCAAATGGTGCGTTAAATATTTACCTGTTTGATCTCCACCAATATGTAAAATACGTGGTCGAGTATGTGCACCTTCCATCGCAAAATCTAAATCATGTTGATTTGTAATCGTATCAAAATTCAATCCATTTTGAATGAGTTGATCAATGTAACGATGACTATGTTGGATGATGGATTGTATGACATCAATATCTCCAAGTTCATTGCCAGCTTTATACGTATCTACAATATGCGCATAACCATTGTCATGTTCGTATTGAGAACAACAAATTCCGCCTTGAGCTAGTGAACTGTTATGTTGATTTAGTTTATCTTTCGTAATGCAATGAATTTCAGTTTGCTCATTAAATGACTGTATAGCTGCTAATGCAGCGATGCCAGAACCTACTATAATGACTTTTCTCAAAGTTTACACCTAACTTTACATATATGTTATCATTTTATATACAATATATTGACACAAAGAAACGTAAATAACAAGAGGGGGATTATAATTGATTTATTTAGATAACGCATCAACTACAATGGTTGATCGCCAAGTGATGGATGTCTATCAAGATATACAGCGTGAAGCATATTACAATAGCGAAAGTTTACATATAGGTGGTGTACATACTAGACAGTTGTTGAATGAGTGTAAACAATTTATAAAGGATTACTTCTCAACAGATAAAGAAGTGATTTATACAAGAAGTGGTTCTCATGCAAATGAAATTGCGATACATAGTTTTTTGAAAGAGAAGGAGGGCGGTAAAGTACTCGTTTCACCTTATGAACACCCCTCTATACATGCTGCTTTAGAAGTTTATCAAGATGATTTTGATATCATTATGTTGCCTTTAGACAACAATGGCGAAATAGATTTAGAACAGACGACTGACTTAATGACGGATGATGTTGTGCTCATCATTGCTCAACATGTTAATTCTGAGACTGGATATATATTGCCTGTTGAAGAATTGAGTCAAATGGCACAGGATAACAATATTTCAATGCATGTTGATGGCGTACAAGCAGTTCATAAATTAAAGGATATTAATGTAAAATGGTTCAGTTCATATGCATTTTCAGGTCATAAGTTTCACGGTACTAAAGGTTCAGGTGTGTTAATGATTAATCATGAGTATGTAAAGCCTTTAAATCAACATTACTTTCATGAAATGTATACACAAAATGGTACAATAGATTCACCAAGTATTATCGCGATGACAAAAGCATTATCAATATTACCAAGTATTGAACATATGCAAAATTTACAACAATACTTCATCGAACAATTAAGTGACTTGTCATTTACACCTATTGTTTACAAAGCGCAAGCACCACATATTATTGCAGTATTAACACCGATATATGAAGGGCAATATATTATGCAATATTTGTCGAATAGAAATATATGTGTTTCGACAGGCACTGCATGTGGTCATGGCGCATTGTTAAGTAGTGGTTTACAAGTTAAAATAGATTCAATACCTGAGAAAACGTATGACCAATATATACGTTTGTCTATTGGGAAATTTACGACTAGAAATGACATAGATACTTGTTTGCACCATTTAAAAACAGCTATAAGAGGAGATTAGTGAAATGAATAACCCTTTTAAAAGAAGAGAGCAAATTTTACAATTACTCGAATCTTCAGATGAACCAATCAGCGGTAAACAATTGAGTCAACAATTTGATGTTTCGAGACAGATTATTGTGAAAGATATTTCTATATTGAAATCACAAAATTATAATATTGATTCAACAAGTCGTGGTTATGTTGTTAATAATGTACAATGTGGTAAAAGATATAAACGTGTCATTGTTTGCCAACATGATAATGACAGAATGGAAGAAGAGTTAAAGCTTATATTGGATAATGGGGCAATGATTGATGATGTTGCAATTGATCATCCTGTATATGGTAGTATTAAAGCAGATTTAATGATTGAAACGTATGAAGATTTATCAAAATTCATTAGTGAAATGGAAAAGTTTGAAGGACAAATGTTAGCACACTTAACAGATAACCTTCATTTACATACGATTTCTGCACATACTGAAAAGATTTTAGACAATGCTGTAAGAGATTTAAAAGAACACCAATTTATTGTAGAATAACCAACAATATACCTCCGTATAATTTGCTTAATGTAAAATTATACGGAGGTATATTATTTAGATATATTAAAAAGAAAAATTAGAATTTTTAGAATTCTCACTACTATTTTATGGGAATATGTATATAATGTATATAGATTAGATAAATAAGGGGGATTTTTTAAAGTGAATTTATTTATGAAAAAGTTATCAGTTGCTTCATTAAGTGCTCTGATTGCACTACCTGCATTTGCTACTCAAGCATCTGCAAATAGTGTCGCACCAAATGAAGACAGGTTACTCGAAACATTAGAAAAAGAAGGTGTCATTGAATCAACTGAAACACCTGAACAGAAAAACAAGAAAATCAGAGAGTATATGGATGGTAAAGGTGAGCAATATCATCAAAAATACATACCGAATAAAGGGCTTTTTGATAAGAAGTATAACAAGGGGAACAATGGTAAGCGTTTAGAACCATTAAATAAGAATCAAAAAGAAATGTATAAAAAGAAAAACAACGGTAAACGTGTTGATAATGTTGAAGAAGAAAAATATAAAGGTAAAGTACGACAAGATAAAGTGTTAGTATTAGCGATGGAATTTCCAGATTATCCTCATAGTTCGATTACAAAAGATGAAACGGATATGTACTATGATGATTACCCAGTTTCTCATTTTCAAGATATGGTATTTGGAGAAAATGGCTATAAAGGTCCAAATGGCGAGAATTTAATGAGTATGAAACAGTATTACAAAAACCAATCTGGTGGTAGTTATGATATAGATGGAAAAGTGCATGGTTGGTATAAAGCTAAACATCCTGCAAGTTATTATGGTGGGAATGTGCCAGACGAAAGTGGCAGCGATGGTAAACCGAAAGAATTGATTAAAGAAGCGCTAGAACAAGCAGCGAAAGATCCAGATATTAATTTAAGTGATTATGACCAATGGGATCGTGATGATATTGATGGTGATGGTGTTTATGATGAGAAAGATGGTATCATTGATCACATTATGATTGTACACTCTGGTCCTGGTGAAGAAGCGGGTGGCGGTAAATTAGGAACAGATGCCATTTGGTCACATAGATGGTCACTTGATTTTGATGATAAAGGTGAACCTTACACAATTCCTGGTACTGATTCAGGGCTTGATCAATTTGATGGGAAATTAGCAGCAATTGATTACACCGTTCAACCTGAAGATGGTGCAGCAGGTGTGTTCTCTCATGAATTTGGACACGACTTAGGATTACCAGACGAATATGATACTGAGTATTCAGGTAAAGGTGAACCCGTTTCATTCTGGTCTATTATGTCATCAGGTAGTTGGGCAGGTACTGTTCCAGGTACTGAACCGACTGGATTTGATCCATACATGAAAGAAATGCTTCAACAATTACATGGTGGTAATTGGCAAACAGGTAATGAAATCAATGCATCTGAATTTAAAGGTGAAACGTCAGAACTTATAGATGAAGCATCTACTAAAGGCACAAACAATGATGCGATAAAAGTTAAGCTCCCTGACAAATCGACTTTAATTCAAAAGCCAATTCAAGGTAAGAAAGCATACTGGAGTGGTGCAGATGATGATTCTCAATATTCTATGGAAACTGCATTAGATTTAAGTTCTGCTAAATCAAGTACGTTAAAATTTAAGACTTGGTATGATATAGAACAAGGATTTGACTATGGTTATGTTCAAGTATCTACTGACGATGGTCAAAATTGGGAAAACGTAGCAGGTAATATTACGAACAATGATGACCCATCAGAGAGTGGACAGAACCAAGGTAATGGTATTGATGGTCAGTCTGAAGGATATGTTAATGCTAAATTTGATTTATCAAAATATGATGGTAAAAAAGTAAAATTAAGATTCTTATATGTAACAGATAAATTTGAAACAAACCCAGGTTGGTTTGTCGATAAAGTTAAAGTAACTTCAGAAAATGGACAAAACATCTTCAGTGATAATGCAGAAGGTAAAGCGAAATTTGATTTACAAGGCTTCGAACAAAGTGATGGCAATAGATATGATGAGAACTACTATTTATTACAATGGAGAAACTTTACAGGACCAGATAAAGGATTACAACACATTAAACGCGGTGGCGGAACGATGTCTTACAACAAAGGTTTAACAGTTTGGTACGTTGATAAGAGTTTCTCAGATAACAACGTAAGTTCTCACCAAGGACAAGGTTTCATAAGCGTTGTAGATGCTGACCAAAATGCATTGAATTGGAAGAAAAAAGGTGTAGCTGATGATCCAGCAACAACACAATTCCAAATTAGAGACGCAGCATTTAGTTTAGATCATCAACCAAAATTAAAATTGAAAAACGAAGAGGGCTATAAACTACACGATAATAAAACGAAGAAAAACCCTGTATTCGATGATAGTCAAGATTACTCAAACCAAGGACAAAAAGATGCAGGCGTATTATTACCGAATAATGGCTTGAAATTTGAAGTATCAGCAAAAAGTAAAGACAACTCAGTCGGTAAAGTAAAAATTACAAAATAAATATGAATCTTATAACAGGAACGCCAATTGGTGTTCCTGTTTTTGGAAATTAATAATTTACCGCACGACACGATATGTTTAATTTTCATTAATCATAAATATAACCTATAATAAAGGTGAATTTAATCTAATGAAAAGGGTGATTATTGTGGATGTAAGATTTCCAATTGGAGAATTAGAATTACCTGAAAAAGTAACAATGAATGATATTAATCAGTGGTTAGATGAGATTGGTAACTACGCAAATCGATTAAGAAAAGTTGTTGATGGATTAAACGACGAAGCATTAAAGAAAAAGTACAGAGAAGGTAGTTGGACAGTTAGACAGCTTGTCCATCATATAGCTGATTCTCAACTTAATATGTATCAACGTTTGAAGATTGCTTTGACTGATGATAGAAAGCCGACAATAGTTGGTTTTGATCAAGAAAAATGGATTGAATTACCAGATAATGAATTACCTATCGAATGTTCACTTAGAATGTTAGAAGGTATTAATGAACGGATAGTTGCAGTTGGACGAAGTTTATCTGAAGAACAACTGCAACGCGCATTCATTCATGAAGATAATGGCGAAACAACAGTAGCCTTTAAAATCGCTAAATTATCATGGCACGAAGAACATCATTTAGCACATATTAAATTAGCTTTAAGTAATTAATCATAATACCGTCCAAATTATATTTGGATGGTATTTTTTATATTAAAAAATGGTAATTAATATTCTGAAAATTTTTAAAATAGTCTATTGCGAATATTTATAAAAACGCTTACAATAATAAAATACAATAGAGGGGGTACAACATCATGAATTTGGCAATACTTGGATTCATAATGGTAATCATTTTTATGATTCTCATTATGAGCAAAAAGATGTCAGCTTTAGCAGCATTAATTATAGTGCCAACAGTTTTCGGACTGATTGGAGGATTTTATTCAAAATTAGGCGAATATATGGTGGATGGACTATTAACAGTGGCACCAACGGGTATTATGCTCGTATTCGCAATTTTATACTTTGGGGTTATGATTGACGCAGGATTATTTAATCCTGTTATTGAGGCGATTATGAAAGCAGTTAAAGGTGATCCAGTTAAGATTACAATTGGAACAGTTGCTTTAGCATCACTAGTTGCGTTAGATGGAGATGGCACGACAACATTTATAATTACCGTTACGGCTATGCTTCCTTTATATAAGAAAATGGGCATGAACTTATACATATTATCAACGTTAGCATTACTATCTATTGGCGTTATGAATATGACACCATGGGGTGGACCAACTGCTAGAGCGATTTCTTCGCTACAGTTAACGACTGAAGAAGTATTTACACCGATTATTCCAGTAATGATAGCTGGTATACTATTTGCTGTATTTTCAGCTTATGTATTAGGTGTTAAAGAAAGAAAAAGAGTCGGTATTAAAAATCATTTAAGTTTAACACTTGATGAAATGCATAATTCTAATGGTACAGATGAAGATGAAAAAGCATTATTAAGACCAAAAATTGTGATTGTTAATGCACTTTTAACAATATTATTATTAATCGCATTGATTACAAGTTTCTTACCAATTCCAGTATTATTCATGATTGGTTTTGCAATTGCATTATTAATCAATTATCCAAGCCTTGAAGTGCAATCTGAATTGATTAAACGTCATGCAGGCAATGTATTAGCAGTTGTAGGGTTAGTGTTTGCTTCTGGAATTTTCACAGGGGTTATGAATGGTACAGAAATGGTAGATGAGATGGCAAAAGCATTAGTAAATGTTATTCCTGAATCAATGGGGAATCACTTTGCACTCATCACAGCAATCTTAAGTATGCCATTCACATATTTTATGGCCAATGATCCATTTTATTATGGTATATTGCCAATCTTAGCAGAGTCTGCCCAACAATTCGGTGTAGCAAAAGCTGAAATGGCAAGAGCATCGATATTAGGACAACCATTACACGTATTAAGTCCGCTTTACGCCGCCGGTTATTTATTAGTCGGTATGTTAGGCATAGATTATGGTACAAACCAAAAAGTTGTTATGAAGTGGGCAATAGGTTCCTCAGTGTTTATGATATTTGTTGCTGGAATAATAGGCGTTATTTCGTTTTAATAGTCGAATAGTGTTTGTTTAAATGAAATAATTTGAAAGTAAGAGATGTCTATTTATAAACCAGCTTATTTACAAATTTTAGGAGATGCAGTATAATAAATGATACATAATTTCCATAGGCATCACCAAACCCCCTTACTAGTTGCGTAGTAAGGGGGTTATTTAGTGATATTTTTTTATACTAATGCTTTAAAGTTTTCTAAGCGGTTTGCTTTTTCTTCTTCGCTAATGTTGTGTGCTTTTACGTAACGGTTTCTTTCGTGTGATGCACATTCGTGGGAGCATGCACCAAGATATTTGTGTTCGTTCTCTTCTGTAACTAAGAATTGACGGTTACATTCTGGGTTACTACAGTTAATGTATCTTTCACATGGTGTGCCGTCGAACCATTCTTTACCGACTACTGTTTTTTCAACTTGGTTTACGTCTACGCTAATTCTTTCATCGAATACGTACATTTTACCGTCCCAGAATTCACCTTTAGTTTCTGGATCTTTACCATATGTTGCGATTCCGCCTTCTAATTGGCTTACGTCTTCGAAACCTTCTTTTAATAAGAATCCTGAGAATTTTTCACAACGGATACCACCTGTACAATAAGTGACGATTTTCTTATCCATAAATTGTTCTTTATTTTCTTTAATCCAGTCTGGTAAATCTCTGAATCTTGTTATATCTGGACGAATTGCACCGCGGAAGTGTCCTAAGTCGTATTCGTAATCATTTCTTGCATCAATTACGATTGTATCTTCTTCTAATAAAGCTTCTTTAAATTCTTTTGGTGATAAGTAGTTACCAGTTAATTCTCTAGGGTCTACATCATCTTCTAAGTCTAATGCTACGATTTCTGGTCTTGGACGCACGTGCATTTTCTTGAAAGTATGTCCTTCTGCTTCATCGATTTTGAATGTAATACCTTCAAATCTTTCGTCTGCTTTCATTTGTTCCATGTATTTATCCGTGTCAGCTTTCGTACCTGAAAGTGTCCCGTTGATACCTTCAGTTGCTACTAAAATACGTCCTTTAAGATCAAGCTCTTTACAAAATTCTAAATGTTCTGCTGCAAAAGTTTCGGGGGCAGTAATTGTTGTATATTTATAAAACAATAGTACTCTATAATCCATTTTCTTATCTCCTCTAATTCTCTTTTTTTATTTATATGATATGTCAATTTGAAAGTATCTAGTTGATATGGAATAATTTTTATATGAATGCACATTTTTATCCTCATTATATTGTATCAAAAAAGTTGCATTTTTCAATTGTTTGATTTTGTAAAATAATATGAAATCGTTTTTATCTTTCTTAAAAGTGAGTTTGAGGTCGAATTGGAGTAATATTGACTATTTTTTATGAAGTTAAACTTGGAGTTCCCCGTCTTTAATTACTTTTGCGTAATTACTAAAATGATTGTCTAATTTATCTAAAGTGGAAATGAAGTTCGTAAATTCTTCATTAGGTAATATTTTTAACAAGTGATCTAGATTTGTGATACATATTTTATTTAATTCTTTAATTTTTTCACTACCAACTTCTGTTATAAAGACATGAATTTTTCTATTATCTTGAGGATCCATTTTCTTTTCTACATAGCCTTCTCTAATTTGTTCATTTAATAATCGACTTAAATTTCCTTTATCCATGTCTAAGGATTCGGCAAGTCCAGCTAAAGTCATACCTTCATTTTCACTAATAAAATACAATAAGTTCAGGTAATTTAATGAATAACCATTACTATTAGCAACATGTCCACATAGAAATTTAAAATTAGTATTCAATCGTAAAAGCTTAGTTTTAAAATCTTGTAATAACTCTTCTTTCTCTATATTTTCCATATTGTATTCCTCCATTAAATTAATTAATGCATTAAGATTTTACCAAACTTTCAATTATAAAAAAAGTAAAATTTCTTAAATAGTATAAAAAAGTTTAGTTGTTAAGAACAATTAAATGTATGTGAATCATAATATGTAAATTCACATAAAAAGTTGAATGACATGAATTATGCCATTCAACTCTTTATTTCCTATTTCCAGCCTTTATGATTTCTATATTTATAAAAAGCAGAAACATCAATGTTTTGCTTTTCAGCAGTTTTAATAACTTGTCCTACATTTTTAAAGCCTAATAATTTAAAATAATCAATAAGTTGCTTTTTAGTTAATGCATCAGTATCTTTACTTAATAGAGTAGCTAAATCTTGATCAGTATGGAAAGGTAAGCGCGTATCATCATGAAGCGTTAATCCATTTTGAGAATACGTTCTAGCATCAGCATGATGAGAATCAGTAATACTAATCGCACCAAAACCTAAAATAACAGCAGATAAAGTAACAGGAATTAATTTTTTGAATTTCATATATAACCATCTCCAATCATTTGATGAGTTGATTATAATATAAAAATTCCAAAAAAATAGGCAGTTAAAAGTTATTTAATAATAGTTAAGAAATAGGGGATAATTTAAAAAGGGGAGAAGAAAATGTTCGAAAAGTTTCATGTGTATGCCAAAAGAGGCAAGTTTGAAGTCTTTAAAAAGGGCAATGGAGAACCATTAATATATACGCACCATTATAGTCAATTTAATGAAAATGGTGACTACTTTTCACAATTATTAAGTAAGTATTATACAGTGTATATAATTAACCTTAGAGGTGCTGGTAGCTCAGACGGTATTACAAAAGACTGTACATATAGTATGAAAGATACTGTTCGAGATTTGGAAAGTATCAAAGAAAAATTAGGAATTAAGAAATGGACTATGGCAGGGCATTCTACTGGAGGTTTTTTAGCATTATATTATGCGATATTATATCCTAAATCTTTAAAGAAAATTATTGCTGGTGGAATTGCAGCTTCTGGCGAGTATATGAATCATGCAAAAAGTATATATAATGAAACTAACCCGAATCATAATCGATTGATGGAAATATTTAAGTTGCTAGAAAACCCAGAAACTAGTATTGAAGAAAAAAGAGCTTTAAATAAAGAGTGGATTATGATGTCTTTACATCAAAAGGATGCTTACTATGAAATGATTAATATAAAACAAAGTGGAAAAGTCTTGTCAGATAGACTGAATTATTTTAGTGAAGAACTACCTTACTATAATATTACTAATCAATTAAGAGATACAGAAACTGTAGCTTATATATATTGTGGGATTTATGATGCACAATGTCCATATGAATTTAGTGAAGAGGTGTCACTTAACATGCCTAATGCACAATTAGAAACATTTTATGAAAGTAATCATTATCCTTTCTTTGAAGAAAAAGAAAAATTTATAAATTATGTTGAGGATATAGTTTCTTCAAGTAGAAAAAGTTGCTAATCAACTTCTCATAAATGCTTCTTCATTAATATTGTTAAATCACCATCGTTATTTATTTCTACGCCGGTATCTACAAAGCCTAATTTATTATATAGCTCATATGCAATTCGATTTGGGATATCAACTAAGAGTGCAATGTGATTTATATGTGGCATATGTTCTGATAAGTAATGATTGAGTTGTTGTAAGCTTTGTTTTGCGTAACCTTGTCTTAAGTATCGTTTATCTGTTGATAATGATCTTACAAAAATTGTGGATTCATCAGGTGTTGAAAAGTACTTTGTAAACTCGCTA
Organism: Mammaliicoccus sp. D-M19; assembly: GCF_022386695.1. Lineage (NCBI taxonomy): Bacteria > Bacillati > Bacillota > Bacilli > Caryophanales > Staphylococcaceae > Mammaliicoccus > Mammaliicoccus sp. D-M19. Next base: position 47,188 of record NZ_JAJNHW010000008.1, on the reverse strand, counting down.
TGTTCATGCAAGACGAAGAATACAGCCAGATTATCATCTTCTGTTAATCCTAATATGCAATGTCTATTTTTATTTTGTGGTGCCAGTTTAATATTTTCTTGTGGAGACTTTGTAAACTGCAATTGTGAATCATCCATTTGATATGACTGCACTTTATCATAATGATTATCGTTATATGCAATTAATTTCATAGTAGTCCTCCAATTTGATTTTTTAGATTTTAGTTTATTGTATTTTATCATAATTTGAATATCCTTCCTTAAAAAGAATAAAAAGTTTAAATTGACATTTTTTAACAATGTGCAATAATAAATTTAAAATTCTAGTGGGGGGCTATGGTATGTCAGAATTAAAAGGAATACCTGAATCTATGTTAATACCACTTGCTGCTAAGGCGAGAGAGACTTTAAGTGATATGCCAATTATCGATGATCCTTTATCTGTTAAAATAATAAAAGAAATAGATGATCTTGTACTTGATACATATGTGGACTGGCGATCACAGCTTGGTATTAGTATTAGGACTGAGATTTTAGATGAAATTGTTATAAACTTTATTAATCATGCTAATCATCCATTTATTATCAATATTGGATGTGGGTTAGATACGCGTTTCAGTCGATTGAAATTGACCAATATTCCATGGATTGATATTGATCTGCCGGGAAGTATAAATCTTAGAAAACAATTTTTTAATGAAACATATTTTTATAAAATGATTAATAAGTCTATGTTTGATTATACTTGGATTGATAGTGTTAAGAGTAATGTACATTTTAAAGAAGATAGTGATATTTTAATAATATTTGAAGGTGTGTTAATGTATTTTGAGAAAGAAGAAATTGAAGCTTTGTATAAAGAAATTGCTCGGTCATTTGACAAGCATCAATTAGTAATTGCTTCAGAATTTTGCTCAAAGTTTATGACTAAACATACAAATCATCATCCATCTGTCTCTAAGCTTTCTAGTAAACCATTATTTAAGTTTGGTTATAATAATGTGGTGGAACTAAAAAATATTTTGCCAGGAAATTGGAAAGTTGTTAAAGAATATAATTATTTTGATAGATATCCACATAGATGGCGACATTTGAAATGGTTTAAGTATATAGTCTTTCTTAAAAATCGATTTAATAATAAAATTGTATTAATCAAAAACACTTAATATAAAAGTGTAGTGGGAGTTGGCTATGGAAACGATATATTTAGCGGGTGGTTGTTTATGGGGCGTACAAGCTTTTGTAAAGACGTTACCCGGTGTAGTTGAGACAGAAGCGGGTAGGGCGAATGGAAGTAGTTGTACACTTGAAGGTGTATACGATGGTTATGCAGAATGTGTAAAGACTGTATTTGATCCTGCAATCGTTCAAGTAGAAAATTTGATGACATACTTGTTTGAAATCATAGACCCATATAGTGTGAACAAACAGGGTGAAGACGTCGGGTTAAAATATCGAACAGGTGTCTATAGTGAAGAAGAGCATCATTTAAAAGTTGCACGCCAATTTATAGCAAATAGAAGTGATGCAGACCGAATTGTAGTTGAGGTTAAACCTTTAGAGAATTATGTACGAAGCGCAGAAGAACACCAAGACCGTTTAGAAAAATGCCCAGACGATTATTGTCACATTTCCCAAGAAATGATGAATAAATATAAATAAAAGAAATATGAGAGATGTGTTCAGAGGTGCTGTATTTATCAAGACAGGTGAAACAAGATAAATAGGAGCTTTGTATTTATCAAGACTGACCAAACAAGATAAATAGGCGCCTCGAATTTATCAAGACAGGCGAAACAAGATAAATAGGGACGTTGTATTTATCAAGACTGACTAAACAAGATAAATAAGGACGCTGTATTTATCAAGACTGACTAAACAAGATAAATAGAACCGTCGAAAATTGCAAGACGGCCATGACTAGCAACATAGAGGCGCTGAATATTGCAAGACAGCCATGACTAGCAACATAGAGCGACCGAATATTGCAAGATAGCTCTAACTAGCAACATTCACCATATATTTTTCCACAAAAAAGCTAGGACTTGTTCAAAGTCCTAGCTTTACTTATATTATTGTCCATGATAAATACTAAAGTTAAGTGGCTTAATGCCATTGCTCAACCATTCATTGTATATTTTTTGTTTATTTCTATCGTTTTCTACAATTGTGATACCGCAGTCACCACCGCCAGCTCCTGATGTTTTACTTGCGCCACCGTATGATTCTCCGATATCGCATAATTTTTTAAGGTGTGGTGTTTCGATATCTATTGTAGCGAATGAATCTAAATATTGTATAACGGTACGATTCTTTCTAATTGTATCTTGAACACCTTGTATATTATTTGTCTTAAATGCTTTAATTAGTTGTTCAACATATTTCTGTGATTGATCTAAAAATTGTGTATATATTGTTGGGTCTGCTTTTAAACGTTTTACTTCACTAACTAAATGATGTGAAGAAGCGGGTGAGCCTGTCCAACCGATTAATACTTCCATATGCTCTGGTGCTTGAAGTGGTTCTATGTGTAAGCCTGGCCAGTTTTTATATAGTACGTCCATTACAGATGTTTCTTCTATTTGTTGTTTGACCCAAACGTGATCAAAAGTACTATAGACTAACCAACCTGTATAAACACTTACTGCGATATCACCGCAAGAACTTAAACTTTGTAATTTCATATTAGCGATAACAGCTAATTTATAAATAAATAAATTTGATAATTGTAAGTTATAGAATTCGTTTAGAGCTTTGATAACAGATACTAATACTGCAGCACTAGAGCCTAAACCATATTTATGACCGGATGCATCATCGAGGTTACTGTCAATCGTTAAGTTATAATGTCTTAATGTGACATTGGAACTTTTAGCAAATTGTTCAAAGACTTCTATAGCTTGTGTAATATATTTAAGCTGATCTGCAGCATCATTATCAGAAATGATGATTTTGTCTTGTTCTCTTGTAAATGTAATCGGCTCATGATGTAAAGTCTTAGAATGGATAAATCCTGATGATGAATTCGTATCTTCAATTGTTGCCGTCACAAATCGATCAACTGCAATTAAGACAGATTTATATCCAGGCTCTGTTACTGCATATTCTCCAGCAATATACAGCTTTCCTGGCGCTTTGACTTGAATCATTATATCTCTTCCTTACTCAATAATTTCAATTCCTGTGTTTGTAATATCACTCGCAATAACTTGTTCTTTATTAAAAGATTTAAGTAAAGCGTCTATTATAAATTGCTGGTTTTTCTTTTCGACTAATATTTTAACATTTGGACCTGCATCCATTGTGAAATAGCATGGATATCCAGCTTTTCTACATTGATGTACAATATCCATAACTTCATAACTTTCTGGTACTAAGTATGTGAAAGGTGGCTCTGCACCTAAATTAGTAGCGTGCATGCGTAAGCCATTTTCTTCGATAACTTCACCTAAATGTTTGAAGTCTTTGTTACGTATCGCTTCTTTAACTGATGCAATATCTTCATCAACATGATCTAACCAATATTGGTAGAAACGAGATGTGTCTCTTGTATGGGACATGCCTGAACGACTAGATACTTTTTTAGATTGGTTATTGATGACAACAAATACCATTGATAAATCTTCTTCCCAACCTTGTGCATCGATTGCGTGTGCATATGAGGTTTCGTCGTCGTGACCTTTATCCCATTCAGCAAATCCACCAAAAATACTTCTAGAAGCTGAGCCTGAACCTCTTCTAGCTAGTCTTGATAAATCTTTATCAGACATATTTAAGTTAAGTGCTTCGTTACAAGCTCCTGCAAGGGCTGCAAATGCACTTGCTGATGAAGCAAGACCTGCTGCTGTAGGAACATAATTGACACTTTCAATATGAGCATAGTGTGAAGTATGACTACGTTTTCTTACAAGGTTCATAAACTGATAAATTTTCTTCGATTGTTCTTCGTTTACTTCTTCACCATTTAGAACGAGTATATCTTTCGTGTATTCAGGACTAAATGTTACTTTTGTTTCTGTATAAAATTTATCAAGCGTAACGGATAAGCTATTATTCATGGGGATGATAAGTGATTCATCGGCTTTTCCCCAATATTTAATTAAAGCAATATTTGTGTGCGCACGGGCTTTACCACTCATATTCAATCTCGTTAACCTCCTAAATTTTCAATCCAAGTATGATGAGCACCGAATTTTTCAGCACTTGTTGCAATTTTTTCAGCAATGTCGAGATTTTGAGCGAGTACAATCATGCTGCCACCTCGGCCGCCGCCTGTAAGCTTGCCAGCAGTTGCACCTTGTAATTTACTTATTTCAAGTAATGCTTCAATATTGTCATGACTAACTGTTAACTTGCGTAAATTTTCTTGTGCACGTTCAAATACGTGTGCTAATTGTGTGAAATCATGATGTTCGATTGCTTCATTAGCATCATATACGAGCGTACCGATATGCTCTATGTACTGCATATATTGTTCGTTATGATCACATAATTGGTGGACATCTTCGACTGCTTGTTTAGTAGAACCTTGAACACCTGTATCTATCACGACCATATAGCCGTTTATGGATAATGGTTTTAAAGTAGTTACTTTTCCTTGGTGGAACCATACTGGTTTATTAGAGACAATCGTTTGTGTATCGATGCCACTCGGTTTGCCATGAGCGATTTGTTCTGCCCAATTCGCTTCTTCTATTAATAATTCGTCAGAAAGAGGCTCTCCTATATAATCATAACTTGCTCTTACAAAGGCGATAGCCATAGCAGCACTGGAACCTAATCCTCTTGAAGGGGGGAGATTTGTTTCGAATTTAACATTTATAGGCTCTTTGATATGATGTTTATCGATAAATCTTGAAATAACAGATTTAATATGTTCAGGAGCTGTTTGTAATGTTCCTTCAAATACATCACTATTAATATATGAAGTATCACCAGCGTTAAGTGATTGGATAGTTACGTTCACTTTACCTGTTGTAAATGGAATCGCTATTGCTGGTTGCCCAAAAGTAACAGCATGTTCTCCTATTAAAATAACTTTCCCATTTGCTTCCCCGTATCCTATTTGTGCCATATTTTCAATCACCTTTAGTATTTCTTATTTTATTTTTGTTAAACACTTTATTATTATAAAGCTCTGTCACCATATATTCAAAAACTTTAACTAATTAATGTGCAATAATTACAATTTTTAATGAAATTGATAGCTATTATGACCTTTTGCGAAGCCTTTTGCTATAAATAACCAAGAATCGCCACCACGTTCTATATCATTGGCGCAAATAATTAATTGATTTGTACCTGGTATAAATGCAGGATGTGTCGATCTTAACATATGCCCTTGGTCACGACCTGGCATTAATATTTGACCGATAGGGTAACCACTTTTGTTAAAGACAAGTACTCTACCTTGACCATACATAGCAACATACAGATTATCGTCACTATCAATACAACAAGAATCTGGACCTTCATGACCTGTAAAATGATATGGAATAGATGCACCAAAAGGTTCGATTGTTACACCATCTTCTTCCAATGAAATACGATGTAATCTATTCGCATTTGTTTCAGTCACCCATAGTACACGTTCATCAGTACTTAATGCAATACCATTTGCTACTGCGATATTTTGAATAATAGGTGTAATCGTTTGATGATCAGGTGAGACATAATATACGCCACCAAGTGGATTTGTAGAATATCCTCTAAAATCAGTAAAGTAGAATCCACCTTTACTATCGAATACTAAATCATCAACGCAATATTCTGTATCGATATCAGAAACGATACTTTGTGGATTTTTGCCGTCTGGATCAGTAGCAAAAATACCACCAGAACTTTTGAAGTCACCTAAATAAGACATATATAATCGTCCGTCTTTATGTATTTTAACAGAAGCCGGGTTAGTTTTCTCAGATTTAAATACTGTATTAACTTTTTTCTCAGGTAAATCTATGCGGAAAATAGTTCCGCCAAATACTTCACATAAGAAAAGATTATGATTTCTATCAAAGCATAAACCTTCTAATTGAAGACCTTCATCAGAAATTTTGAGCCAAGGTTCAGCTGTTACAGTTTGCAAGTGCTGTTCATGCGCAAGTAGCGGTACAGCACTTTTTGAAGCTTCCGTATAATATAAAGATGGTATATGTTGATCAGACATGATAATCTCTCCTTTAAGTTGTACAATATAGAAAAGTACACATGTACTTTAAAGATATGTTTAATATATATGTTTAATATTATCACTTTTAACTTACAATGAAAATGAATATTAAATTGCGAAAAATATGAATGATGTTTGAGATATTATAGTCATATAAAAAACAGCTTTTCGACAAGAAGAAAAGCTGTTTTTTATGATTAAGCTTTAATTGATTTCACGCGTTGTTCTACATATGTCTGTAATTCTGGAGACAATACATAGCTGACTGATTTTAAATCAGATACGTTTGATGCATTCAATAAATTAGCAATGACATGCATTTGTTCTATAAATTGTTTCATATGTTCAATTGTATCTTCTACGCCATAAGCATCTAAATATTTGAGAACATATCCAGATAAGCCAACAGCTTCTGCGCCTAGTACAAGAGACTTAATGGCATCGAGTGGGTTTTTAACGCCACCACTAGCTAATATGTGAATATCTGCATTTAATAATTGTGCTTCTAATAAGCTTTGAACAGTACTTTGTCCCCATTGATTTAAGAATGCCATATCTTTTAATGGTCTTCTTTGATTTTCAATGTCCGCAAAATTCGTACCGCCTCTACCACTGACATCTACATATTGAATGCCAATATCTTTAACTTTTTGAATCGTTTCAGCACTCATACCGAAACCAACTTCTTTGATGATCACTGGTATATCAATATTATCTTGAATTTCTTGAATGTTCGTTAACCAATTTTCAAATTCAGTATCACCTTCAGGCATTATAAGTTCTTGAGGTGCATTGACGTGAATTTGTAAGGCATCAGCATTTAAAAGTTCTATTGATTTCTTAGCTTTTGCATATTCAATATCTGCTCCAACATTACTAAATATTAGACCTTCAGGATTTTCGTCACGTACTACTGTGAAACTTGATTCAGCGTTAGGGTCTTTTAGAGCTGAATGTGTAGAACCTACTGCCATAGGTATGTTACAAGCTTTAGCGATTTGAGCTAACTCTTTGTTAATAGTTGCTGCTCTTTCACTTCCACCCGTCATCGCATTGATATAAATAGGGTATTTAAAAGTGAAATGCGGAAATTTTACTGATAAATCAATTTGATTTTTATTAATAGAAGGAATGGATTGATGTATAAGCTGTACTTTATCAAAATCAGTACTAACTGGTGAATACGTATCTAATGCCAGCTGAATATGTTCATTCTTCCTTTTGCTTCTTAATGAGTCGTCCATTCATTTATCCTCCGTGCGTCTATATGTTTAATGATATATTTTATCTTAATACACATTATAGCAGTTGTATAATTGAATATAAACTAAACATTGTTATACAATCCGCTTCTAAATCTTTTTCCAAATACCTAAAAATTTGATCAAACAATTTATGATAATATTAATACTATACAAATATACATAAAATGGAGGAGAATCGTTATTAAATTTAAAAAACTTACTTTAATTTTAATTTGTACATTATTATTAAGCGGTTGTACTTTACCAGGCTTAGGTGGCGCATCGTCTGATACAGTGAAAATTACGGCGCTTGCTACAAGCGAGTCTCAAATCATGGCGCATATGATTCGCTTGCAAATCGAGCATGATACAAAAGGGCAAGTAAAACCGATAATTGTAAATAATCTTGGTTCTGCGGTAATTGAACATAACGCGATATTAAATGATAATGCGCAAATATCTGCTACAAGATATACAGGTACTGATTTAGTAGGTGCTTTAAACTCTGAACCCATTACAAATACTAAAAAAGCTGAGAAAGCTGTCAAAACAGGTTTCCAAAAGAAATTTGATCAAACATTTTTTGACTCATATGGATTTGAAAATACCTTTGCATTTACAGTCACTAAAGAAACAGCTAAAAAGTACAATTTAAAAAAAGTTTCGGATTTAGCCAAGCATAAAGATGAATTAAGAGTAGCAAGTGATCCTACATGGATTAAGAGAAAAGGGGACGGCTATCCAGCTTTTTCAAAAGCATACGGATTTGAATTTAAGGATATTAGAACAATGCAAATCGGACTCGTATATGATGCATTGAAGAACAAGAGCATCGATGCAGCACTTGGATATACAACAGACGGTAGAATAGCTGCTTATAATTTAGTGACACTAGAAGATGATCGTCACTTTTTCCCACCATATGACGCCAGCCCATTAGCAACAAATGATTATTTAAAAAATAATCCAACAGCTAAAAAATCTATAGAAAAATTGGTTGGGAAAGTATCTACTAAAAAAATGCAAGAATTGAATTATAGAGCAGACGGTCAAAAAGAAGAGCCAGCTATAATCGCAGAAAAATTTCTTAAAGAACATCGCTACTTTGAATAGTTAATATAGTAAAAAGCAGGAACCACAAGTGCGGTTCCTGCTTTTTTGATACCTATTGAGGATGAAATATAAGGGGAATAGGAGATTCAAGGCTTAATAGGGACGTTAAGCCAAGAGATAGACGAAGTCGTGGCTTAAGTGATGAATAAAGCTAAGAGAACGTCCAAGTCTTGTCTTAAGTACCGAGTAAAGCCAAGAGATAGGGCAAGTCGTGGCTTAAGTATCGAGTAAAGCCAAGAGAACGTCCAAGTCATGGCTTAAGTGTCGAGTAAAGCCAAGAGATAGCCCAAGTCATGGCTTAAGTACTGAATAAAGCCAAGAGATAGGGCAAGTCATGGCTTAAGTACTGAATAAAGCCAAGAGATAGGGCAAGTCGTGGCTTAAGTATCGAGTAAAGCCAAGAGATAGACGAAGTCGTGGCTTAAGTGATGAATAAAGCCAAGAGAACGTCCAAGTCTTGTCTTAAGTACCGAGTAAAGCAAAGAGATAGCCCAAGTCATGGCTTAAGTATTAAGTAAAGCCACGACTTAGATCATTTTCTTTAATATTCTATTTATTAAGCCCATCCTCTGAAACGTGTTGCTTCTGCTGTACGTCTAACACCTACAACGTAAGCTGATAATCTCATGTCTAATTTTCTTTTTTGTGAAATGTCATATACTTTGTCAAAAGCTTCTACAATTTTAGTTCTTAATAACTGAATTACTTCTTCTTCTGACCAATAAAGTCCTTGATTGTTCTGTACCCATTCAAAGTATGAAACAGTTACACCACCGGCACTGGCAAGTACATCTGGAATTAAAAGTACATCATTTTCTGTCAGAATACGTGTTGCTTCTTGTGTTGTAGGACCGTTAGCCGCTTCTGCTACTATACTCGCTTTTATGTCTCCTGCATTTTGTGCGGTGATTTGGTTTGCTAAAGCTGCTGGTACTAAAATGTCACAATCAATTCCAAATATATCTTCGTTCGGAATAATGTTATCAAATAAAGGTGTGATTCTGCCGTGTTCTTTACGAAGCTCTAATAAATGATCAATATCTAAACCTTCTGGATTATATATAGCACCACGACTTTCTGAGATACATACAATTTTTGCACCTTTATCATGTAGGATTTTAGCGATAAAGCTACCTGCATTACCAAATCCTTGTATAACAACTTTTGAACCTTCGATATTTATATGCTTACGTTTAGCCGCTTCTTCGATCGTAATCACAGCACCTAATGCTGTTGCTTGTTCTCGACCAAGTGAACCACCTAAAGAAATGGGTTTACCTGTAATGAAATTTGGCGCGTTAACTTTATGCATAATACTATATTCATCCATCATCCAAGACATGATTTGAGCATCTGTATATACATCTGGTGCAGGAATATCCTTAGTTGGTCCGACGATTTGAGCAATTGCTCTAACATATCCACGTGACAATCTTTCTAGTTCATTTTGACTCATGCTATGAGGGTCACATTGAATTGCCCCTTTACCACCACCATAAGGTAAGTTAACGAGACCACATTTTAAAGTCATCCACATAGATAATGCTTTTACTTCATTTTCATCTACATCAGGGTGGAAGCGGACGCCACCTTTAGTAGGTCCTACTGAACTATTATGTTGAGATCGATATCCTGTAAAAGTTTTTACAGATCCATCATCCATTTTAACTGGAATACGAACTCTTAAAAATCTAGCAGGTTCTTTAATCAATTCAAAAAGACCTTCATCGTACCCTAATTTATATAAAGCTTGTTCAATTATATTTTGTGTAGAAGTTACAAGATTGCTATTTTCACTCATGAATGACGCTCCTTTGTTGGTTAAAATAATGTCTAAAAAAAACATATTAAATAAAATCATAATACAAATGAAAATGGTTTTCAATAAAATAAACTGAATTTACTAAAAATTCTATTATGTATAATGATAAATTTTGTTGCATTTTAATGTAATGAGTAGAAGTAGTTGGTAGTAATTGGAAGGCATGATATAATTCAATTACGAGCATATACAAATATAATGAAACCATTATATTTACTAGTGTGAATGAATCTGGGGCAAATGAATTTTTGTCCCAGATTCTTCTTTTTTATGTAAATGATGTGGTGTAGAAAAAGAGGTTCATGAAGCCATAATGTATATTTTATAAATTGAGTGATGAGTGGAATGAGAATATTGGGTGAGATGTGAGTTAAAGAGGCAGTAAACTCACAAGATCTCAAAAGACGTGAGTTAATACCCTAGTAAACTCACAAATTCCATAAAAACCCAGCTCTATCCCACATCTCAGCCCCTAATCCGATTCAAAGTTTGTATCATTTTCTCACATATAGCACACGATTATTCGCAATACTAAAAAGACGCCCCCAACAATTATCTAAGAATGTTATGATATTACTATCAAAAACTTATCTTATACATCGTGGGGGTGTCTTTTTGTCTGAAATGCTCAATATTTTACTAACGGTTGTTGTACCGATTTTTCTAATGACAGCGTTAGGTTATGTTCTTCAAAAGCGTGTGAAACTTGATTTACGTACGCTCGCAAAATTAAATATCAATGTGTTTGTGCCTGGATTTATTTTTGCGAAGTTTTACAAAGCTGAGTTAGCAGTAAATTTATTATTATTAATCATCGTATTCTTCGTTATATACATAATTGCATTATATATCGTCGCATTTGCTATCGCCAAAATGCAAAATTTAGATAAGGGTAAAGAGACAACTTTAACAAACAGTGTACTCTTCTTTAACTCTGGTAACTACGGTGCGCCGTTAAATGATATTGTATTTAAAAGTGATCCACTTGCAATGTCTGCACAAGTTATTGTATTAACGCTACAAAATGTCTTCACGTTTACATATGGTGTCTTCGCAATTCAATCCGTTCAATTAGGTAAACTTAAAGCATTACTCAATTACTTTAAGATGCCCATTATTTATGCACTCATTCTTGCTATTATTTTAAACTATAATCATATTCCAATTCCTGAATTCATGTGGACGACTGTCAGTTATTTGTCTGATGCTATGATTGCGATTGCTTTAATTCTTCTCGGTGCACAAATTGCTAATATTAAACTTAATTTTAAATGGTCATCTTCTTATATTTATATCTTTATAAGATTAGTAGTTGGACCAGCTATCGCATTTGTCATTATAAAATGCATGGGTTTAGACGGCATTATCGCTCAAACATTATTTATTGCTTCAGCGATGCCGACATCCGTGAACAGCTCAGTTATTGCACAAGAATATGATAATTATCCAGCTTTAGCTGCAGAATTAGTCTTCATGTCTACGTTGTTTAGTTCTATTTCTGTTGTTATTGTCATTTATTTATCTTATTTAATTTTTTAATTTACATTTAAAAGTTCTTTAAATGTCTGACTTGAATATGCTTCTCTATAGAGTCCGCGTCGTTGTAATTCTGGAACAATATATGTTACAAAATCTTCGAGACTATGTGGTAAAGTAGGTGGCATTAGATTAAAACCATCAGCAACACCAGACTTAAACCAAAGTTCCATTTCATCTACTATTTCTTCAGATGTACCTATTAATGTGAGATGCCCACCACCTGCATTGAGATAACCTAATAATTCTCTCACTGTAGGTTTGGTATCTTCTATAATTTCTAAAATCGTTTCATATCTGCCTACTGGACCATCGAATGCATCTACAGGTGGCAATTCTGGGACAGGTTCATCCAATGACCATTTCGAACAATCTTGCCTAACAAATGTACTTAATTGTTTGATGGCATTTTCAATTGGTAAAGCTTTATCTAATTTTTCTTTTTTTAGCAGTGCTTCTTCACGTGTTTCCCCAACATAAGTAACCAATCCTGGAAAGACTTTAATATATTTCTCGGGTGTATCGCTTTCGCTAATGGCCTTATTTAATTTATTTCTATAAGCTTTCGCTTGTTTCAAATTCCATGATACTGAATAAACAGCATCAGCATGTTTGACGGCTAATGCAATACCTTGTTTGGATGCACCAGCTTGCATAGCGACCGGTTTGCCTTGTGGGCTACTCGGTGTCGATAACGGTCCATTTACTTGGAAATAATCGCCAGAATGGTGGAAAGCATGCACATGCTCATGGTTAATCACTTTATTGTTATGACGGTCATGAACGAAGTCTTCTTTATGCCAAGATGTAAATAATTTGTCCATCAACTCAGCAAATTCTTGAGCTTTATGATATCTATCATCATGTTGAGGTAAAGCTTTCATACTATGGTTTTGAGCTTCTATATCTGTCATGGATGTTACTAAGTTCCAACCGACACGACCATTCGTTGCATGATCGAGGGTTAAAATTTGTCTAGCCGCAGTATAAGGGTTTGAAAATGAACTTGATATTGTTGAAACTAAACCAATATGTTTTGTAACTTGTGATATAGCAGTCAAGTTCACAATTGGATCCAACCAGAATGCTGGTAATTCACTATCTGATTTTGCAGGGAATGATTGATTATCTGCAAAGAACACAGCATCTAATAAACCTCTTTCTGATAGTTGTGCTAATGATTGATAATAAGAGATATCACCAATCTGTTCAATAGAGGAGTCTTCCATAAGCCATGCTGCTTGATGATGGCCACATCCATATAATAAGACACCAATATTGAGTTGATCGCTTCTTAAATTACGCATTTCTATTCTCCTTATCTCTCTTTTGGAATTCTAGTTCATTGTTAAGCCACCATCTACAGTATAATTTTGTCCAGTTATACCACTTGCTTTATCAGAAGCAAGAAAGCTCACCATATTTGCGACATCTTGTGGTGAAGTGACTTTTTTAAGAGGTGTTGATTGAGCAATTAAGTCAAACACTTCAGGTGTTGTCACAGAGCTGGCATCGGTCGTTTTGAGTAGGCCACCAGAAACAACATTGGCTGTAATGCCATGTTGACCTAATTCAGCAGCGATATTACGCGTGAAGCCAATTAAACCAGCTTTCGCAGTTGTATATTCGTGATAAGGTACGACAGGATTTTGGAATAAATTCGTACCGATGCTAATAACCGCACCTTGTTTTCTTTCAATGAATTGAGGTGCAACACTTTGCACAATATTAAATGCTGCTTTTAATGTGCCATCAATTTGTTGTTGATAGTCTTCCCATGCAAGGTCGACGAATGCTTTTTGTTTTACTGGGTCAAATTTAAAGTTAACTAAGGCATTGTTGACGACGACATCAATTTTTTCAAAATGTTTCGTACCTTCATCAATTAACTGATCAACTTCAGCGCGATTCGTCACATCCGCTTGAATAGCAATCGCTTGTTCTGCTCCAATTTCAGCAACTAACTGTTCTGCTAACGCTTTACTATTATGATAATTAATGATGACTTGATGTCCTTCAGATGCTAATGTACGTGCGATTGTTGCGCCTAATCCTCTACTACTACCTGTTACTAATATTGTCTTTGTCATATGTAACACTCCCATATAGAATTTTAAATAAAAAAATACACAACCTTCTCGTAAGAAAGTTGTGTAAAAACAAAGATATTTATAAAAAGGGCATAGTCATCCCTATAAATTCATTTCACAAACACTTTCCTACGCTAGTACGATCTAGTTCAGGTTCAAAGGGTTCGAGTTCATCCTCATCTCAGTTAAAAAACACCCCTAGTGCATCTATTTAATTACTATCAATGTATAGTTTTTAATAATCGATGTCAAGTTTGTATAAATGTCAGTTGCAAATGATAGGAAAAATCGGTTATGATATAAAACGTATTGATTACGATTTATAAAATGAAGGTGATAAGATGAAGTGGACGATAGTAGGTGGTGGCATCCACGCTATAACGATAGCATTAGAATTAAAAGTTAAAGGATTAAAAAATAAAGACTTAACAATTATTGACCCGCACGATGTGTTCTGTCATCAATTTGACCATCGAACACAGAATATTAGTATGCCTTATTTAAGGTCTCCAATCGTACACCATGTTCACCCAAATCCTTTTCATTTAAAACAATATTTAAAGAAAATGGACTATGCAGGTGGAATTTATGGTAAGTATAAAAGACCAAAAAGAGATATGTTTATGGACCATACAGCGGAACAAGTTGAATATTATCGATTACATGAATGCCATATTAAAGACACTGCTGTAGATATAAAGAAATATAGAGATGATTGGTGTGTCGTATTGGAATCAGGGGAGATGATATATACACAGAATGTCATCATCGCATCAGGTTGTAATCATAAGCCAAAGGTTCCAGAAATGTATGAGCATGCACCAGATGTACAACATATTTTTGAAGATGCAAATATTCAATTTAATGAAAGTTCTCACGTTGTTGGAAGTGGGATATCAGCTGCACACTTAGCGTTAAAATTAATTTATCATGATGATGAAAAACATGTGCATCTATGGACGAATAAGCCGTTAGAAATTCATGATTTTGATGCTGATCCAGGATGGTTAGGACCTAAAAATATGGCAAGTTTTTCAAAAGTGATAGATCCAGAAGAAAAGATGGATATTGTTTTAAAAGAACGTCATAAAGGTTCTATGCCTCAGGAGTTGTTCATTAGATTAAAGAAATATGTGAAAAAGGGCAGACTAACGATACATCTCAATGAACTAGACTATATTAACAATCATCAAATCATAACAGTAGATGGGAAACATATTGATTATGATCATATATTGTTGGCAACAGGGTTTGACAATACTTTGTTAACACAACCGATATTAAATCGCTTAATTCATGAGTATGAAGCACCACTCAATAAATGTGGTTACCCTGAAATCAGTAAACATTTGGAATGGCTGCCGAATTTATTTGTATCAGGTGGATTAGCAGATTTAGAACTGGGACCTTTCGCAAGAAATATTATGGGTGGAAGAGAAGCGGCACGTAAGATAGGTGAAAAGTATCACGAAATAGAGCAATGCAGTTAGATTTATCAGACATAGAAAAGCCTGGAACAAATTCGTTCCAGGCTTTTTAAATTAAATTTCTTTCAAAATATGATAAATAGCTTCTGTGCTTTCAGCGTTGATTAATTTTTCTCTTGTTTCATCATCCATAAGTGTACGTGACAGTCTTTGTAATAACTTCAAGTGTGTATCACTACTATCATTTGGTACAGCAATTAAGAAGATGATTTTAGGTTGTGTTTCATCTAAACTTTCCCATTCAACACCATGTTTGTTTTTCAGAACAGCTACGACAGGCTGTTTGACAACATTTGATTTAGCATGCGGGATGGCTACATTCATACCGATTGCTGTTGTTGATTCTGATTCGCGTTTCAATACAGATTCTTTTAACGTTTCTTCATCGTCTATAAAGTTGTGATATTTTAAATTGTGAATCAGTTTATCTATTGCGTCATCTCGTGACATTTCAGCGTCTTCTATCGTAATGACTTTTTCATGAAAGACTTGTTCTGAATCTGTTTTAGTTTCATCATTTGAAGTGGATGTTTCTTTTTGATCGTTATCATCTTCATCTAATCCCATAAATGATGTTGTCATACCACTATTAGATGATTCCATTTCAGGTGATGCAACTGTTGCTTCTTTTTTCTTCAATAAAAGTGTAACAAGCATTGTAACACTACTTCCGATAATTACAGCAATAAAGAACCATATTATTTTATCGATACCACCAAGTACGGCTACAATTGGACCACCATGTGCAACTCTATCTCCAACGCCACCTATAGCTGCTATGGCTGCTGCGACCATTGCACCAATCATATTTGCAGGAATAATACGTAATGGGTCTTGTGCGGCAAATGGAATAGCACCTTCAGTAATACCGAATAATCCCATCGTAAATGATGCTTTACCCATTTCAATTTCACCTTTATTAAATTTACGTTTATTGATAAAAGTAGCAAGACCTAAACCAATTGGTGGTGTACATACAGCTACTGCAACCATACCCATAACGGCATAGTTTCCTTCAGCAATTAAAGCTGATCCGAATAAGAAAGCAACTTTGTTTACTGGACCACCCATATCGAATGCAATCATAGCTCCGATAATAAGTGCTAAGATAATGCTATTTGTACCTTGCATACCTTTTAACCATGTTGTTAAGCCTTCAAAAATACTTGCAATCGGCGCACCGATAACAAATATGAAAATAAGTCCTACAATAATTGAAGAAATAATAGGAATAATGATAATTGGCATAATAGGTGCCATTGCTTTAGGAATTTTAATGTTTTTAATCCATTTAGCAATATAACCTGCTAAGAAACCAGCGACAATACCACCTAGGAATCCTGCACCAGCTTCACTTCCGTAAAAGCTACCATCAGCAGCAATTGCGCCACCAATCATACCTGGTACTAAACCTGGTTTATCAGCAATACTGACTGCAATGTAACCAGCTAGGATTGGAACCATAAAGCTAAATGCTAAACTACCAATATTTTCAATAGATTTCCAGAATGAATCATCAGGAATTTTAAGACCTTCTGGTGTTGTATCTCCACCTAAAGTTAAAGCAATGGCCATTAATAAACCACCAACTACGATAAATGGCACCATGAATGAAACACCATTCATTAAATGTTGGTAGACCATTTGTAGACCACTTTTTTGTTCTTCGTCATCATGAGTTTGTTTGCTGCCACCTTTTTCATGATGAATATGTGCATCTTGATCGATGATGCGTTGGATTAATAATTTAGGGTTGTGAATACCTTCTCTAACACTTTCGTTAATTAATCGTTTCCCGTCAAATCTTGATAAATCGACTTGTCTGTCAGCAGCGATAATAATACCATCCGCTTCTCTAATTTCTTTTGATGTCAGAACATTTTCTGCACCGACACCACCTTGCGTTTCTACTTTAATATCTATGCCCATCTCTTTTGCGGCTTGTTCTAATTTTTCTTGAGCCATATAAGTGTGTGCAATCCCGTTTGGACATGATGTAATTGCTAAAATTTTCATAACGTCAGCTCCTTCTTAATTCAATTGTAAACGCATTCACTAAAACATAAAAAAGAATAATTGCCGTTAGTAGTGGCAATTATTCTTTAAAACGTTCAATGATATATTGTTTGAATGGTTCATCTTCTATTTTTAGTAAATGCGTAACATCTTGTTCTGTTAATGTAGCAATACTGTGAATGATTTTCTTCATTACTTGTTTATCTTTGTCTGCAATAGATAAGAAAAATACTAAATGAACTTTATGCTGCTTCCATGCTATATCTTGGCGGAGTCTAAACATTAATACATGTGACTTAAAGACTTTAGTAGGATCGCCATGTGGGATAGCAATGCCGTTTCCAATATAAGTTGATGAGAACTTCTCCCTTTCTAATGCACTTTCAATATACCCACTTGATATAGCATGTTGTTGATTAAGCAAACGTTCTGCATGTTGGAATATATCAACAGTAGAATGTATGTCTGTTTCGATCGGTACTGATAGAAAATCGATAGGCAATAATGCGTCGTTGTTTAAAACAGGGTTTTGCTTCTGATTTAAAATGGTTTGGAATCTATGTGCATCTTCTTCTGAAAATAACGGCGATACTTGAACAACTTGTACGTTACTAGGTAGATGTGTCATATCAATGTCGTGTGTTGTAACAAGTATATCTGTGTTAGTGAATGGGTATGTTGAAACATCTTCAAGTTTAATCGTATCGATAATATTAATTTTATGGTTTAACTTTTGAATTTTTGCTTCTAACAAGCTTGAAATGCCCAGTCCATAATAACAAGTAATGACAACATTAAATTGATCTTGTATATTACGATCTATTGATGATTGAAAATGCAATGCTAAAAAGGCTATCTCATCTTCACTTAAATTGAGTTGTGCATCTTCTTCAAGTAAATGAACCGTTTCATATAATGCGTTGAACACAAAAGGGTATTGCTGTTTAATATCCTCTGTAAGCGGGTTGTTAATATAAACATTCTTAACGATACGCAAATATGTTCTACTAAAATGCGAATAAACATTTTCACGAAGTACAGCATCTTGCATAAAATCTATACCGACTTTCGAGTTCATTTGATAAATTAAGCGTTCAATATAACTTTGAATAAATATTTGTTTAAAGCCGAGGTCATATTTATCAAAATAATAGCTAATAAAAAATGAAAATAACTTTGCTGTTTCATCGCTTAAAGTGTATTTAAGCTTTCGGTTGATGTCTTCTATTATTGCTCGGGAAATGACTAAAGCTTCTTGATTAATATCCCATTGCTCTGTCGTATCGTGGATTCTTTTGAAAATGATAATAAGGTGTACGAGCAACTGTTTAATATGCACTTTTGAAGTTTGAATATGGTAATGTTCTAAATGTTGTTCCATAATTTGCATCATTAATTCTCTATGTGCTTTTGGTATTTCATTCATAATAAAGTCTTCTACTTTAACATTGTTTGTAGAGAGTTGGTTTAAATGAAGAATGGCGTTGCGAATATCCATTTCATTACCACTTACCGTAATACCTTTTCTTTTAACAAGATTAATCACAACATCATAAGATTCACACCAAGCTTGAATTTGGTTTAAATGATCGATAAGTTCATTCTTCGTTAAAGCAAAGTCATCAGATAATTGCTCAAGGGTAACAGATTGCTTATACATTAATAATTGATAAGCCATCTTGATGAGCGTCTGACCATTCTTTTCCGTATATTGATTCAGAATAGACTCTATCTCTTCAGCTTGATACAACTCGTGATTTAGTTGATAACCACGCCCTTTAATACTAATAATAACATCTTTAATTTCACTATTAATATATTTAATATCGCTTCTTACAGTTCTATTTGAAACATTCAAATAGTCAGCTATTTCAGTCCCGTTTAAATAACTATCACGATTTAAAAGTAATAGTCTCATTAATTTCACATGTCTTTTTAACAATAATCCCACCACATTTCAAGTCCACATTTAGATTCATATTATATTGTAAGCGTTTAAAGAATGGGTGACAAATAAATGATTAGACACTCATTCAAGTATTCATGCGCTATAAACAGAATGCATGTATTATATCTTTCAACATATTATATTGAACTTAGATAATAAATATAAACTTTGAAGGTGACATAATTGGTTGAAAATATATATTTAGATAAAACGCAAATTCCATTAACACATTTTGAAGATGAAACTGTAGATGGTTTATATAAAGTAACAATTGAATTTAATGTAACGAGTGAAGCGTATCACGATATTGCTGTTTTATTATATAGAGGGCGTTTTGATGTAGAAATTCCGGATAAAGATAAGAAATTTAAAGGTGAAATTTATAATTATTCAACATCTTTAACAAATTTATATAAGGACAATCAAGTTGCGGAGTACCGTCTTGTACTTAAAGAAATACGAGAGGGACAAAAGGGATGAGCAATATGAAATTGAGTATACTTGACCAATCACCGATTGTGCCTGGTCAAACAGCCAGTGATGCTTTTAAAGATTCGTTGGCATTAGCACAGTTAGGAGAGGATTTAGGTTATGAAAGGTATTGGCTAACTGAACATCACGGTTTGTCTAACCTTGCAAGTTCAGCGCCAGAAGTATTACTTTCATATATTGGTGCACATACGAATCATATTAGAATTGGCGCAGGTGCCATATTGTTACCACATTATAGACCTTATAAAGTTGCAGAACAGTTTAATACATTGGCTACTTTATTTGCAAATAGAGTTGATTTAGGTATAGGTAGAGCACCAGGTGGCTCAGCTGAAGCTACTAATGCATTATCGACGCAGTTTTTAAAGCAAGTGTGGGCTTTACCAGAACTGTTAGAAGAATTATTAATGTTCTTGGAAGGGCAATTCCCTTTAGATCATGAATATCATAAAGTAAACGTGTTACCGCAACCTGATGTACCACCAACACCATGGTTATTAGGAACAAGTGAGAAAAGTGCTTTACTTGCAGCTAAAAATGGTATGCCTTATGTTTACGGTGTTTTTATGAGTGATCAAGATGGCCGTGCAATTGTGGATCGTTACCGTGAACATTTTGAACAAAGAAATCAAGAAACACCTAAAGTGATTGTTACGGTATCTGTCATATGTGCTGAGACTAAAGAAGAAGCGGAAGCACTTGCTATAGAAAGTTTAATAACTAAAGCACAAGGTGAAGATAAAAAAGAAAAAGTACAAACATTTGATGCATTAAGTGAACGTGAAAAAGAAATGCTTTATGACATGAAAGACAATATGATCATAGGTGATGTCGAAACCGTTCAATCAAGACTTCAAATGATTCAAACAGAATATCAATGTGATGAAATCATGGTAAGTACAAATACAATAACGCATGAGGATAGAATGCAATCTTATAGATTATTAGCACAAATATAAATATTTGTTTCAGAACTCAAATATGATATTAAAGGATGATTTCGTATGATTTTATTAATAGGAAAAATCATCATCTCAGTCGGTCTCATAGTCGGTTCAATTATAGAAGAAACAATACGAGCTAAACGAAAAAAACAGTCTAGAACAAAATAGGGTTCTAGACTGTTTTTTGTTAATTTCAAATATCATGATTTTACATGTTTATTTATTTCGGATACGAGTGCTTGTACACCTTTGTATTCTAAATGAACGCCGTCATATGCAAAGTATCCAGGATTGCCTTTAGCTTTTTGATACCAATTGATTAATTGAACATTCTTATGTGAATCTGCTGCTTTCGAAAGTTTCTCATTTACACTTTGTTCCCAATCTCTTGGTACGTGTGTATTAACGACATATACATGCGCATTACCAAACATTTTAATGAGCTTTGTCAAATCATCGTATGAAAAATCACCATTCGTACCAAGCTCGAGCACTACTTTTTGATTGTCTTTTTTAAAGTTATTGTATTTTTCTTGAACGAGTGGAATAGCGTCATTTAAATTGCGACCTATTTTTCCATCAATAATTGCACCTGGATATGTCTTATGTATTTCTTCGCCAATATCAACCATGACAGAATCTCCTATAAATAGTATTTCTTCTTGATTTTTGTCATTATTATTTACAGTTTGTGTACTATTCACATTAATTTTAGGAATAGGTAATATTAAGCTATTCTTATTTTCTTGATTTGAAACTTTAAAAGTCGTCTTAGCATGATGATGTTGCGTTTGTTGTAAATAATCAAAATGCCCTGAAAGTATTGTTAACGTAAGACCAACTAATACTAAAGTAATGCTACTTTTAGCAATGAGTGATTTTAATTGTGATTTTCCAGGCTTGAAGTATGCTAACCCATTTACTCGAATAGGTACTTCAACATATCGATAAGAGCTTTCAGCTAGCAATAACGTTAGGATGATTTCAACTAATACAATATATATAGGTATTTGCCCTTGAACAAAATGTTTATTGATAAATGTTATGACAGGATAATGCCATAAATATAAACTATATGATCTTTGTCCAATCCATACCAATAATCGATTACCTAATATTTTTGATAATAACGTACTAGGATGAACGGCGCTCGCAATGATAGGTAAAGAACTTAAAGATATAAGATAAATGCCACCAAAGTATAACCATCTGTTATTGGATGAGACAGTCCACATGAAGTAAATTAATAGCGCTAATGAAATACAACCTATTGTTTCAATACCTATTTTTAACGGTGTTATAATTTGCTTCTTCAATCTAAAAGGCGGCCATATGTATGCCAGTAAAACACCTAATAGCAAAGTTTGTAACCTAGTGTCAGTGCCGAAATATACTCTCGAATTATCAACGTTCGGTTCAGCAATTAAGATCATTAACAATAATGAAATAAGAGAAGTTATAAACACAATTAAAAAGAAATGTCTTTTTAATTTTTTTATGCGAAGTAACATCATTAATAAAATTGGCCAAAATACATAAAATTGCTCCTCAATCGCTAAACTCCATAAATGTTTAAGTGGCATCACTTTAAAGCTATCAAAATAACTAACATGATGAAAAATATACCACCAATTAGATACATAAAATAAAGCAGCAAACCCATCTTGTTTCACATTTTTAATAATGCTCGGTTCAAATAATAAGGTATATATTAAAACAATACTTAATAAAAATAAGACTGCCGGCAGTAACCTTTTAATACGTTTCTTCCAAAACTGTAAGAGGTCAATCGTGCCAGTCTGTTGATATTCATAGATTAATATGCTTGTAATTAAATAGCCAGAAATAACAAAAAAAGTATCCACACCTAAAAAACCACCCGATAACCACTTAGGATTAAGGTGATAAATGATGATAGCTATAACAGCAATTGCACGTAAGCCATCTAAACCATATAAATAACGAATTGAGTGTGAATTCGTACTTTTTCTTTGTCGTTCAATCATTACTCAATAACTCCTCAATATATTATAAAATCTTTAGTGAAGTCTATTTTATCATGTTTTACAAAAAATTTACAAAAAAGGGTGATGATTAGGAGGATTAATCAATAAGAGGGGGGAATGGTAACATTTAAGAAAGAGAAACAAGATTGTTAGTCGGTAAAATAAAAAACTGGACCAAATCAATCATGGTCCAGCCTCATAATATAAATCCACTTAACACATTCGTTTCAATAACTCAGCTTTAATAATATTTTGTGCTTCTTTGTAATTTTCTGCAGTATGTTCCTGTGCATTGACAATAAGTAAGTCGATTAAATCAGAATCACTTTTTTGATTAACTTCATCTTCGAATTGGAAAATGTTTTCTTCTGTTTCCCTATGGCTCGCGTTTGGCTTAATAATTTGATAGTAATTATCAGCGCCTAATCCACCTTCTTCAATCATAACTGAAATCTCTGAAGATCTTTGTTCATTCTGTCGGTTCACTTTTATAAGATTTTTACCTTCAACAGCCATTTGAAAAACCTCCTTGATTACTCATAATGAATATCCAAAATTCAAAGCAAGAAACAAATACCTATTTAACATTAGTGTATTATTACACAAGAGAAATTACAACTAGAAAGCTCAAATAAAATTTTTAATGTATTTTTACAACACATCATATGACCTGCACACCTTATGATTTACTTTTACACAATATTGATTTAGAATTGGTATATAAAGAATTAAGATATCTCTTAAAGAAAGTTGCAATTCTTTCAGACTATTGTATTTATGTATACCCAATTCATGAATATAATACATCTTAAATTTTAGAAAGGTGATCAAAATGGATAATAACCAACCAAAAGACGTTATTCTTATTGGTGCTGGTATTTTAAGTACGACATTTGGTTCTTTTTTGAAAAATATTGAACCAGATTGGAATATTAAGTTATTCGAAAGATTAGAACAACCAGCTATTGAAAGTTCAAATGAAAAAAATAATGCTGGTACAGGTCATGCTGCGCTATGCGAATTAAACTACACAGTTGAGCAAGAGGACGGTTCAATTGATGTTGAAAGAGCGAAAGAAATCAACGAGCAATTCGAAATTTCTAAGCAATTTTGGTCATACTTAGTTAAGAGCAAAGCTATCGAGAATCCACAAGAATTCATTAGACCATTACCACACATCAGTTTCGTAATGGGTATTCGAAATGTAGATTTCTTAAAACGTCGTTATGATGCATTAAAATCTCTACCTATGTTTGAAGGCTTAACTTATACAGAAGATCATAAAGTATTAGCTGAATGGATGCCTTTGATGATGCAAGGTCGTAATTCAAACGAACCACTTGCAGCAAGTAAAATTGACGAAGGTACAGATGTTAACTTCGGTGAATTAACGCGTAAATTAGTTAAAAATATCGAAAAACACGAAAATGCACAAGTTCATTTCCGTCATGAAGTAGTAGACTTTAAACAACTTTCTAATAGTAAATGGGAAGTTAAAGTTCGTAACTTAGAAACTGGTAAAGTAGAAACGCATGTTGCTGATTATATCTTTATCGGTGCAGGTGGACATGCCATTCCATTACTACAAAAAACAAAAATTCCTGAAAGTAGACATCTTGGAGGATTCCCAATTAGTGGTGCATTCTTAGTATGTAACAACCCTAAAGTAGTAAGTGAGCATAATGCCAAAGTTTATGGTAAAGAGCCACCTGGCACACCACCAATGACTGTACCTCACTTAGACAGACGTTATATTCAAGGAAAAGAAAGTTTACTATTTGGTCCATTCGCAGCAATCGGTCCAAAATTCTTGAAAAATGGATCTAACTTAGATTTATTTAAATCTATTAATACAAGTAATGTTGTGACAATGTTATCTTCAGGTGTTAAAAACTTATCACTTGTAAAATATTCAATTCAACAAGTATTACAACGTAAAGAAGATCGTATGAAAGAATTGCGTCGATTTGTACCAGATGCAAAAGACGAAGATTGGGATATTCATATCGCTGGTAAACGTGTACAAGTTATTAAAGATACAGAAGAACATGGCCGTGGATTTATTCAATTCGGTACAGAAGTTGTAAATTCAGAAGACCATACTGTAATTGCTTTATTAGGTGAATCACCAGGAGCATCAACATCAGTATCTGTAGCTTTAGAAGTAATTGAGAAAAACTTCCCACAATATATTGATAAATGGGAATCTAAAATTAAAGAAATCATCCCTTCATATGGAGAATCTTTAATTGAAGACTCAGCATTATTGAAGAAAACACGTAAACAAACAGCAGAAGCTTTAGAATTAAATAAATAATTTTGAAAAAAGAAGTCATTCCGGTAAGTCGGAATGACTTTTTTATGTTTAAACGCACGAAGACTGAGAGATATCGTGCGCGTATAAATGAATCGTTCAATTTTTAAGAAATCCTACTTTTAGAATTGTTCACTCCACCTATTTCTTCTAATTATTTACTTGTGTGTTAATGTTTCATTTATCAAATAATAAAATTTCAAATTATTTTAGAGTGAGAAGTGATATTTTCGCTTGGTGATTGGTATTTCAATGTTGTTGATTATACGATGCATGAGTAATTTAATGACCGTAATATTTTATTGATATAATGAAGTTTTTTATGTGTGTGATAATTTTCAGGGTATACGTATGTTCTGAACGAGCAATAATTATTTTAAAAAATATTACAACTACGGTATGTGAGGAGGTACTAAGTGTTAGTTGTAATTATTTCTAATTTGTAATTAAAAAGATATTGTCGTATACCTTTTTACTTTTCTTTCATATTTACACTATGTTATATTTACTAATGTAAGGGCTTACATTTTATTGGGGAGGTCTTTTATGGAATGATTGTAATTATGAAAGATAGGGGATAATCGTATGCAAATTATTTCGTTCGAAGATTTGAAAGACATTGTAAAAAGTGGAGATGTTATTTCACTGGCAGCTTTATCAGTGAGTAATTTACCAGTGAGTGTCTTAAAACATTTGGTTAAAGCTCATGATGAATATGGAAATCTTAATGATTTAACTTTTATGGTTGCGAATGATATTAGTGATTATCGTGGTGATGGTTATGATTTAGATTCATTTGTGAGTAGAGGTATGGTTAAAAGGCTCATTATGAGTATTATTATTGGTTCACCTAAAACGATAGAAGCGATAAAGAATAATGATGTAGAAGCATATTTTGTACCGCAAGGATTGTTAGCTACACATTATCGGAATTCGTTAGCCAAATTTCCAGATATGATTTCTAAAATAGGTTTACACACTTCCGTGGATCCTAGATTTGATGGCGGAAAAGTCAATGATGTGACTAAGGAAGATATCGTTTCTTTATTAGAAATTAATAATGAGGAATATTTACAATATAAATTTCCTAAAGTTGATATTGCATTGCTTCGTGGTACATACGCTGATAGCGAGGGGAACATTTATATGCATCATGAAGCACACTTAGGAGAAGGCTATGGTGCTGCTCTAGCGGCGCATCAAAATGGTGGGAAAGTCATTGTACAAGTTAAAGAAATTGTACAACATGGTAGCTTCAAACCAACTGAAGTCTTTATTCCTGGAGAGCTTGTGGATTATGTATGTGTAAATGATGACCCAAAACATCATAGACAAACCATTCAAGATTATTATAACCCAGCTATTTCGGGTGAATATAAAGTACTTAGTATGCCTGAACCAATTAATGAATTGAGTACACGTAAAGTGATTTTACGACGTGCTGCCCAATTTTTAAATGTAGATAATGTTGTGAGTATAGGGTTTGGTATTAACAATGAATTATCGAATTTATTGGTTGAGGAAAAAGCTGAAGACTTAGTTCAACTGAATATAGATACAGGAGTGTTTGGTGGGATGATTGGAAGTGGTCAAAACTTCGGATTAAATTACAATTTAGATGCGAAGATGCGACATGAAATGACATGGGACTTTATTTATAGCGGAGGCATAGATGTAGCTTATTTAAGCTTTGCTGAAGTGGATCAGTTTGGTAATGTCAATGTTTCAAAATATGGCGATAGAATGAATGGTTGTGGGGGATTCATAGATATTAGTCAAACGGTCCAAAAAATTATTTTCTCAGGAACAATGGTAGTAGGAAGTAAGGCTACTTGGAATGATAAAGGTTTAGTTATTGAAAAAGAAGGTCATGCAAAGAAATTTGTTGAACAAGTGCATAATATGGACTTCAATGCATCTTATGCTAAGTCATTAAATCAAGAGATCTATTATGTAACGGAACGCGCTGTATTCCAATTAACCGATGAAGGTGTGAAATTGATTGAAATTGCAGCTGGATTAGATTTAGAGAAAGATATTCTAGCCAATATAGCATTTCAACCGATAATTGCTGAAGAACTTAAAGTAACGGATCAGCAAATTTATCAAGAAAATTGGGGAGGATTGCAACAATGTATTAAAGACAATGGTTCAAACTATTAAGGGGGTAGTTTAATATGAATTACGATTGGATTAAAACAAGAGCGCAATATGACGAAGAAAAGGCAGCAGTTACCGATCCACTAAAAGGAACAGAATGGACTTATCAAGATTTAAATATTCGTGCTGAGAACTTAGCCAACCATCTTGAAGAACAAGGTATTAAAAAGGGAGATGTCGTTGGGATATTTGCACCAAATGATGTAGCGGTTCTTGACTTACTATTCGCTTCATTTAAGATTGGCGCAGTATACTTCCCAATGAACTGGAGACTCAAACCGAACGAAATTGAAAGTGTCATAGAAGATTCAGGTGTGAAGTTTATATTCTATGCGAATCGTCATTTAAGTAGTTTACAAGGGATTGCAGATGACTATTTACACATGGATATCGATTCACCTGAATATGATGAACTTGTAAATCCTAAAAATCATAAACCATTCAAGACAGTAGATGTAGGTCGTGATGATTTAGCGGCATTAATGTACACAAGTGGAACAACAGGATTACCAAAAGGTGTCATGTTCACTTATGATTCATTCACATCAAATGCGATTAATACGATACTCACTTATAAAGTGAATTCAGGATTTTCATCTATTATTTCGTTACCGATGTTCCATGTATTTGGATTTAATGATTTAGTGATTCCATTGTTGATGGCGGGTGGTTCACTCGTATTACATCGTTACTTCGAAGGTGAACAACTCAACGATTTAATGGCTAAATATAAACCGAATTACTTATCGCTTATTCCAACAATGTATTATGCCATGTTAGTAGCACCTAACTTTGATGTGAAGAACTTTGACAATATTGATTTTCTTATTCAAGGTGGTTCAGCACCATTGCCTGGTGTTCAGAAAAAATTTGCAAGCATGGGGTTAAATATTATTAATGGTTATGGCTTAACAGAAGCACCATTAGCAATGATTAATACACCTACTAACTCACTTGAAAAGCCAATGAGTATAGGGAAGCCAGTCATGTATGTAGAATCAAGATTATTTGATGAAGATTTCAATGACGTACCTGTAGGTGAAATTGGTGAATTAGCGATTAAAGGTAAACAAGTTACACCAGGTTATTGGCAAAAACAAAAAGAAACGGAAGAATCTTTCCATGATGGCTTTTTCTTAACAGGTGATTTAGCACGTATAGATGAGGATGGCGATATATTTATTGTAGATAGAAGAAAAGAACTGATTATTACAGGTGGAGAGAACGTCTTACCATCTGAAGTTGAAATCGTTCTAGCTGGTCATCCACTCGTCGCACAATGTGTCGTTGTAGGTTACGAAAATGAAAAATTTGGTGAAACTGTAGCGGCAGCTGTGTTACTGAATGAACAAGATCCAGATTTCGTAGAGAAATTAGATGCTTATATGCGTGAAAACTTGGCAAGTTACAAAGTGCCTAAAAATTATCTAACCGTTACGAAAATGCCATTAACTTCAACTGCTAAACCAGACAAGTTAGAAGTGAAAGCTATGATGAAGAGAAAGTTTCAACAATAAACAAAGATGACGCTAACATGAATACTAAATTTTTTTAGAGAATTATGTAAGCGCTTTAATAACATTTGGAGGTCATATATATGTCAACAAAATTAGAAACATTAAAAGCATTATTTCCAGAGGATGTATTGAATATTTCGAAACAATTAACAGATGGTGAAGTCAAGTTCTTAAAACAACTTGATGATTTATTAGAAGAAAAATATCGTCCAACAATCAACGAACATTGGGTGAATGCGACAGTGCCAGAAGACTTCTTCGATGATATGGGGAAACTCAACTATTTCCAAAATCCATTATTATTTGAAGGGCGTGAAGGTGCTAAGACACCTAGTCAATTATTCCAATTTTTCATGTCTTATGTCGTAGCACGATTCGATGTATCTTTAGTAACATTATTAGGTGTCCATCAAGGATTAGGACATAATTCATTCTTATTCGGTGGTAGTAAAGAACAAGTTGCATACTACATCCCTAAATTACAATCACATGAATTAAGAACATGCTTTGCGTTAACTGAACCAGAACACGGATCAGATGTTGCAGGTGGGTTAGAAACAACTGCAAAACGTGAAGGCGATAAATGGATTTTAAATGGTGAAAAGAAATGGATTGGCGGTGCAAATTTAGCGGATGTTATTCCGGTGTATGCTGTAGATGTTGAAACAGGTAAACCTAAAGGCTTTATTGTTAGACCAGAACAAGCAGGTGTGGATATTGAAGTGATTGAAAATAAAATTGCTTTAAGAATCATTCCAAATACAATTATTAAATTAGACAATGTAGAAGTTGAAGAAGATCAAAGACTTCAAAATATAAATGGTTTTAAAGATATTGCGAAAGTACTTTATTCTACACGTGCAGGTGTTGCATATATGGCAACGGGTGCTTTAGCAGGTGCTTTACGCGCAACACTTGATTATGTAACAGAACGTAAACAGTTCGGTAAAGAAATTAGTAAATATCAATTAATCCAAGAGAAATTAGCAATGATGCAAGGGAATTTAGCACATTCAATGTCTATATGTGCTCAACTTGCTAGAATGCAAGAAAATGGTGAATACGACGAAGTTGCCACTTCAACTGCTAAGATGATGAATTCACTTAGATTAAGAGAATCTGTCGCAATGGGTCGAGGTATCACAGGCGGTAACGGTATTTTAGCTGAATATGATATTGCGAGATTCTTCTCAGATGCAGAAGCAGTATACACATACGAAGGTACACACGAAATCAATGCACTGTTAATTGGACGTGCATTAACTGGAGATTCAGCATTTATTTAAGCTAACTGAGCAAGATGGAACACACTCAGAATATATAAATTTGGAGGACTTTTTATGACGATAAGTAAAGCGACCATTCTAGGTGCAGGTACAATGGGTAGCCAAATTGCTGCACTATTAGTGAATGCAGGTTTAAAAGTAAAATTATTAGATATAGTAATCGATGAAAAAGACCCGAATAAAATTTCTAAAAAAGCATATGATGTAATTACAGATGCTAAAAGACCTTTATTATTCGATTTAGAATTTGCATCTAATTTATCTTACGGTAATTTTCAAGATGATTTAATAGGTGAAGATGATGCAGATATTTATATTGAAGCGGTTAAAGAAGAATTAGACATTAAACATCAAGTATGGAAACAAGTTACTCAAGTTGCGAAAGATAATGCGATATTTGCGACGAATACTTCAGGTATTCCAATTGAAGCAATATCTAAAGCATTTAGTGATCAAGATAAAGAAAGATTTTTAGGATTACATTTCTTTAATCCACCTCGCATTATGAAACTTGTAGAGGTCATTCCGAATCGTAATACGTCAGATGCGATTGTTGAAAGAACACAAGTATTTGCTGAAGAAGTACTTGGTAAAGGTGTTGTTGTTGCGAATGACGTGCCTGGATTTGTAGCGAACAGAGTCGGTACACAAACGATGAATGACATTATGTATCGTGGCGAAGAACAAGGATTTTCAATTATTGAAGTAGATGCTTTAACGGGTAGAGCAATTGGTAGACCGAGTACCGGAACATATGGTTTATCTGACTTAGTTGGTTTAGATATAGCCGTTACCGTTACGAGAGGACTCCAACAAGTGCCTGAAGAGCAACCGTATTTCAAAGATACTAAAGTTGCCGATACACTTGTTAAAAATGGCTCGTTAGGTAGAAAAACGAAACAAGGTTTCTATAAAAAAGATAAAAAGACAAGACTTGTTTACGATATAGAAAGTGATTCGTACGTACAACCTGAACCGCCTAAATTCGAAATTCTTACTAGATTTAGTAAAGACTTAAAATCCAATTTAGATGTCATTTTTAATGCTGAAGATGATGCAGGTAAATTCTTATGGGAAACATTAAGGAATAATTTCTATTATTCAGCGATTAATGTTCCTAAAGCTGCAACTGACTTTAAAGATGTAGACCGTGCGCTTGTATGGGGATTTAACTGGAAAAAAGGACCATTCCAACTTTGGGACTTAATGGGCTTTGACCGTGTTAAAGATAGAATGAAACAAGAACTCGGTGAATTACCTGAATGGATCGAACAACAAAGTGGTGGCTTCTATAAAGAAGGCGAATCAATAGAACGTGTCACACCGACATCAGCTTTTATTGACCGTGAAGTTTGGAATAGAGAAGATTCTAATTTATCAGTAGCAAATAAAGATCAATTATTACTTAAAATTCAAAGTAAAAATAATATTATATCTGATGGCTTTGCGAACGACTTAATAGAATCGATTGATTTATTAGAACAAGAAGATTATACAAGCATGGTTATATATGCAGATGGCAATAATTTCAGTGTCGGTGCAAACTTGTTCTTAATGAAACAAGCACATGAAAGTCAGAAAGTAGATGAATTAGTAGGTCCGGCAATTGATAAATTACATGAAAGTTTCGGAAGAATGAAATATTCACTAAAACCTATCGTAACTGCAGTTCATGGTAGAGCTTTAGGTGGCGGTTGTGAAGTTGTCTTACACTCACCATTTATCGTTGCTGCGAGTGAAACATACATTGGATTAGTTGAAACTGGTGTAGGTCTATTACCTTCAGGTGGTGGATTAGCAGAGTTTGCAGATAGAGTACTTAGAACAAATCATAAAAATGATGATAAACAAGCATCGATTACGAAAGTATTAATGAATGTCGGTTTAGCTAAAGTATCTACAAATGCATACGAAGCTAAGAGATATGGTTATTTAAGAGATATCGATACAATCATTTTCAACAAAGAAAGACGTGTTGAAGTTGCTTTAAATAAAGCGAGATATGAATCTGAAACAAACTATATTCCTAAACCTAAAGCTCAATATCCAGCGCTAGGCAGAGATTTTAAAGCTTTAGCACAAGCTGAACTAGATGCGCAAAGAATTGGTCACTTCATTAGTGATTATGATTACGAAATTACTTTAAAAGTTGCACATATACTTGCAGGTGGAGATTTACCTCGTAATACGTATATTAATCAACGATATATTCAAAAGCTTGAACGAGAAGGCTTTTTATCTCTACTCAAAAATGAAAAAACATATGATCGTATCACGCATATGTTAGAAAAAGGTAAACCATTACGTAACTAATGAAGTGTTGAATAAGAGAGGATGGATATCAATGCAAGAGGCATATATAGTAGCATACGGACGTTCTGCAGCAGGTAAAGCTAAACCAGGTGGTGCATTATTTCATGAAAGACCTGATGAAGTTGCAGCTCAAGTATTAAAAGGTGTACTCAATCGTGTAGGTGGTACATTTGATGGAAGTATGGTTCAAGATGTTATCGTGGGGAACTCTTTTCCAGAAGGATTACAAGGTCAAAATATTGCACGTTCAATAGCATTACTTGCTGGATTACCAAATGAAGTTCCTGGACAAACGGTTAATCGTTATTGTTCTTCAGGCTTGCAAACCATTGCGATAGCAGCAAATGAAATTATGTCTGACCAGGCAGATGTGCTTGTAGCAGGTGGCGTTGAATTAATGAGTGCCGTACCAATGGGTGGTAATGAGCCAACAAATAATCCGGAGTTACAAGAAGCGGATACAGGTGTTTCTTATCCTATGGGACTAACGGCAGAAATGGTTGCTGAAGAATATAAAGTTTCAAGAGAAGAACAAGATGCTTATGCAGTTGAAAGTCATAAAAGAGCATCAGAAGCACAAAAATCAGGTAAGTTTGAAGATGAAATTATACCAATTGAAGTGCATAAAGTTAAATACGATGAGAATGGTCCAAATGTGACGAAAGAAATATTTAAACAAGATGAACTCATTCGTCCAGAAACAGATTTAGAAACATTATCTAAATTAAGAACAGTATTTAAAGCTGACGGCACAGTTACAGCAGGTACATCGGCTCCACTTACAGACGGAGCAGGATTTGTTGTATTGATGTCAGGCGACAAAGTAAAAGAATTAGGTGTTAAACCAATTGCTAAATTTGTAGGATTTAAAGCAGTAGGTGTAGACCCTAAATTAATGGGCATAGGACCAGCTTATGCAATACCAGAAGTATTAGAATTAACAAATTTATCAGTAGATGATAT
Source organism: Mammaliicoccus sp. D-M19 (assembly GCF_022386695.1). Classification (NCBI taxonomy): domain Bacteria; kingdom Bacillati; phylum Bacillota; class Bacilli; order Caryophanales; family Staphylococcaceae; genus Mammaliicoccus; species Mammaliicoccus sp. D-M19. The sequence continues at coordinate 13,769 of NZ_JAJNHW010000008.1, read as the reverse complement.
CGATTTAGTAGAACTTAATGAAGCATTCGCTTCACAAACAGTAGCATCTATAAACGAAGCAGGGTTAGATATTAATAAGACAAACGTTAACGGTGGTGCAATAGCACTCGGACACCCACTCGGTGCTACAGGTGCTATGTTAACAGGTAAGCTATTGTCAGAAATGAGTAAACGCCCAGACTCCAAATACGGTATGGTAACAATGTGTATCGGTGTCGGAATGGGAGCAGCTGGCATATTTGAATATGTTAGATAATATATGTAAAGCATTCGATCATACGGTCGAATGCTTTTTTGATGGTATAAGGTGGGTGTGTTGGAGATTTGGTGGGAGAGGTGGGGGATTCTTGGCTTAATGGATGAGTAAAGCCAAGAGATGGATGAAGTCATGGCTTAATGTGTGAGTAAAGCCAAGAGATGGATGAAGTCGTGGCTTAATGGATGAGTAAAGCCAAGAGATGGATGAAGTCATGGCTTAATGGATGAGTAAAGCCAAGAGATGGATGAAGTCATGGCTTAACGTGTGAATAAAGCCAAGAGATGAGGAAAGTCATGGCTTAATGGTGAGTAAAGCCAAGAGATGAGGAAAGTCATGGCTTAATGGCTGAATAAAGCTAAGACATCTCTACAAATCTCATCTCAAACAAAAAAAGACGAGACATACATTTTGTCTCGTCCTCCAATCACTACTTTTCAATACTTCTTTTCCTATGATTGTTTATTATATTTTTCTTTTTCAGCTTCTCTTAATTCAACGCGGCGTATTTTGCCTGAGTTAGTTTTTGGTAGTTCGGATACAAATTCGATTGCTCTTGGATATTTATATGGTGCGACGTCACTTTTTACGTAAGTTTGTAGTTCTTTGACGAGTGCTTCGTCGCCTACGACATCATTTTGTAAAATGACAAATGCTTTGACGATATTGCCTCTGATTTCGTCTGGGCTTGCGACGACTGCACATTCTTGTACTTTCGGATGTTTAGTAAGTGAATCTTCTACTTCGAATGGTCCGATTGTATAACCTGAACTAATGATAATGTCATCTTCTCTTCCTTTAAACCAGAAGTACCCATCTTCGTCTAATCTTGCGCGGTCTCCAGTTACATAATAGTTTCCACGTTTTGATTTTTCGGTACGTTCTTCGTCTTTAAAATAGCCTTGGAATAATGATGGTGAATCTAATGATACGGCAATGTCTCCTGTGGCACCGTTAGTTATTGGGTCGCCATCTTCGTCTATTACGGTTACATAACTACCTGGTATTGCTTTACCCATGGCACCTGGTCTGCTTTCTGTATCTTTTAAAAATGCGATAAGTAATGTATTCTCAGTTTGGCCATATCCATCTCTTACTTTAATGTTGAAGTTATGATTGAATTGTTCGATGACTTCTTTATTTAATGGTTCGCCAGCTGATACTGCACTGTGTAAATGTTTCAATGTATAGTCCGAAAGATTTGGCAGTTTAGCCATTAATCGGTATTCAGTAGGTGTACAGCATAATGCGTTAATTTGATGTTTTTCGAGTAAGTCCAAATATTTAGCTGCATTAAATTTACCATTATAAACAAATGCGATGGCGCCAGAACCTAATATTGATAGAAATGGACTCCAAATCCATTTTTGCCAACCTGGTGCTGCAGTTGCCCATACAGTATCTTTGTCTGTAATACTTAACCAATGTTTTGGCGCTGTTTGGATGTGTGCAAATCCCCATCCATGTGTATGTATAACAGCTTTTGGTAATCCAGTTGTACCAGATGTATATGATAAAATTGCGATATCATCACGTTTTGTTTCATCAACTGTAAGTTCTAAGCTTGCAGTTTGTATTGCTTCATCGATAGAAATCCAATCTTGTTGTTTAGAGCCTACAATAAATTTAGTGAGTTGATCATATTCTTGAATATTTTCAAATTCGCCTGTACATTGATCGATGACTATGACTGCATTGACTTCACCATGCGTAATGCGATGTTGTAAGTCTTTAGTTCTTAACATTTCTGAACTTGGAATGATAATAAGCCCAAGTTTAAGTGCAGCAATGTATACTTCATATGTTTTTATTAAGCGTGGCATCATAATAAGTACTTTGTCGCCTTTTTGAAGACCTTGTGCTTTAAAGATGTTGCCCACTTTATTTGAATTTTGTAGAAGTTTAGCGTACGTAATCGTTTCTACGTTGCCATCGACATCTTCGAATATAATGGCTTCTTTCGTTTCATCTGCTGCATGTCTTTCGATTTCATTAACAATATTGTATGTTTCTGGTGCTATTAAGTCTGATCTATTCATGTTAATCTCCTCGTTTGTTTAAGATATTGTTTTATTTTAACAGTGAATAATCATTAATACGAATAAATGAAACTATAGAATATTTTAAATAGTCAAACTATTGACATTTGATAAAAATAAATATATGTTATTAAAGTATATAAAAAATTCATAGCATCTAAACTTTAGCAAGTGGCTAATCGATATTGGCTAATTGAAAAAGTAAAAACGTTGCAATGACTCACGATTAAAAATTTCAAAAAGATTACATATAAATAATAAGGAAGCAATTAAAATAACGGTAAGCGTTAGTTTGATTGAAGCCGACAATTAAAGCAAATCTGCACGAGAGGTTTGTTTTAAATTGTCGGCTTTTTTTATTGCTTTTAACAGAAAAGGAGCAACCGACATGACAGGTTTATTAGTATTATTTTTTATTTCAATTGGATTAGCGCTTATAAGTAGCATCATATATTTACTGCCAAAAGTGGCAAAGTCATATATTAATGTTCACTTAGTAATTGCATTTATACCAGTGCTTATCTCATTAATTGGCTTGTGTATGACAAGCGGAAATGTATATATAGGATTTTGGCATTTAGATAAATTGTCATGGTTGCTCGCACTCTTTATTTTGAGTATTGGTCTTATTATTCAAAGGTTTTCCGTACGTTATTTAGATGGAGATGCACAGTATCGTAAATATTTTTCATTATTTACATTTATGACGGTGTTTGCTTCAGTTGGTTGGTTAAGTAATGATTTAAGATTAATGGCGGTATTATGGGGGTTAACATTATTTTGTTTAACGCGTTTAATCGGTTTAAACAAACAATGGCACATTACGAAACGTTTAGCGAAAAGTACTAGCATGATCTTTATCGTTAGTTGGATTGCTTTAGTAATCGCGATTATACTGACATACAATGTAACGGGTGAATGGCAACAGTCTACTATATTTAGTGAAAGCCATCTTGACCAATTTGATTCGTGGCAAGGTGTGGTTATTCAGTTGATGTTAGTGATATCGGTCATCATTCCAGCAGCTCAGTGGCCATTTCATAGATGGCTAATAGAATCTGTAGCGGCACCAACTCCTGTTTCAGCGATTATGCATGCCGGTATTGTAAATGTAGGTGGTGTTATTTTAACGAGATTTGCACCGATTTTTACAAATGAATGGATAATTGGATTGCTCATCATTATCGCAACGATTTCAGTATTGATGGGAGCTGGCATTAGTTTAGTACATGTGGATTATAAAAGGCAGTTAGTAGGTTCAACGATTGGACAGATGGGCTTTATGCTTATCCAATGTGCTTTAGGTGTTTATTCAGCAGCTATCGTTCATCTTATGTTACATGGATTATTTAAAGCGACGCTATTTTTACGTTCTGGTTCTGCTGTAAGAACTTTTGATATGCCTTCAAGAATGAATGAAAGTGTGTCATATATATGGGTTCTAGTTGGTCGATTATTATCAATTATGATTGGTATTATCTTTTGGCTTATGGATCCGACGAGTAGTTACCAAATCATTAGTGCACTTATATTAGCTTGGTCATTATCTGTTTCATGGACACAACTAGTCGCATATGGTGAGGGCAAGTTAGGTAGAATCATTGGATTATTAGCACTTTTAATTGTTGGTTTATCTTACTTTGGTGTACATCATTTATTCCATGATTTGTTACATCAATACGCTACAAATGTGAATCATACACCTATATTTGCAGTCATTATTATGATTGTATTGCTTTTAATAGGAAGTGCACTGAACTTGTGGGTTGCAAGAAATCATTCATCTAAAATTGTCACGATTATATATTTATGGATTGTACATTTAGGTGAATCGAAAGTGCAAAATATTGAAACACATCCACGCTATTTGAAAAATCATGAGTTTAAAGGAGGTTATCAGCATGACGCAAACAATTGAATCACAAAATGACATCACATATTCAATTAAAGAGGCGAGTCGTGTCATAACACCACTTTCTCCTATTAATATATTTGCAGCAAGACATCCTTGGGCAAGCCTAGAAGATTGTACTTTTGAAAATGTCGCGAGATGGTTTCAAAATGTACAGAATGTCGATTTGTATCCGAATGAAAGTTTATTATTTGCTGCAATTGAAAAAGGAGAAATTAAACAGGAATATATAGAAGAACGGTTATCGGCATGGCTATCGAATGATAATACGCCATTAAATAAAGTGATGTTAAGAGAATACGCTGAAAGTATCTTGTTTAATAGAACTCACAAAGTAAATCTTACTGAACAAGATCAAAAGCAATTAAGAACATCATTAGAAAATGTTGAACTGAGTAAACAAAAAGAGGATGACATTATTTTAAGTACGCGTATTGAACAATATTCTGGACAGGCATATTTAGATAAGTTGGATGCACAAATGATTAAGTGGAGTAAATTATATCTTGATGATAATCAATCAGGATGGGCAATCCATAAAGATGGTAAAGGTTTCTTCAAAAATTGGAAAAGGTTAGCTCATTTGGATCCATCTTTATCGAAGGCAGAAAGGCATAAAATAAAAATGCTACCATCAACATCTATTGAAACAATTGAAAGTTGTTTAGACAAACTTGGTATATCAGAAGCACAAGTACAATCATATCTTGAAATACACTTGTTGGCTTTACCAGGATGGGCAGGTATGATGCTTTGGAAAGACGAACGTTTAAACTTGCTGACGGATTATTTAGCCATAAGATTGGCTTTGGAATGGACATTGATGAGTGAACATGCTCAAGAGCAACAACATACTGAAGAAGATATGTCTCAAGTGCTATCTTGGTTTGAAAGTGGAATCTTAACGTTGGAAAATTGGTTCGCATTATCTCAAGGTGAACGAGAAGATTATGTAACATTTGCGCATCAATTTGATCGCATTACACAACATAAATTATTGCTAGAAGCTTGGGAAGATACGTATGGGTCACAATTACAAAGTGAAATTCAATCTCATTTCCATCATGAAGATGATAAAGCATTTGTCGAGGCACAGCTCGCTTTTTGTATTGATACACGGTCGGAACCTTTTAGAAGACAATTAGAAATGGAAGGTCCTTTCGAAACGATTGGTATTGCAGGATTCTTTGGACTACCAATTGAAAAGTGTGAACTCGGACATCAACATACACACAATGCTTTACCAGTAATGAATAAACCGCAACATAAGATTTATGAATACGAAGATGCACATCAATCCAATCATTACGTTGAAAAGAAAAAAAGTATTTCGTCAATATTTTATACATTTAAAAAAATGAAACAAAATGTATTACCAAGTCTATTGCTTCCAGAACTAACAGGTTCATGGCTAAGTGTACAAACGATAGCGAGAAGCTTTATGCCTAAACGTACGGGAGATTTGGTCAATCGATTTAATAAAAATCTTATGAATAAACCGGAAACGAAACTTTCTATAGATTATGCGTCAAATCGGTTTGGTGATTTACCTATTGGGTTTACGAAACAAGAACAGCTTACTTACGCACGAGAAGCATTGAAATTAATGGATTTAACGGAAGATTTTGCGCCATTAGTTGTCATTTGCGGACATGGTAGTCATAGTGCAAACAACCCTTATGCAGCTTCATTAGATTGTGGCGCGTGTGGTGGATCAGCGAGTGGTTTTAATGGAAAAGTATTAGCGACTTTATGTAATTTGCCTGAAGTTAGAGAAGGACTCAAAAGCAATAACATTATAATTCCGGAAGATACAGTATTTGTTGCTGCTGAACATAGCACGACAACAGATCAATTAGAATGGCTTTATGTACCCGAACTCTCGAATCAAGCTGAGCGTGCTTTAGAAAAATTAAAATCAGCTTTGCCTAAAGCTAGTCAAGAAGCAAATCGTTTAAGACTTGAAGATATTCCGGGCATGGAACATTCAAATGCACAATCTACAACTAAAGCAGAACAGTTAGCAAGTGACTGGAGTGAAATCCGACCAGAATGGGGATTAGCTAGAAATGCAACGTTTGTTATTGGTAAGAGAACATTAACAGAGCAATCTCAATTAAATGGTCGTGCATTTCTGCATAATTATGACTGGATGAAAGATCATGACGGTGAAATTTTAAATACAATTTTAAGTGGTCCAGCGACAGTTGCACAATGGATTAACTTACAATATTATGCTTCAACGGTAGCACCTTACTATTACGGAAGCGGCAATAAAATAACCCAAACGGTGACGAGTGGCATTGGTGTTATGCAAGGAAATGGTAGTGATTTACTGACAGGTCTTCCTTGGCAATCAGTCATGAAAGCTGATGGAGAATATTATCATGCACCGATTCGATTATTAGTTGTAATACAAGCGCCGAATGATTATATTCGTAAATTACTCAATGAAAATACCGCGCTTAACACAAAAGTTAAAAATGATTGGTTATTGCTATCAAGTATAGATGAAAATGGTGAATGGCATAAATGGTAAATAAATGAGCAGGACAACAATTTATGTCCTAGACTCGAGAGGATGTATAATATGAATGATGAAAAAAATATACTCATACTATCTGATTTAAATACACATCTAGAAAGCCAACTTGTTGAATCTTTAAATTTCAACCCTAATCATGTTATGTCGATACAAAGCTATCAAGCAGAAATTTCGCATGCATATGGTGATGTGATGCGATCTATTATTATCGCGATTTATGAATATGATATAGAGAATATTTATATCATTAGAAAGTCAGACGATAAACAAGTGATCGCATTACCTGAAAGTGTTAAAAGTCATACAGAAAAAATTAAAACACTCGATTACTTGTTTAATAACTGTAAGCCTGAGTTTAGTAGTGACAATATTCATGAATGGTTAAATGGTGAAAGTGATATTCACCAAAGTATTAAACAAAGTATTCATCAAGTTTCTAATCATCCACTTATACCATCTGGTATTACAATAAACGGTATGACCATTAATCAAAGCAATATTGAAACAATTGCTGAATATTTAACATAAAGCAAAATAAGCATTAAGGAGAGACAAATATGGAAATGACAAAAGGAGCATGTGAATCAAAAATTAGTAAAGCCATTACACAATGGGAAAAAGAATATTTAGGTAGAGGATCTCTATCTGTAAAGACAGATATTATTAGGGATATGATTATTGTTGATTTACAAGGTGTGCTTACACCTGCAGAGTATAGCGTTTGTGAAACGCAAGAAGGTTTACTGAGTATAAAACGTACACGTTCAAAATTAGTAGAATCAGATATGGATCATTTATATCAAATGATATTTGAAATTACACAACAAGACGTCAAAAGTTTCCATACAGATTTAAGTTCACGAACAGGTGAACGTATGATGATCTTTAAAATGCATCATAATATAGAAGAACAATTTAATAAATAATTGCCAGATATCTATAATGAAAACCTTTTAAAAATTAAGTAGCAAAGAATAATCATAATTTTAATAAAAGTTAATTAAAAATTTACATTAGCTTAACAATTATAGTTTATTATTCACAATGGTTACAATAACTTTAAAGAGGTGTGTTATGGAACTCTCGGCTTTACAAATGATTTTTACATTCATCGGTGGATTAGGTATCTTCCTATACGGGATTAAACAAATGGGTGATGGATTACAAGCAGCAGCAGGCGATAGATTAAGAAGTATATTAAATAGATTTACAAGTAATCCTATTATGGGTGTACTTGCAGGTATGATCGTGACAATTTTAATACAAAGTAGCTCAGGAACAACGGTTATCACAATTGGACTCGTAAGTGCTGGATTTATGACGATGCGACAAGCAATAGGAGTTGTCATGGGTGCCAATATCGGTACGACGGTCACAGCATTTATTATTGGGATTAACATTGGTGAGTATGCTTTACCAATTCTAGCGTTTGGTGCGTTTTTAATTTTCTTCATTCAAAAAAGAAAAGTTAAAAATATCGGTATGATTTTCTTCGGATTTGGATCACTATTCTATGGTCTAGAATTAATGAGTGGTGCGGTGAAACCACTTGCTAATTTAGAAGGCTTTAAACAAATTATGTTAGATATGTCTTCTACTCCGATATTAGGTGTACTTGCAGGTACATTTGTGACGTTAATCGTTCAAAGTTCAAGTGCAACGATTGGTATTTTACAAGGGTTCTATGCCAATGATTTAGTTTCATTGCATGGTGCATTACCAATCTTATTAGGTGACAATATTGGAACGACGATTACAGCTGTATTAGCGAGTTTAGCAGGTTCTATCGCCGCTAAGCGTGTTGCGATGGCGCATGTTATGTTTAATGTTATCGGTGCAGCAGTATTTCTATTAATATTACCATTCTACGAAATGATAATGGAATGGATTCAACACGCTATGAATTTAAATCCAAAAATGGTTATAGCATTTGCACACGGAACATTCAATGTAACAAATACACTTATACAGTTACCATTCATCTTCGCACTAGCTTGGATTGTAACGAAAATCATTCCAGGTGAAGATGTAAATGAAAAATATAAACCGAAATATCTTGATAATAATTTAATTAATCGAGCGCCTAGTATCGCACTTCAAGAGGCTCAAGATGAAATTCAAAATATCGGTAAAATGACTGTTTCAATGTTGAATAATGTTGAAAATATTGATGAAAAAGCAATTAAAAAGCATAAAGATAAACACCTTGCAGTAGATAATATGTATGATAATGTCCGTCAATATTTAAATAAATTATCTGAGAAAAAACTATCAGCTAAAGATGCTGAAAGGCTATCTGTTTTATATGATGTTAATAGAACAATATTGAAAGTATCAACTTTAACAGAATCATACTTAGAAGAATTGCAGAAGAAACAATCAGCTGATATTCAAATTTCATCAAAAGCAGAAGAAAGCATTGAACGATTATATGATCATGTAAAAATTTCATATGAAAAAACGTTTGAAGTATTTGATGTTTATGACAATGTGAAAAAAGACGAAGTTGTTAAACGAAGCCAAGATTCATATGTACTAGAGCATGACTTACGTAAAAAACATATCAAAAGATTAAGCTCTGGCGAATGTTCACCAGAAGGTAGCCTTGTATATATCGACATGATATCAATTCTTGAAAGAATTGGTTACCACTCACGAAATATATCAGAATCCATGATTAACCTCGGAGAGCATTCATACACACAAACAACTGAAGTGAAGATATAAATAAAATAAAAATAAATACCACCTCATTTCGCTGATTTAATCAGTTAGAAATGAGGTGGTATTTTTATAATTTGTGATTTTGGTCTTGGTCTTTTATTTCAAATAATTCACTTGTTTTTTCTATTTATCATACTGAAAATATTTTTAACTTATGAAAATATATTCAGATGTAAAATATAAGTGTCTTTGCAAGTGTTATTCGTTGGTGTTTATTGTTTTTTATTTTAACATAGTTATATAAACAAAAATGTAAGCGATTGCTTAATGTTATTAAATTGAGCATAAATACATAAAAGGGGTTGTACATATGAGTTTGAATGTAGGAATTATTGGTTGTGGTGGTATTGCTAATGGTAAGCATTTACCGAGTTTACAAAAAATAAACGAAGTGAACATTGTTGCTTTTTGTGATATCGATATTGAAAAAGCACAAGTAGCAGCTAAGGAATATGGTACAGATAATGCGAAAGTTTACGAAGATTACCAATCACTCTTAAAGGATGATGCTATTGATGTCATTCATGTATGTACACCGAACAGTTCTCATAAGGAATTAACGGTTGCGTCATTAGATGCAGGTAAACATGTTATGTGTGAAAAACCTATGGCTAAGACGACAGAAGAAGCGCAAGAAATGATTGAAGCGGCTAAACGTAATGGCAAGAAACTTACGATTGGTTATCAAAATAGATTTAGACCTGACAGTCAATATTTACATAAAGCGACAGAGCGTGGCGACTTAGGGGATATTTATTTTGGGAAAGCACATGCTATTCGTCGTAGAGCAGTGCCGACTTGGGGTGTCTTCTTAGACGAAGAACAACAAGGTGGTGGTCCTTTAATTGATATAGGGACACATGCACTCGATTTAACATTATGGATGATGGATAATTACGAACCAGAATCAGTAATGGGTTCAACTTTCCATAAGTTAGGTAAGAAAGAAAATGCAGCTAATGCATGGGGACCATGGGATCCTGAAAAGTTCAAAGTAGAGGACTCAGCTTTCGGTTTTATTAAGATGAAAAATGGTGCGACAATCATGCTTGAATCAAGTTGGGCGTTAAACTCTTTAGAAGTAGATGAAGCAAAATGTTCATTATCTGGTACTGAAGGTGGTGCCGATATGAAAGATGGCTTAAGAATCCACGGAGAAGACTTTGGTTCTTTATATACAACGCAAGTAGAACTTGAGAATAAAGGCGTTGATTTTTATGAAGGCGAAAAAGTAGATGAAGCTGAAGTAGAGGCACGTAGTTGGATTGACAGTATTCTTAATGATACAGAGCCTGTTGTGAAACCAGAACAAGCAATTGTGATTACACAAATATTAGAAGCACTTTATAAATCAGCTAAGACTGGTAAAGCAGTATATTTTGACTAAGAAGGGGTTTTATTAATGAACATAACAGTATGGAATGAATATAGACACGAAGTAGAAAGTGAAGAAATTAAAGCAGTTTATCCTAATGGTATTCACAATGTAATTGCTGAATTTTTAGGTGAAGAGCACGACGTTAAAACAGCAACATTAGATGAAGCAGAACACGGATTAACGGATGAAGTATTAGCTGAGACTGATGTCTTGTTATGGTGGGGTCATAAAGCACATGATGAAGTGAAAGATGAAATCGTTGAAAAAGTAAAAGCACGTGTACTAGATGGTATGGGTCTTATCGTGTTACATTCTGGACATTTCTCTAAAATATTCAAAAGTTTGATGGGTACGACATGTGACTTAAAATGGCGCGAAGCAGATGATAGAGAGCGACTTTGGGTAGTTGACCCAACGCATCCAATTACAGATGGATTAGGGCAGTATATTGAATTAGAAAAAGAAGAAATGTATGGCGAACACTTTGATATACCAGCACCAGATGAAACAATATTTATCAGTTGGTTTGAAGGTGGAGAAGTGTTTAGAAGTGGTGCGACATTTAAGCGCGGAAACGGAAAGATTTTTTATTTTAGACCGGGACACGAAAGTTACCCTACTTATTATAATGAAGAAATTCAACAAGTTATTAAAAATGCTGTTAAGTGGGCGAAAAATGATCGCACACCAAAACATCAATATGGTAATGCACAACCTTTAGAAGAAATTAGCAAGAAATAAAATAGGAGATTATATTTATGGATAAACTTAAACTAGGTGTTATAGGTGTCGGCGGTATCGCACAAAACAGACATATACCAGCTTTACAAAAATTAAATCACTTAGTTGAAATTGTTGGTGTACAAGATATCAATCAAGAGCTCGCTAAAAAAGTATCATCACAATTTCAAATTCCAAATGTCTTTTCTGAATATGGGGAGATGTTTAAAAGTGTAGATGCGGTCGTCATATGTACACCAAATAAATTTCATGCAGAAATAACAGTTGCAGCGTTAAATGCAGGTGTACATGTATTTTGTGAGAAACCAATGGCTATGAATCGTGAAGAATGTGATGCAATGATTGAAGCGGCAAATCAATCCGGTAAAGTGCTCGCAATAGGCTATCATTATCGCTTTACAGATGCGGCGATAACAGCCCGTCGTGCAATTGACGAAGGTGTTGTAGGTGATGCGCTTGTAACGAGAGTACAAGCATTGCGTCGAAGAAAAGTGCCGGGCTGGGGTGTGTTTACAAATAAACAACTTCAAGGTGGTGGCAGTCTAATTGATTATGGATGCCATTTATTGGACCTTGCTTTATGGTTACAAACAGATGCTAAACCAGTCGAAGTATTAGGTAAGACATACAACCGTTTGAGTCAGACGCCTAATCAAATCAATGATTGGGGAACATTTGATCATGAAACATTTGAAGTAGATGACCATGTTTCATCATTTATAACATTTGAAGATGGTTCAACGATGCAGTTTGAATGCTCATGGTCTGCGAATATTAAAGAAGATAAAATTCACTTAAGTATGTCTGGTGTAGATGGAGGCATTAACCTTTATCCATTTGAAATTTATCAACCTCGATTTGGTACATTTTTCAACGAACAAGCATATGCTGAACATAATGAAAATATTGCTGCAGAACGTCAGACTTTAAACTTTGTGAACAGTTGTTTAGGACTAGAGTCGTTGGTCGTGAAACCGGAAGAAGCTAGACGCGTGAGTGCATTAATAGATGCAATTTATGAAAGTAGTGAACAAGGGACGAGTGTTAAAATAAAATAAGGGGTGTTACATATGAAAATTGGTGTATTTACAGTACTTTTTCAAGATAAAACGTTTGAAGAAATGTTAGATCATGTTGCAGAATCTGGATTGAAAATGGTCGAAATCGGTACAGGTGGGAATCCGGGTAACCACTTTTGTAATGTAGATGAATTGTTAGAAGATGAAAGTAAAAGACAAGCATTTATGGACGCTATAAAGAAACGTGGATTAGAAATCAGTGCATTCAGTTGTCATGACAATCCTGTTTCACCAGATAAAGAACATGCTAAACAAGCACATGAGACATTTATTAAATCGGTAAAATTAGCTTCGATCCTAGGTGTCCCAGTTGTTAATACATTTTCAGGTATACCAGGATCAGATGAAGACGCTAAACATCCAAACTGGCCAGTAACACCATGGCCAACAGCATACTCAGAAATATTAGAGTGGCAATGGGAGAAGAAGTTGATACCTTATTGGAAAGAAGCGGCGCAGTTTGCTAAAGATCATAACGTTAAAATAGGGATTGAACTACACGCTGGATTCTCAGTACATACACCACATACACTTTTAAAACTTAGAGAAGCGACAAACGATGCTATTGGTGCGAACTTAGATCCAAGTCATTTATGGTGGCAAGGCATTGATCCGATAGCAGCTATTAAAATTTTAGGTAAAGCTGGTGCGATTCATCATTTTCATGCAAAAGATACTTATATCGACCAAGAAAATGTCAATATGTACGGATTAACAGATATGCAACCGTATAGTTCAGTTCAATCAAGAGCTTGGACATTCAGAACAGTCGGTTATGGACATAGCCCACAAGTATGGGGAGATATTATTAGTGCATTGAGAATCAATGGATATGATTATGTCGTGAGTATAGAACATGAAGACCCAATCATGTCAGTAGAAGAAGGATTCCAAAAAGCAGCACATAATTTACAAACAGTAAATATAAACGAATCATTAGGAAATATATGGTGGGCATGAAGAAAACCATGGTTTCAGCTTGAGTGCTGATACCATGGTTTTTATTGTGTAATTAAAACCATACGCTATGCGTATGGTACAGTATGGTTTAACCGTTGTATTAAAAAATGCATCTCTACATGCTAGAATAATATT